>CALBDB010000062.1 GCA_937927755.1 uncultured Lysobacterales bacterium
AGGTGTCTTCAACTCATAACGGATCTGGCCATTACGGGTTAATGAGAGACGTTTTGTGGAAACTGCCGGCCGGGTAATGTAACGGCACAAGCGTTCCAGTTTCGCTCGTTCATTGGCTTTTATGGCTACACCGGCATGTAGCGAAAAACCGGCAACTTCACCGACTAAAGATGAAAATGGGCTATCTGTTTCGAGGTCAGGCAGGGTCTGCAGAGTAAAGACCTTACGGCCCTGCTGCGGTCCCACTGCAATGCGATAGGTAGCAGAGCTTCCCAGCAGTTGATTTGTTGGGTCTTCATCTGAAACATCCAGACCTTCCTGTTTGAGAAATATGTTTCCGGTATCACGCTCAATCAATCCCCGGCGTTCCAGGTAACGGCCAACGCGCCTGGCAATCGTGTGTGTCAGGCGAGTGAGTTCAGGTTGCGTCGGCGACTTCACCTTCAAGAATCGCATTGGGCGTCTCTTGGTGCCTCTGGTGTACACACCATCCAAAAACAACATGTGAAAATGTATGTTCACGTTAAGCGCACTGCCAAAGTGCTGAATCAAGGTCACTGCGCCGGTTTGTGCCACAGGCTTTGTAAGACCCGCTTTGTGGCTTAAGTGCGTGGCTATGGCACGGTATACGATACTCAGCGCTCCGGTCATGGCTCTGGAACTGCTGGCAAACAGAAACCGTAGCGGAAACGGTACACTCAGCACCCACTGACGCATGGGTTGGTAAGGCAGAATATCATCTACAAGCAATGCGGCACTGTCCGCCATTCGCCGTGCACCGCAGAATATCTTTTTGATGTATTCATAGCTCCATCTTCTCAAAGTATGGAGCCTCCGGTAAACCCGGGGCGATTCAAACCCTTGAAAACTTGCTTGTAACCGAAGACGGTATCTATACTCTTAATCAGTGCAGGCCAATTGTAGAGTAGTCCAAATGGAGATACAGGCAATGCAGAGATTCAGGTGGTTTTACCTGGTCGCAGTACTGGGCGGTCTTGCCTGGTCGTCGGGTCTTGCATTGGCCGCGGAGCCTGGCGCCCGGGGCGAGGTGCCGGCTTACGAGAAGAAGGTGAACTGGAACGTCGCGGTGTTCCTGATCGACTACCAGGACATCCCCGCCGAGCAACGGGCCAAGTGGCCCACTGCACTCGAATTTGAGCGCCTGCTGTTTCACGACAAGTTCCAGGAGTACTGGAAGACTATCTCCAACGGCCAGTTCATCGTCACCGGCGAGGTTTTCGACTACACGACCTCGACGGCCACTTTCTGGGACAGCTCCGGGAGCGTGCTTTCCAGTCAACAGGTTCTCGATGCCGTCGACTTCCAGGTACCCGGCTTCCAGCCCGAGCGCTACGACCTGTTCCTGTTTATCAGCGGCCACGACGCGGCACTGGGGGGGGCGAGGACGGGCCATTTCGACGTGCGGATCAACGGCAGCAAGCACAATGAATTCTCCATCGTCTTGTTCTTCCAGATCGGTTATGACGCCCGCTCGACGAGCAACCACTTCTACAACACGCTGGTCGACAAGCAGGCGTACTCGATCCCCAGGGACGATGGGACCACCGAGGATGAAGAAGTCGTCTACGATATGTCTGGGTTCACATCGACCCTCTGCCACGAAATGGGGCACGCCCTGGGAGTGTTTGCCCACGCCAACTCCGCCACCAACGGATATCGTTTCGATTGGGAGGAGGAGGTTCCGGACAACCAGGATTTCATGAACAATGAGTACGGCAACAACTACGACATCATGGGACACGGGGAATACGCCGTCTCGCTCAATGGCAACTTTCGCAATGTCATCGGTCTCCTGCCCGAGGATGACATCGCGACGTTTTCGCAGCCGGGCACCTTCACCACCACCCTGCACCCCGTCAACTCCACGGCGTCTCCGCGCCTGGCCGAAATACTCTTGCCCTTCGACAAATCCACCCCGCCCTACAAGAACAACGGCTATAGCCTGGAGGTTCGCAACATCAACTGGATGGACACCATGTTCAACCACCCGCAGTTGGCCGGAAACCTCGACGGGATCTTTGTCATAAAGACCCAGGCCCTCTGGAACCGCCTGCTGGACATGAGCCCATCGCCAAATATCATGATGGAGTATGGGGAGACTTTCTACGACATTCGCGACGTCGTCCTCAAGCCGGGCATGGTCTACGAAAATGACGAGGTCAAGCTCTACGAAGTCGTCAACCACGGCGACGGCTCGTTCTCGGTTACGGTCGACATCAAGAACGACAAAACCTGGACCGACGCCCCGGAAAATCTCACCGCGACGACGGATAAAAAAACCGGCCAGGTCCGGCTCGATTGGAAAAACAACCACCTTGTCTCGGGCAGCACCGGACAAATACAGATTGTCGAAAGGAGCCTGGGCGTCACCGACTGGCAGGAGGCTCCTTATAACAGGGTAGCCAACGACGCGACTTCCTATGTCATTAGCCCTACACCAATGCCGGGCGAGTCCTGGGAGTACGCGTTGTACGTGCGGGAAGATGCTACCCATCTCCGGTCCCTGAATTCGAATATCGTGTCCAACGCATGCAATCTGAAGATCGAGAGCCTAGTGGAGACGAATATCTCTTGCCCCGGAGCCGCCGACGGCAAGGTGGAAATCGTCGCTTCCGGGGGAACGCCGCCATACAGATTCGGCCTGTCGGGGAAGATCAATAGTCCGTCCAACGTCCTCGAAGGGCTTGGGCCGGGCACCCATTCAGTGGGCGTACTGGATAAAAACAAGTGCGAAGCAAGCGCTACGACGGTCCCCATCGTCGAGCCGCGGGCAATCGCGATCGAGCTCCGGAATTCGTCGGGGTCGAGCGAGGTGATTGCGAACTACGGAACGGGCCTCTACGAGTACAGCGTCGACGGGGCCAACTGGGGTACCGACCCGCATCTCGACCTGGGCTCCAACCCCGGCACGGTTTACGTGCGCGACCAGAAAGGGTGCATCGCCTCCAGGTCCACGGTACCGCTCGATTGCAGCTACACGGTCAGTCAGCCGAATGGTGGTGAGATTTGGCACCCGGGTAGATCCTACGTGATCAATTGGGCCGGCAACGGCGCGGACTGCGCGTCCGCCGTTGACCTGAAGTTGTTCAAGGGGGGGGAGCCCGTTCGCACAATAGCGACTCAAGCCAACGGCACTTCATTTACCTGGAATATCCCGGCAACACAGGACACCGGTACCGAGTTTAAAATCCGGGTCATCGACGCCCTTGCGCCAGACATTTTTGGGCAATCCGCAAGTGACTTTGAAATCTCCAGGCCTCCTTCTTGCAATAAGTTCGTCGTGACGGAAACGGTTACGAAGAATTCCCTTTACGAGGCATGCGAAACATTGGTGGCCGGCCCCAACCTCCTGGTTCTGGACGGACGGATGCTGTCCCTGAGAAGCGGCCTCGAGATTGAATTTCTGGAGGGCTTCAAAATCGAATCAGGCGCTTCCATGGATGCAGTAGTCTGCGGTCAAAGCCTGTGCGAGACTAGTGCCGAGCCAATGCCTTACGGGTGTCATACCTGTGTCGACCTGATTTGCAAAGCGGACGCGGACTGTTGCGACGTGGAATACACGCAGTCGTGCCTGAACAGAGTTTACAGCGAGTGCGGCTTGGTTTGTGAGTGAGATATACGGTTCTGGGTTAACCAAGGTTCGGAATGCCGGCCGCCAATTGCCACCAAACGCCTCTTTGATAATGCTTGAGGAGCTTCGTGCGAGAACAATCCCATGGTCCAAACAAATACAAAAAGTATTCATTCGTGGCCTTGCACTTCACAATGGCTTTATTCCCAAAGTACAGTGAGCAGTGTGCTTCAAGTAATGTCAGGGTTTTACGACTTGCGGCCCACTGCAAATCACAATGCTATCTACTGATGATAGGGGGCGCAGAAAGCATTACTGAATGGTCCACTCATGGACCACTTCGATACAATCAATCTCAACAAGTGACAGCAGTGCCCATCAAACAGAATCGAGTAACTTGCTGTTCTTACCGTTGCTATTTGTTGCAGACTGTTGAATGGATAGGATTTCCAAGCTGACTACGTGGGTTCGATTCCCATCACCCGCTCCACTCAAAGCGCAGTTTATTCTCTATTTACAGGGATGCAGTCTTGTGTTGGTAACACAAAATCAGAATACTGAAGCTTTGGAGCCATTAACAAGCCTGCGAGCATGTATCCCGAATGAGATTTAACAGAATCATTGATCTCTACCTGGCCAACCATTGGCGTGCTGTGCTGGCTGCACTAAGCCTGTTGTTTGTTGCCAGTGACCTCTGGGCCCAGGACACCGAACCACGCCGTTGGGCGCAAATGCCCACAGGGCTGAACTTTATCGGAATCGGTACAAACTACACGCAGGGTGACATTTTTCTTGACCCGGTTATCCTGGCCGAAGATGTCACCTTTGAAGCTGCCGGGGTTGGCCTGGCGTATATCCGCAGCTTTGGCATGTTTGGTAAATCGGCCCGCGTGGATGTATCTGCGCCCTATGCCTCAGGGCGCTGGGAAGGATTTGTGGATGGTGTTTATACAAGTGTCCGGCGCAGGGGTTTCAGGGATCCCCGACTGCGTTTGTCCATGTTGCTTTATGGCGGACCCGCAGAGACACCCTCTGAGTTCGCACAAAGTGAAAAGTCCAATACCGTTGTAGGAGCAGCCGTATCGGTCAGTCTTCCCTACGGGCATTACCTTGAAAACCGCCTGATAAATCTTGGTCAGAACCGCTGGATCATCCGCCCACAACTGGGGGTCACGCATAACCGTAATAAATGGACTTACGAACTAACCGGCTCGATATTTATTTATGGTGACAACGATGAATTCTGGAGTGGCAACAAGCTCGAGAGTGATCCGCTGTATGCCATCCAGGGACACCTGATTTACACCTTCCGCCCCGGGCTTTGGGCGTCGCTGAGCGCGGCTTATGGCAGCGGCTGGCAATCCACGGTGAACGGCTTGCCAAAAGACAACGAGTCGGCAAACTGGGTCACTGCACTGAGCGCAGGTTATCCACTCAGCCGCACACAGGGTTTGAAAGTTTCATGGATTCGTTTTCGCTCACATGCGGACACCGGCGCCGATCAGGACAGCCTGGCCTTGGGCTGGTCAGTTATGTTTTGAGGTGTAATCCTCTGTATAACACTAGTGCTAAACTGGCATACCAGATGTGAGAAGACGGGATAAATATGAAAACTGCTTCATTACTGGCCGTCGGCCTGGTGCTTTTGATGCTCTATTTTCCGGAAGTTTCTGCGCAACGGAAGGAAACTGTACCCGCTGTGGTGGTAGTGGAGGCGGAAATAAGGTCATTCCCGCTTGCAGCCGAGGCACTGGGTAACGCGAGGGCTAACGAATCCGTCGACATCAGGCCCAAAATAACGGCGACGGTTACGGAAATCCATTTTGAGGAAGGCCAGGCGGTCGAAGCCGGCCACGTTTTGGTTAAACTGGACAACCTCGAGCAGGTGGCCGACCTGGCGGCGGCAAGGGCCGCGCTGGTGGATTCGGAGGCAAGTTACCAGCGCTCCGCCGAACTATTTCGCACAAACGTGGTGGCGAAATCGCAATTGCTGCAGGATGAAGCGAGGAAGGTAGCCGACGAGGCCATGGTCTCGGTGGCAGAGTCACGTATGGCAGAGACGATTGTGAGAGCGCCTTTTGCCGGGCGAATTGGCCTCAGGCGCGTGTCGCTGGGCAGCCTGGTGGACCCGGACACGGTAATAACCACGCTGGACGACACCGATACCATCAAAGTCGATTTTGATCTTCCCGAGATTTATCTTTCCAGGTTGGCACTGGGGCTGACCGTCAAGGCCCGCAGTGCAGCCTGGCCGGACCAGGAGTTTGAAGGCCTCGTTACCAGCATCGATACAAGGGTAGACCCTGTCAGCCGCACGGTACTGGTGCGCTCTGTCGTGCCAAATGAAGAAGGCTTTTTACGCCCGGGCATGTTTCTGACCGTAACTCTTTTAAAAGAAAATATTGAGGCCATTATGATTCCAGAGAGGGCCCTTATACCTGAGCGCAGTGCGCAGTACATCCTGGTCGTCGATGAAAACCAGATCGTGGAGCGCCGCGAAGTGCATATCGGCAGACGCCGCCCTGGCGAGGTGGAAATCCTCGATGGACTTTCAGCCGGGGAACGCGTGATCGTTGACGGGACACAAAAAGCACGCCAGGGCCAGACCGTAAGAATCCTGACACCGGCCGGAACACAACCATGATTATTTCAGATTATTCAGTTCGAAGGCCGGTTTTTGCCAGCGTAATATCGTTGTTGCTGATCATCCTCGGTTTGACCGCGATGCTGAAATTGCCGGTACGCCAGTATCCGGATGTTGATTCCCCGGTCGTTTCCATTGAAACACGCTATCGCGGAGCCTCCGCAGAAGTTGTCGAAACCAAGGTTACCCAGGTCATAGAAGACCAGGTTGCGGGTATCGAAGGCATTGAGAAATTGACCTCGCAGAGCCGTGACGAACGCTCGGATATTCGTGTTGAGTTCAGTCTTAGTCGTGATGTTGAAGCCGCAGCCAATGATATCCGTGATCGTGTCTCAAGGGTTGTGGATCAATTGCCTCAGGAAGCAGACCCCCCAGAGATCGCGAAGGAAGACAACACTACGCGGGCTGTCATGTATCTCAACCTTACTTCCGACCGCATGAACGGCCTCGAGATAACCGATTACGCCGACCGCTACCTGGTAGACCGTTTGTCCACCGTGCCCGGTGTCGCACGGGTGCGTATTTCAGGTGCGCGTAAGTACGCGATGAGAATCTGGCTCAGCCGCGAAGCGCTGGCTGCGCGGGGCCTGACGGTGGCCGATGTTGAAAGTGCCCTGCGCTCGGAAAATGTTGAACTGCCGGCCGGCCGCCTCGAGTCCGAAACCCGCGAATTTACCCTGCGCACGGATACCGGTTTCGATACCGCGAGGGATTTTCAAAACCTGGTAGTGGGACGGGGTGCCGATGGCCAGGCTGTCAGACTGGGTGAAGTCGCCGATGTCAGTATCGGCGCAGAGAATGACCGCAGCTCGGCACGGGCCAATGCTGTTCCTGCCGTTTCGCTGGCTATCGCGCAATTATCCAAGGCCAACAGCGTCATGGTGTCCCGCGCCGTACGCAAAGAAATGGCGGCAATGACGCCCGAGTTGCCGGAGGGAATGAGCCTGGAAATCAATTACGACCGGGCGGAGTTTATCGAGGCATCAATGAACGAGGTCTACAAGGCCCTGGCGGTGGCGCTCTTCCTCGTGCTGGTGATTATCTACCTGTTCCTCGGCTCCCTGGTAGCCACGCTTATACCGGCGGTCGTGGTACCGGTGTCGGTGATCGCGACGTTCATCGTCATGAACGTCATGGGCTACACCATCAATGTGCTCACCCTGCTGGGACTGGTGTTGGCAATCGGCCTTGTGGTCGATGATGCGATCGTCGTGCTGGAAAATATCTACCGGCGCATCGAGGCAGGCCAGAAACCGTTGCTGGCCGCCATTGACGGTTCAAACGAAATCGGCTTTGCCGTCATTGCGACCACCCTGGTACTGGTCGCTGTATTTGTTCCTTTATCGTTTATCGAGGGGGACGTCGGCCGCCTGTTCCGTGAGTTTGGGATCACCCTTGCCGCCGCGGTGCTGTTTTCCAGCCTTGTGGCATTGACACTGACACCAATGCTGAGCTCAAAGCTTCTAAAAGGCAACAAGCTCGGGAGGGGGCCGGCGGGCCTGATTGACAGGTTCTTCACCCATGTGTCGGAATACTACAGACAGGCCCTGTCACGGATTATCAATTGGCCGTGGCTGGTGATGCTGATCGTCCTGCTGGTTTCAGCGGCGACCGTGCTACAGTTGAACCGCTTACCGCAGGAATACGCCCCCAAGGAAGACAGGGGTGCGTTTTTTATCTCGCTGAGGGCCCCTGAAGGCGCCACGCTGGAATACACCGACCGCAGTACCCGGCAAATGGAACAGGTCATCCTGACCGAAACGGGTGAGGGTAAGCCGATCAAGCGATTCCTTACGCGGTTGCCTGGAGGCTGGGGTAGTTCAGCGGTCAACAGCGCGACCCTGATCGTACTGCTACAACACTGGGACGAGCGCACTCAACGCGATTCGGACATCGCCAGCTGGGTGATGCAACAGGCAGCCAATATCCCCGAAGCGAGAATTTTTGCCCGCACCCCGAGCGCCCTGGGAATACGAAGTGACGGAAGTCCGCTGGAACTGGTGCTGGGCGGACCCGACTATGAACAACTCAAAGAGTGGCGTGACAAGATGCTGGTGGCCATGGAGGCCATGCCCGAGCTGACCCAGGTGGACAGCAACTTCCAGGAAACCAAGCCGCAGATGAAAATCAGTGTCGATCGTGACCGCGCGGCGACACTGGGGGTCTCCCTTTCCAATGTTGGCCGTACACTGGAAACCATGCTGGGGTCGCGAATTGTCACGACCTATGTGGACCGGGGCCGCGAATACAACGTGGTGCTGATGGGCGAGGACGAGGCGCGTTCGTCCACCGGTGACATCACCAACCTGTATGTCCGCTCCAGCCTGAATAATGAGCTGGTGCCCTTATCAAACCTGGTACAGATTTCTGAATACGCGGGCCCGCCCGGGTTACGCCGTCATGACCGCATGCGCTCCATTACCCTGCAGGCCGGGCTGGCCGAAGGTGTCAAGCTGGGTGAGGCCATTGAAAAGGTCTATGACGTAGCCACCACTACCCTGCCGTCGAGTGCGCGTATTAGCTGGGATGGAGAGAGCAAGGAGTTTCTCGACTCGGGCAGTTCTTTATATCTGACCTTCGGTATGGCATTGCTGATCGTATTCCTTGTGCTCGCTGCCCAGTTTGAAAGCTTTATCAACCCGCTTATCATCATGGTGACCGTGCCATTGGCCTTGATGGGCGCGGTCCTTGGCCTGTGGGTCTATGCCAGCTCGGTCAACGTATTCAGCCAGATCGGTGTGATCCTGCTGGTCGGTTTGTCCGCCAAGAACGGGGTCCTGATCGTTGAGTTTGCCAACCAGTTGAGGGACCGTGGCATTGCATTCAAAGACGCCGTGGTACAGGCCGCTGCCGTGCGTTTACGCCCGATCCTGATGACCAGCGCAGCCACGACATTTGGTGCCATGCCACTGTTACTGGCATCCGGCGCCGGTGCTGAATCGCGCCAGCCCATAGGAATAGTTATCGTTTTCGGTGTGACAATTTCCGCCGTTCTGACGCTTTTCGTGGTGCCGTCTTTGTATGTTCTGTTTGCCAGGAGGACGCACTCACCTCAGCACATGTCCCTGATTATCGACAAACTGCGCCATGGCATCGCCGGTGAACAAGCCGGCAGCGCAGCAATAGAGGAGCAGGAGCAGCAAAGCTAACAGCCCGCATCCAGCAGGCATTGTCTAAATTTGTTGCCTTGATAGCAAGGTTTGTACCTCATCAGAGGCCCTGGCCTTTTTACCTTTTCCCCGCTTTGCCGGGGTCACCATTTCGTGCTCTGATGTTGACCTGTCTCCCTGCTACCGGGGAGACAGGTTGTTGGGCAGTACCTACCGGACCGTGGTCAGGGGCACTCGTAAGTTGGATCTGTGTTATCAAGAGCGTCGTAGAGCTCAGACCCCGACACACTGTCAACACAGAATGAGACGGCAAGCTTGCCCTTCTTGCTGCCTGACGTCTGGAACGTCACCGAGCCATCGCTTCCGGTCACGGCCGGTCCAGCCGCCTCAACAAAATCACCGCTGAAATTGCCGGAAACGGCGTACCCGGATTGCGGCTCGCCATTGTCTCCAAAGATCGTGACGGTAGCCGTTCCGGCCTTGTTACCACCTCCGAAGCCCTGGCTACCGATTTCGATGGCCTCCACATGTACATCATTAAGCGGGGGCGGCGGGGCACAGGCGTACGCCGGGTCTGCATTGTCAGCAGAATCGTATGGCAGCGGGCCACTGACGCCAGTTACACAGAACTCAACGACGATGTTCTTCTTCGCCGTTCCTGTCGTCAGGATCAGGGCCACGCCATTGGAATCGGTCACTGCGGACACTCCGGAGTCATTGTACGAACCGGAGAAATCCCCGGTTACGGTATACCCGGCACCCACCGGCGCTCCGTTATCGTAGCGAATTGTCACGCTGGCGGTACCGAACTTCCGGCCCTTGGGAGCGCTCTGGGTTCCAGTCACGATAGCACCGACATTCACATCTGTAACGGGCGCTGGATCCACTGTGAACGTAATTTGATCCTCACCGGAAAGGCCGCCGGAATCCGTAACCGCTGCGGTGATCGTGTGGGTACCAACACTCAGGCTTGTCGTGTTGACACTGGCGCCGCTACCGATGGTGCCGTCCAGACTCGAAGTCCAGTCGATACTGGCGCCGATATCACCATCTTCGGTGTCGCTCGCGGTGCCGGTGAAGTTGACATTATCACCCTGCGTGGCGCTTGAACCGTTGGCCGGTGCAGTGATGCTGACTGTCGGTGCATCGTTCACGGTGACGGTGATCTGGTCCGAGCCATTCTCAGGTGTTGCGGTAGGCGCACCTGAATCGGTGACAGCCGCCGTAATCGTGTGGGTACCTATACTCAAGGTAGCCGTATTAATACTGGCACCGCTGCCTATGGCGCCGTCTTTGCTTGAAGACCAGCCAATACTGGCAGCGATGTCGCCATCTTCAGTGTCATTGGCGGTGCCGGTGAAGTTGATATTGGCGCCCGCAGCAAAACTGGTTCCATTGGCAGGGGCCGTAATTGTCACGACTGGCGGATCATTCTCCGCTGCGTCACAGCTATCAGTCTGCGTATCAGCGACCAGCAATTCGATGTCCGTCACGGTGACCTGGTCGAACCAGAAGCCTTTACCGTTCACGGAAAAATCGGTGCCGTAGGCAATATCAATCTGGACCGGCGTTCCCGCGTAGTTAGCTGAATCCAATGCCGTTGCAGACCATGAGCTTGTTCCCCAGGTGCCGTTGACATCGGCCCAGCCATTCTGACCAACCGTGGCGCAGGTAGCGCCGGCACCGCTGGCATTGTAGAGGCGGCCACCATCGGGATCCACGGAACTACGGTCCCCACCCTCGGCGATACCCACATTGGCGCGATCCCACCACTGACCGGAGTTGGCTTCGATTTCATAATTGTTTGCCAACGTCAAGGTTGATGTACTGGTCAACTGGATAAGCGGTGAGCGGATCTGATCACACTGGTTATCGAGGAAGGCGGACGAAGCCACATAGCCGGTACTGCCATTGGCGCCGCCGCCATTGGTGGTCTGGTTGAATGTGCCTTCGACAACAGTCCAACCCTCCAGATCGGTTTCAAAGTCCCAGGTCTTACTGGCGAGGAACTGAAGGTCGCTCTCGGCATCGGCAAGCGTAAAGGTCTGTGTCTTGATGGTCGGGGAAATTTCGTCGGCGGTTATGGACACCTCAAATACCAGGTCATCACCAAATGTCAGCCCACCGGCCTGGAATTCAAAGCTGCCGGTTCCGGCAGCACCCTCCGCCAGGTCAGCAGGTGAAACCGCGGCCGGGAAAGATGTGAGAATGGTTGTACCAACGGGTGAAGTTAAAGTCACATCGGTAATACGTACATTCCTAAGGTCACCAAGCCCGGTATTGCTAATGCTGAATGTCAAGGTACCGGTCTCACAGTTGTCTATGAAATCATCGGCATCACCACCCGTGGTCGTTAACGCGATTGATGCCAGATCAGCATCGACATTGGGCCCAGCCGCCGGGGCCGTTGTTAAGCAATTGGAAGCAGGACCAAAGCAGGCAGCCGACGCACCCTTGGGGATCACCACGTAGGAATAATCACGGCCATTTTGGAGTCCCGGGTCATTCCAGGTTGTGGATACGGTTTCACCCACCCGCACCTTGCCAAAATCGCAACCAAACACGCCATCCGTGCGGAAAACTTCGTAGCTGTCAGCACCGGTAACTGCATTCCATGACAAGCCAATTTCCTTATCAAGAACACTGCTTGTAAGCACCGGTGCTGACGTAGCAATACCTACGCAGCCGGAGTCCTGGACCACAGGTGTACTACATGCAATCTCCTGGTCGTTGAATGCGTTGTATATGGCGGTCATGTGCGGTGTGCCGTCGGCAAGATTGCCGTTGTCATCATCGGCGGCCAGGAAATTCAAATAACCGCTGCCCGCGGCACAGCCGCCAAATGGAGGCCCGCCGGAAAACCAGGTCCCGGTATTGCCGCCACCGATATAGGTGAGCCGGGTGACTATCTCGTGAGCCGTGTGGTCATCGTAGTTGTATGGCGGGCTCTTCAATTCCCGCTTCCAAAGCGACCATACGGCCTCGGAATAAACACCACCCACGCAGTGGACACTGCCACCGCAGTTGGCATTGGACCATGTATAGTCATGTGGCTGACCCGATGCCCGTTTTAGATAATCGATATCACGAACACCAGTACAACTGAGGCAAGCGTCCCCATTGCCGGAACAGTTGGTAGTGCGGAAATTACGTCCAATACAGGAAGTGTTAAGCCTTAGCGCTGCATAGACGTCCGCGATACCCTCTCCAGATGGACTGGCGATCGTTGGAATTGCATCATTATCGTCCAGCCCATGACCCCACTCGTGATCAAAAACACCGGCCAGTTCGCCGGTATTGGCGCAACCGCCACCCGAGGTATAAAAATTGACTTCTCCATTCCAGGTTGCATTGCAGTTCTGGTTGATATTCATATTGGCGGTCAGTGTCTGTTGCAGCCAGTTGTTAGTCGGCAACTGTCCGCGACCCATCTCGATAATACGATTGAGTTCATGAAAGCCGCTGCGAGAAGCATGGGTATTACCCGCACCACCAAAACCAGGCGTGGTGCAATCAGTGCCACCCGAAGTACCAAAGTCGATGTCCCCGGAGGAAGTCAGTGAAATCGGACCGCAATTGTCGTTAATCCTGACATATGGACCGGACAGACTGGAGGTGATATTACCGTCCGCCGGGACCGGCAGATTGCCGCCGCTGTCAGTGGTCACGGTGCCACTGGGTGTGACTACATTGGCAAAAGGCATTGGCCAGCCAGCCTGCTCAACACCGTCAGGTGTGACACCGTCGTTAGAAACCGGTAATACACCACCCTTGGCCTCACGTATACTGGCAACATAATGGGCCGTGTCTTTAAACGACAACAATTCGCCGGTTTGGGCATCGACCATGGCCTCAAAGCGTCGGTGATCACCCTCGAATTCCGGCCCGAGAACCCAGGCCAGACGATAGCCGTAACCACCACCGATACCGTTACTTGCAGGGTTTGCACCCCGAATGACCGGCACCAGGGCCAGCTCGGGCTGCCGCCATGCGCCATCGATCTGGTAGGCGACAACATGTGACCGCACCGAATCCATCGCTTCACCCGCGTCGATCGTGGCGGCCACGGAGGTGTTGATGCGACCCCAGGCCTGGGTTCCAAACATGGTCAGGTTGCCATTGTTGATGGTCGCAGTCAGATAACTGTTCTGCACCGGTATGCCGTTGAAAACACGCGGGATATAAATTTGAACAGTACTTTGATTGCGGTGCACCGTGACTTTGCCTTTACTGGCCAGTTCGGTGGGATCGATCCGGAGTTCCTGGCTGGCCGCATCGATATACCCGCGGAAGGCCTGCGATGCTGCGGTCTTGAATTCAGAATCGTTTTTGGGCGTCCCTCGCCCGAGGTCACCCCACTTCAGCCGGTTACCAACACCTTTGCCCGGAACCATGGGTTCTGACATGACCAACGACGCCCACCCTGCCCCTCTGACATCGACCCGACCAGACCGATTGGATAGACCCAATACTGCGAGATCGGCTACTGCGCGTGATGCTGCCTGGTCGGGCAACTCCGCAGGCAATCGATATTCTGTTTCGAGCTTCAATTCGTCTAATTGGAATTCGGCTTGCGCGATTCCACTTCGCTCCGGGGTTTCAAATGCCTTGACCAAACCGGTCGAAAGGGCCAGAAAAAACACGACGAACATTGGAAAAACCTTCAGACCAAAATGGAATCCACGGCCACTGTACATAATCTTCTTCCCCACTCGTTCGGTGATTTTGCTTAGATGTTGACTAAACTATAGCAGATGCTGAGAACAATATTCATTCTCAATCAGGCCCACATGAACGGTAATAAGAGATCTGAATACAGTGCCGCAAATACTCTGGCACTTTGCTCTGGCCACTGTAAAATCACGCCACGCCTGAACCATTTGTCCACCTGCACCTGCATACAGAATTTTCCCTGGTGGTCGGGGGAAAGGTCACTTGCTCAGCGCTACCGTTTTCCATGCAACACATAGTCATTTAGATCGGCGGATTCGGCGAAGGGGGACTCCAGAGCAAAAATCGTGAAGTTTTTCTCCTCAACCAGATATTCACAGAGCAGGATGCAAGTGTGAAACCAAGGATGAGAGCGGCGGTTAGAAGTGTGTAGCGTTGCATATCTCAGGCCTGCCAAATGCGGTGCCGATGTCCTTCACACAATTAACGCAGAAAGATTACGCATCCCATCAGGACTAAATATGACCCAACAAGGTAGTGCTGTGAGCGTCGCCAATGCCACAATATTGCGGCCATACTCAGTACACTCAGGGAGTAAGTGAGCTGGAATGGTATACCCATCAGTGCTTCAAATGCTCCAGCCAATCTTGCTATGCCGGCGGCCATGGTGACTGCGCCAGCTAACAACATTGCTGTCGAGTGCGCCTCAAAATGTCGGTTGACCGCGAACGCAATACCCATCGCAGCATAAACGAGAGTGCCTACACCCGTCACCACAAAAACGAACAGCACACTATTGGGCATTGGAGAATCTTCACCAATTGACAAAGCGACACCACGAAGAGCCGCGTTAATCCCGAGTGCAGCAATTGAGCCAAAATAGATATTCTTTCCATCGGATTGGAAAGCATGATTTTGAGAACAAACCCCGATTTTATTTGACCTTAATCCTGGGCAACCTACTCATCTCAGGTTGCTTCAGGTGAATAGAGCGTTTACTTTTCCTATGCTCGAAAACACTTCGGGTGAACCACTGAGGAGCGCTAATGAGGAAGATGAACAACGTTCTGCATTCAGTATTCGTACTGGCCCTGTTGGGATGCGGCGAACCTTCAGTCGAGGACTCAAGAATGGCCAGCGTGAGTGAAGTACTGGATGTTGCGGAACAATACAATCTCGCCTGGGAAAGCTTGAATGCTGATAACATTTCTAACTTCCATACAGACGACTTTCACTGCTATTGGCGTGGAGTAAAGCAATCCTCGACTAGACAGGAATACCACAAAGTGATGGAAGAGGAAATACTCCCAACCATGAGCAAGTGGTCGATGACAATCACGGATATTTCGGCAAAACCACTAGGAAAAGATGCGGCAGTCGTATCGTATGTGGTCGACACGGAAGTGATTCTGGCTGACGGCACGCCTTACAATTATGGCTCAGGGGCACTGTCTTATGTTCTGGAACGGGCTGATGGGGGCTGGAAGGTCGCACTCGTGCACGAATCCAGTCTTGAAAGCAAAGAGTGAGGTGGGAACGGGGTCGAGAATCAGCTAGATGATTGGATCAATGTAGCCGGGAAACACGGGGTCGTAGTCACTCATGATCAAGTAAACAAAAAACAGAGTTTTTGTCGATTTCATTTTTGTTTCCTGCTCACGTTTTTTTTGAATTTACAACACGCCCGACGATCACATCATCCGCATAGCTTTCCATTTGCCAGTTTTTCAGGAATGCACAGTGACCGCCATAACGGGTGATAAGTAACTCGATATTTTCATTGTCGGGCAGATCCCGGAAATCACCCACCGGCACCACCATGTCATCTTCAGAGGTCAGGATGGTGGTGGGAACCTGCAATGCCGCCAGACGGTTATCCGCAACCGAATAACCATCAAAGTATTTTTCCAGCGACTCAAACTCGTAATAGCGCGTCGCCATAAACCCGGTCCGCTCACGCAGGCCCCCGAGCCTGTGCCATTCATCGTACTCATAGGCATCGGGGAATTGCCGCTCTTTAAGCTTCAGTGATTTTGCCCACTTACGGATGAAGTAATTCTCATAACCACGGAAACCACCCTCCATGGAATCCATCGCATTTGATGGTGAAATTACCGGGCATACCGCTACCACGTGCCTGATCGACAAGCCTTCAGACGGCGCAGCCAATGCCACCCTCAAGGCAAAATTGCCACCCAGTGAGTAGCCCGATAAAGCCCAGTTCTGTGCGCCGGTGCGTTGCTGTATATCCTTAACGGCATGCACCACCTCATCAAGACGGCAGGAATGAAAAATGCCGGAATTGATGTGGTGGGTTTCACCGTGGTCCCTGAAGTTCAGCCGGAATACGTCAAAACCCCGGTCAAACAACATGCCGCCGGCACCGACGATATAGTTGGAACGGCTACTTCCCTCCCATCCGTGAAACAGGATAACCAGGCCTTTGCTGTCACCTTTTTGCGGTGAGTAATGCCCCAGAAGACGCACGCCATCTCCGCCGTCCACCAGCCAGTCCTGCTCGGCGTCCAGCATGGCCTTCGAGCGTTTGCTGACGATTCGCCGCCGGTAAGCACTGCTGTTGATCAGCGACTGTGTGTGGGTGCTACGCAGGCCAAAGGACGGCACAAAAGGCTCTACGCTGTAGTTGGATCGTTCCATCAGCCCGAATCATTAACTTTCATAACTGTCTACGACTGCCGCTCTGCAGGTTTCGGCCAACTCGCGGCGCGGCTTGCCCGCAGCACTGACCTCGGGCAGGTAATGTACCTCTGCGCTTACACCCCGCCTGGACAGTACACGGACGAAATTCTTAAACATGCTTTCACCCGGGCGGAACGAAAAATCATCATCCCGGCAGCCATCACGCATATACCGGACCATGACGGGTTGCACCGGGCAGCCCACTTCAACCGCGGGCCTGAACATACGGGCGTGAAAGACGCGTACTGCGGTGCCGGGTTTAATCCCCCCTTCCGGAAAAATTGCCACTGCCCGGCCTTGCCGCAAGCGCTCCTCCATCGCCGTCATCACTTCAGCAGCCGAACCCTGGCAACCGCGTTGGTGAAAAATGGTGCCGCCGGCGCGGGCTATAAACCTGAAAACCGGCCACTCGTCTATCTCTGCCTTACCTACAAAGCCCATGGCACAACCACTGTGCACGACCGGGATGTCCAGCCACGAGATGTGGTTGGCCGCGAACAGAACCGAACCCTTAACGGGTGTACCCCTGATATCTACGCGTATGCCGAAGAGCCATGCGAGTTGGTTCGCAAGCCGGACTGCCACCCTATCCGCTTTTTGCGCGCCAACCGCGGTACCAGACTTGCGGTAGTGGCTCACCAGCAGCATTGTCGGATAAAGCACGACAAGCAGGTACCCGGTAAACATTATCGCGCGGAAAACAAACCTAACGATCGATGCAGGAATGGAATCCATGATTCAGTGTCAACGCCCCGCAATATCACAAAAGTGGCGCAAAGGTTATCACATCAGCGACAATACGCCCCGGTTCATTTAAAAAGCCGCAAATTGCGGATCGCAGATGCTATGAAGCAGTTTCAAGTCAAGAATATCAACACTGGTATCACCTTTACAGTCAATGAAGGTGAGTCGGTACTGAACGCCGCATTGCGGCAGGGCGTAATGCTGCCATACAGCTGCAAAAACGGCACCTGCGGCAGCTGCAAAGGAAGGTTGGAGTCCGGCGAAGTGCACTACCCGTTCCATCCGCCAATCGCGCTCAGCCGCGAGGAA
Source organism: uncultured Lysobacterales bacterium (assembly GCA_937927755.1). Lineage (GTDB taxonomy): Bacteria > Pseudomonadota > Gammaproteobacteria > Xanthomonadales > SZUA-36 > SZUA-36. The sequence continues at coordinate 17,771 of CALBDB010000062.1, forward strand.
ATAGCAGAGGGCGGCGCACTGCTGTGCCAGGCGGAACCAATGGAAGACCTGGTAATCAACGCCCGTGAAATAGAGGCCGTCAGGGATATCCAGGTACGCAAGATGCCGGCGCGGGTAATCGAAAAAACACTGATGACACCCGATGTCATTCGTATCAGGATCAAGTTACCCGATGCGCAACGGCTGCAATTCCTGGCCGGGCAATACCTTGAAATACTGGTGCCGGATGGCAAACGCAGGGCCTTCTCCATTGCCAGCGCCCCGCAATCCGAAGACATCATCGAACTGCACATCCGCCACGTGGACGGAGGCGGGTTCACCGGCTGGGTATTCGATGAATTGAAAGAGCGCGATATCCTGCGGTTCGAAGCCCCTCTGGGTACATTTTTCGTACGTAACGACAAACCGGAACGCCGGATGATAATGATGGGCGGCGGCACCGGCTTCGCCCCGCTCAAGTCGATGATCGAAGACCTGCTGGCGCACAATGACACCCGGCCCCTGCACCTCTTCTGGGGTGCACGCAACCGTACCGAACTCTATATGCACGAACAGGTTCAGCAATGGGCCGGGCAATACGACCACATCCAGTACACGCCTGCCCTCTCGGAGCCGGAAGACGAACAACAAACCGATGGCTTTACAGGCCTGGTGCACGAGGCAGTATTGCAGCAATACCCGGAACTCAGCGACCTGGATATCTACATGAGCGGCCCGCCGGCGATGATCGATGCCGGCCGTGCCGCCTTTCTTGAAAATGGTGCGGACAAGCGGCGGATATTTTTTGACTCGTTCGAATTCGGGCTGGATGTACCTGTCCGGGTTCTCGCCAAGCCTCACTAGATGCACCCAGCTAACATTGAGTCCGAAAAATGAAAAAAACCCACGTCATGACCAGTTGCGTCATTCTGCTATTGTCTGCCTGCTCTATTGGCTGGGCGCTCACATATACACCCGTGACAAGTAACGTCAGCTACACAAGTGTAACCGGACTTGAGTTTTCAAGGGCCGACCAAAGGCTGGTGTATGGCGATGCCAATCCGGATCTGCAATATGGTTTGCTGTGGTTGCCGGACGGCCTCGAAGCCGAGGCAAAGGCTCCACTGGTCATACTGATCCACGGTGGCTGCTGGTTGAACGAGTATGATATTCAACACAGCTTCCCACTCAGCACCGCATTGGCGCAGGCCGGTTACGCGGTATGGTCGCTTGAATATCGCCGCACCGGGGACGCGGGTGGTGGCTGGCCCGGAAGTTTCGAGGATATCAGGCAGGGCGTTGCGTTTACTTCCAACTTCGCAGATCACCCTGTTGACCTGGAGCGCATCATCATTGCAGGCCATTCTGCCGGTGGACATCTGGCCCTGCTGGCGGGCGCTGAATTTCAGAATATCAATGGCGTAATCGGGCTGGCGGCGATAACTGACATCATTGAGTACTCCCGCGGCCTGAACAGTTGCCAGGCGGCCGCCATAAAATTCATGGGAGGCAGCTACGAAACCATGCCGGCCGACTACCACGCCGCGAACCCCGCTGAAACCTCTTTACACGAACACACGGTTCTGCTGCATGGTAATGAGGATGGCATTGTGCCGCCTGGACAAGCCCATGTCAGCGGCACAAGGTCACTGCTGGCCGAAGGCGCAGGCCATTTCGACTGGATTCATCCTGGAACCGGGGCTTTCCAGCTACTGCTCTCAACATTGGAGGATATGTACGAAAAGTGAATTACCAGGACGTTCTCCAACAGGACACGATTGACCCGCTGGCCGGCAAGCGCCGCGAGTTCGTGCTGCCGGATAACATGATCTACCTGGACGGCAATTCCCTGGGTGCAATGCCGATAGCCGCATATGAAAGGTCGCGCCAGGTAACGGAACAGCAGTGGGGCCTGAACCTGATCAAGGGTTGGAACGCCGATGACTGGATTGATCTTCCAACTATGGTCGGGGAAAAAATTGCACCGCTGCTTGGTGCGGCGCCCGGCCAGGTGATCTGCTGTGACTCAACCTCTGTAAACCTTTTCAAAGTGCTCTGCAGCGCCGTGGAAATGCAACAAGGCCGCAGCGTGGTGGTTTCGCAGAAAGACAACTTTCCGGCTGATCTGTACATTGCCGAAGGTTTGAGCCAGCTTGGTCAGGGTGATTTTTGTGAACTCAAGGTGTTTGAGGGCAGCGGTATTGAAGACCAGCTGGATGACACAGTCGCCTTGTTAATGCTGACGCACGTCAATTTCAGAACCGGCAAGCTGCATGACATACGAAAACTCACTAAAGCAGCCCACGACAAGGGTATCCTGGTCATCTGGGACCTGGCCCACAGCACCGGTGTATTGCCGCTTTCACTGGATGAGTGGGGCGTGGACTTCGCCGTGGGCTGTGGATACAAATATCTTAACGGCGGGCCCGGGGCTCCGGCCTTTATATATGCCGCTGAACGACACCACGCTTCGATCAGGCAACCGTTAAGTGGATGGATGGGTCACCGGGCGCCATTTGCATTTGACGAAAACTACACGGCAGCTCCTGGTGTGCAACAGTTTTTGTGCGGAACACCACCCGTTCTGTCAATGAGCGTGCTGGATGCTTCCCTGTCGGTTTTTGAAAACGTCGATATGCAGGTGCTGAGAACCAAGTCAGTCGCTCTCGGTGAACTGTTTATTCAACTGATTGCAGACAACGACAGCTTGGGCGAGCTGACACTGATTTCTCCAAAGAAAAGCAGTGAAAGGGGCAGCCAGGTTGCCCTTGCTCACCCCGAGGCATATTCGATCTGCCAGGCGTTGATTGAACGGAATGTTATCGCCGACTTTCGCACACCCGATGTATTGAGATTTGGATTTGCACCGCTGTATTTAAGCCACCAGGATATCTGGAAGGCAGTACATATCCTTGCAGATGTCATGGCGAGCAAAATCTATAGTGATGAAAAATTCTCGCGGGTACAAAAAGTTACCTAGGTAATCGTAGGAAAAGTGGCCGTGGGGTGCTGGACCTAGAGGTTTTGACGTGGTGCGCTTAGGGTGTGGGGTGCTGAGCCGGGCACGGCGCTAAGTTTCTATGCTCTTAAAAACTCAGGAAGCGTTTAAACGAGCAGCACCGGTTGGAAGTGGCACAGGCGCCTGCCCCTGGTTCATCCGCAAGGCATTTCGAAAACAGGCCATCGCAGGTTCGAGTTCACCCTGGTGTTCGAGCAACTGGCCAAAGGCATCGTAGCCGAGGCTGCTTGGCTCCAGCTCAAGGCTCTTGACCATGTGTTCACGCGCTTTACCCCACAATGATTCACCGGCGCACAATCGGCCCAGCGCCAGGTGCAGGCCTGCATCGTCGGGACGCTGCTTGAGCCATTTTTCACACTGCTTCAACCGCTGTGAACGGTCATCGGCGCCCGGGTCGCCGTAGCGGAGTATCAGGGCCGGGTTCCATTCGTTTTTCAGGCTCGTGCTGATGATAGGTTCAGCAAGGTCAGCCCGCTCCAGCCCCAATGCCGCTATGGCAAATGCCTCGACGATTGCCGCGTGGTGACGCATGACTCGCGGCAGCTTTTTCCAGGCGGTCTGTAGTTCATTTGCGCTTGTTGCGGAGCGCAGTTTGTTGACGGCGACCTCTTCCTGTAAATCCCGCAACTGCTCGTCGTTCAATACCCCGGCCTTCCGCAGGGCCGGCATCAGTTTTTGCAGTTCGTCCCATTCGCCCATTTCACGGTGGCAGCGGGACAACAATTCGAGGACCTGCGGGTGTTTACCGCGACTTTTGTGCAAATCCTGCAATATCGGAAGCGCGGCGGCGCGATTACCGTTTGCCAGCAACATGCGCGCACGGGTCAATTCGACCAGGAATCGTTTCCTTGAGCCGCCACTGTCCGCCTGCTCAAGATAATATTCGCGCCGGTCATGGGCGTCCTGGCTGTCCGCTGCCTGGGCCGCGGCTAGGTAA
>CALBDB010000063.1 GCA_937927755.1 uncultured Lysobacterales bacterium
CTGCGTTCGCCCTTCATGCGATGGGCGACCGGGTCAAAATGGTAATAGTCATTTGGCAAACCGGTCACATGGACCAGGCCGTTGATGCGGCCGTAATCCAGTTCGACAAAAAGCCCGAACGAGGTGACGCCGCTGACAATGCCCTCGTATTCCTCGCCGATGCGGGTTTCAAGATAGGCACACTTCAAGCGGTCAATAACATCGCGCTCGGCCTCTTCAGCACGGCGTGAATTGTGCGAACAGCGCGCGCATAACTCAGCCATGCGCTCGGCAGAGTAGGGGTATTCGGCAGACGTTCCGCGCTCAATCAGTTTGTGGATGGCACGGTGCACCAACAGGTCAGGGTAACGCCTGATAGGCGATGTGAAATGGGTGTACGCTTTCAGCGCCAGTCCAAAATGACCCTCATTGGCAGCCTGGTAGGCAGCAAGGCTCTGCGAGCGCAACAGCACAGCCATAATCAAATGCTCATCGGGCCTGTCCTTGGCCTCCAGGACCACGGCCTCAAAATCCTTTGGTTCCGGGTTATCCCGCCAGGGAACCCGAATTCCCTGGCCTTTCAAAAACAGGCTGAGCGCCTCCAGTTTTCCTTCCGGCGGAGACGCATGAACCCGGTAAGGCGCGGGCAATTTACGGCCAAGCAAAAAGCGCGCAGCTTCGACATTGGCCAGGATCATGCATTCTTCGATCAGCTTATGCGCATCATTACGTTCCTGGGCAACAAGTCCGGTGACCGCACCCCGCTGATCAAAAAGAAAACCGTACTCAATACTCTCAAAGTCTATTGCCCCGCGTTTGAGACGCGCGGCACGCAGTGCCTTGTACAGTGCGTGCAAATCATTGAGGTTGCCCTTTATGCCCGCTTCTTCGTCATGATGCTTCAATACACCGGTTTCGTAATATTCGGCCACCTGTTCGTAAGTAAGGCGTGCGGACGACTTCATGACTGCCGCGACAAAACGGGAACGCTGCACGGTTCCGTTATCACCAACGGTCATTTCGCAGGCCAGGCACAACCTGTCTACACCGGGCTTGAGCGAGCACAGGCCATTGGACAGCGCTTCGGGCAGCATGGGTATCACGCGGCCCGGAAAATATACCGACGTGGAGCGGTTTGTGGCCTCGGTATCCAGCAGGCTGCCGGGTTCGACGTAGGCTGACACCTCGGCGATGGCGACAATCAATCGCCAGCCCTTTTTCTGTTTGCGGGCAAAGACGGCGTCATCGAAATCCCGTGCATCTGCACCGTCGATCGTAACCAGCGGCAGATCACGCAGATCCTTGCGCCCTTCTTTCATCTCCCCGGGTACCGATTCTCCAAACGCCTCGGCGGCTTCTTCCACGCCTTCAGGCCACTCATGTGGCAGGCCATGGCTGCGGATGGCGATTTCGGTCGCCATTCCCGGTGCGCCGGATTGGCCCAGTATCTCGGTAATCTTACCCACCGGCGGCTGGCGTTCAGTGGGTTCGTTAACAATGCTTGCCACCACCACCTGGCCCGGACGCGCGCCGGCAGTGTCGCTCAGCGGCACCATCACATCCTGGTTGATACGCGGATCATCCGGAATCACCAGAGCAATTCCGTTCTCCTCCACATAACGGCCGACGATGCTGTCATTGGCGCGCTCGAGTACTTCCGTGATCATGCCTTCGCGACGCCCCTGCCGGTCGGTACCGGTGACACCTGCCAGTACCCGGTCACCGTGCAACACCTTGCGCATTTCACGTGATGATACGAACAGGTCGGAACCGCCATCATCCGGGATCACAAAACCGAATCCATCGCGGTGGGCGCTGATACGGCCCTTGAGCAGGTCCATGCGGGCCGGCAGCCCATAGGCATTTCGGCGTGTCTGCACAAGCTGGCCATCCCTGAGCATGGCGCGCAGGCGCCGTCTGAGTATCTCCCGGCTGTCTTCCGACTCTACATTGAGCGCAGTGACAATTTCCCTGCGCTGAAGCGGTTTGCCGCTTTCCTCCAGTATCGCGATAATCTCCCCGCGTTCGGGGGCAACGGCGTTTATCATTCTGCCCGGGTCCCGGTTTTTTCCACCGGATTTGGCTTTCGTCACGTAGCTAATCTCATTTGTTTTCAGTGGGCTTTATTGTAGCGCGATTCGGGCCCCTTCAGGGCCGGGGAAATCCATCTGAAAAAGCGTCCCAAAATCACTATTTATATTGACAGTTCAGGGTGGAGTCGGTAGAGTGCGCACCGGTTCGGAAGTTCCCCCTTTACTTCCAAATCACCGGGCTGGGAATCCCCCTTTTTCCAGCCCATTTGCCGAGGTGGCGGAATTGGTAGACGCGCTGGCTTCAGGTGTCAGTGAGCATTAGCTCGTGGAGGTTCAAGTCCTCTTCTCGGCACCACCTGATTAATAAAAACCCGCCTACGTGGCGGGTTTTTTTATGTTCGAGCGGCACACGATCGTCGAAGTCATTTTATGGATCCAATTATTGCTTGAAACCGATAACACCGGCCCTGAACACGCGGTATATAGAAAAAAACACGCGGTATATAGAAAAAACAAAAATTTCACCTATACTTAAATTTGTAAACAGGGGAATAGTGCTACCTGTTTTGAAGTCAACAACAGAGTGACTTTTCAACTGATACCCCGTACACGTTTGGTTTGTCAACCAAGTTTCTTTTCGTCGGGGTTCGATGGCTCAGCACAATTAAGGAGGAGTTAAACATTCATGAGTATTAAAGCAAAAAGACTAAAGAGATCTTCCACGCATGTTCTCGGGGCTCTTATAGCAGGGCTTTGCCTGGGAACGTCTGCCTATGCAGATCCGATCATCCATACCATTACAGAAAACGGTGTCGACTGGACGTCAGCCGGTATTTCAGGCGTTGGCGCCGGCACCGGCGACATCACCCTGGCGGGGGTAACCGGCCCGGTTGATACCGCTCGTTTGTATTGGCACGGCATCGACTCCGGCGGTGATGGAAACTATGACAATGCCACTGTCACCATTGACGGTAACGTGGTCGTGGGCACCGCCATCGGAACGGCGAATACCAACTGCTGGGGTAGCGGCAACAGTGTTGCCTACCAGGCAGATGTCAGCGCCTTTGTCGCCGGCGATGGTGTTTACACCATTGCGGGTATGTCCGACGGTGCCGGGCACAATGCCAATGGTGCCTCAATCGTGGTCACCTTTGACGATGGCAACCCGGCAAATAACCGCGACCTGGCCTATTTTGAGGGCAATGACTCCAATATTCCCGCGGGGTTTCCCGGCGAGGACGACGGCTGGCACGCGGTCCTGACACCGATTAACTATGACGGTGCAGGTACCGTTGGTATCCAGTTCCACAACGCTGACGGCCAGACATTTACCGATGGTGACCTGACATTGGACACCGGGGCTGGCCCCCTGGTCATCCCTGATGCCGTTGGTCTTTGGGAAGGCACATCAGTACCGAGTGCAGGAACAAGCCGGGCCCCTAATGGCGAACTATGGGATATCCATAGCTTTGATATAACAAGCGCGTTTGCACCAGTGGCCGGTGCTGTGTCACTAAACCTTGATGGTATGGAGTTTACTTCTGACTGTCTCGGTTTGGTCCTTGCACTGGTCGACCTGCCTGCCGGTTCATTACCGGGTGGCGATGATTTCAGCAAGACGCTGCTTGATGGTCCTGATGAGAACGGTGATGGCGAAGTCGACCTCGTGATACCGGTCAAGCCTTCAACTTCAACTACCTACCAATGGGTGATCAACTGGTCACAGGCCGATGCACCAGATGTCATGATCGCGGATACGGCGCCTGCCGAATCAGTGGTAAACGCCATCAATGGCGATGCTACAGGTTTGCCAATAGGTTGTGGTGAGGATGCTGCATTCGACGATGATTCTGGTCATATCGATGTTTATCGTGGCGGTAAATCCGGTAAGAGCTGTCGCAGTGCTACCGAGCTTGAGTGGTGGCCTGGAAGCGATAGTGAAATGTTGGTTGTTGATGTTTCAATGCGCGAAAGCCCGGGCAATGGACACAAGGAGGATGTGTTTGCACCAACATCCTGCGGCGCCCTGAACCTTAACTATGGCGCTGCTGCCTTTGAACTCGATCCTGACACCGGTCTGCCAGTGGTTGACCCGGATACGGGTGAAGTCCTGCCACCGATCATGGAAAGCAATGCCTTGTGTATCGCGGCCGTTAATGACGATGGAACCCTGGATTACACAGGTGCAGGTGATCACGACCTGGACGGCGCCGAAGACTGGGCGGAAGCCTGTGAAGTTGGTACCGACCCCTGTAACCCCGATACCGATGGTGACGGAGTCCTTGATGGCGCGGATGAATGCCCGCTGGAAGGCCCACCTGATGCCAGCATCGGTGAAGTACAGGATCCAAATGGTTGTAACCGTCAGTCACAGTGTTCAGACGGTATCGATAATGACGATGATGGTCCGATTGACTTCGACGCGGACGCGTCCTGTGACTCCCTCGTCGATGACAGTGAGGACACCGTTGATTGTCCGTGCTGGAACGCCAATGATCTTGAGAGTGTAACCGCTGACAACCACCGAGATGATTTCTCTTGTGGCACACAGACCTCAACTGAAGCGCTGATCCAAGCCATCAGCGGAACAACTCCGGGAGTAGAAGGTGGGTTCGCGGCAGACCCTGGGCCGTACTATGGCTATCCCGGCTGTGAGACACGCGATCTCCCGCCAGGCGTTTTGGAGATTACAGCTGATGAAGCGCAAAATTGCATGGCACAAATCAATGCCCGTTGCGCTGCTATCGGTTATCCAGTCCTGGCGGCCCCGGCCGCACTTTCTCCGGTTGCCCCTTCGGTAGCGGATGGAGATACATTTGGGACCAATTGAAGTACTGCTCTGAACTGGAGCCGGAGGTTTCCTCCGGTTCTTTAAACCAAAAAAAACCCGCCTGAATGGCGGGTTTTTTTTCAAATAAGAATTCCCAACGAACTAAACAGGTTACGTGCATATGCGCTCCATCCTGAGGTCTTGTTGAGAGCGGCTTGCATGATGCTATTTATAGTGTCCATTTACTGTAGAAGATGGACCCCAGATCAAGTCCGTGGTGACGTTGTTTCTGTGATTTCAGTCGTGCGTCCAGTGTCATTCAGGACTCGATCCGGAATCCATTTCGCTCTTCTAATCCGGGTAATCCGTGTAACCTGTTGATTAATTTATGCGCGGCTCTTTACCGGCAGCGTTTATTCCGCAGGATGTTTGATGACAATGATTTCCTTGCGGTCGGGGCCGGTTGAAACCATGTGCACCGGCGCACCGCATAATGCTTCCATTGCCGCCAGGTAGGTTTTTGCGTTGTCGGGCAGATCATCAAACCGGGTAATTCCACGGGTGCTCTCCATCCAGCCGGGGAAAGATTCGTACTCCACCTGCAAGTCATCCCAGGCTTCGGGGTTTTGCGGGGGAACGTCGAGAATCTCATCATCCAGGCGGTAGGCGATGCCGACCTTGATGGTTTCAACCTCATCGAGCACATCCAGCTTGGTCACACAAAAACCACTGACGCCGTTGGTGTGCGCAGCCCTGCGCAAAGCGACGGCATCCAGCCAGCCGCAGCGGCGCGGCCGCCCGGTGGTTGCACCGAATTCATCGCCGCGCCTGGCAATGCCGGCGCCGATGTCATCGAACAGTTCAGTTGGAAACGGCCCCGAACCAACCCGGGTTGTGTAGGCCTTGGTGATACCCAGGACGTAATCGATCGCATCGGGGCCGACACCGGCGCCGGTGCACACTGCACCGATCGTGGTATTCGATGATGTCACGAAGGGGTAGGTACCGTGGTCGATATCCAGCAGGCTGCCCTGCGCGCCTTCATAAAGAATTCGTTTGCCCTGGGTCCGCAAGCGGTGCAACTCACCACTGACGTCGGTAACCAGTTCCGAGAAACAGGCGCCAAGCTGTAGTGTGTCATCCAGCACACGGTCATACGAAAGCGTTTGCATGCCGAAATATCTATCCAGCACGAAGTTATGAAAATCCATGGCCTCTTCGAGCTTTTCAGCCAACAGACCCGGGTTGTACAGATCCGACAAGCGGATGCCCCGTCGCGAGACCTTGTCTTCATAGGCCGGGCCAATTCCACGGCCTGTTGTGCCAATGGCCTTGGCGCCCTTGGCCTTTTCACGGGCGTGATCAAGCAATTCGTGGTAGGGCATGATAATTGGACAGGCAGGCGAGATACCCAATCGTGAACGCACATCAACGCCATGCGCTTCCAGCGCCTCGGTTTCCTTTTTAAGTGCTTCAAGGGAAACGACGACGCCATTGCCGATCAGGCATTGCGCACCCTCGTTCAGGATTCCCGAAGGCACCAAATGCAGGACCGTCTTGTGACCGTCCGTCACCAGGGTATGACCGGCGTTATGCCCCCCCTGGAAGCGTACGACAGCATCCACGTCCTTGCTCAGCAGGTCGACTATCTTGCCTTTGCCTTCATCTCCCCACTGGGTACCCAACACAACAATGCTTTTTGTCATTTTACGCTAGTCTTGGTTTAGTGAATTCATGTCAGAATATACAACAGAAGCGCACCCGAAAGCATACTTATTATGCCGGCGATACGAATGCCCTGCGGACCCATCCTGGCTGCGTCTTTCATCACCTTCATCCATACCGAAGGCGCAATGCCAGGTAGCAGACCTTCGATGATCAGCACCAGTGCCAATGCTGTCAGAATGTCGCTACCCAAAGTCGTTGCCCTGGTACAAAGGTGTTGTTACCTAATCGCGCCCGTCCTGTCCGAAGTAATCGAAAAACTCGGAGCCCGGATCCAGAACAAGCGTATCCCGGTTGCTGCCGAATGCAGAGCGATATGCCTGCAGGCTGCGGTAAAACCGGTAGAACTCCTCATCCTGGCCATAGGCCCCTGCATAGGTGGCGGTGGCGATAGCATCACCCTCACCACGCACTTTCTGACCTTCGCGTTCGGCTTCAGCTAGCAATACCTGTACCTGCCTGTCGGCATCGGAACGGATTCTTTCAGCAGCCTCACGGCCTTCAAAACGGTAAAGGTTGGCGGCTTTCTGACGATCAGCAGCCATGCGGCGGAATACCGATTCACGCACATCATCGGGTAGTTCAATACTCTTGATGCGAACGTCTACCACTTCGATACCAAACTCTTCGGCGGCCGAGTTGGCAGCCTCGGCAACGGCTTTCATGGTCGTAACACGTTGCTCCGATACCACTTCGACCAATGTACGGCTGGCGATCTGGTTACGGATTCGGTCACTGACGATGCCATGTAAACGGTTCAAGGCGATGGCTTCATTGCCCTGGGTGGATGTATAAAAACGTGCAACATCCACGATCCGCCATTTTACGAAAGAGTCCACGTTGACGTACTTCTGCTCAGAGGTCAGCATCAACTCGGGAGATGTGTCCAGGGTCAGGATACGTTTGTCAAATTTGCGGATGTTATTCACAAACGGCCATTTGACATTCAGACCCGGCTGGTAGTCCACCCTGACAATTTTGCCCAGTTGGAACCGGATCGCATATTCGGTTTCATGGACCATGAACAACGAGGCCAGGCCCAGCCCACCCAGAACGAGTAGCAAAATAGCTAATACAGGTGTTTTCATCGTCTTCCCTCCCTGGCCTTATTTCGGGAATCTGTGGCACTGTCCGGACTGTCTGTACCAACCGGTGTTTTGATAGGCGGCATGATCGGGGAAGAGTTGGTACCGGCCCCGTCCAGCGGCAGGTATAAAATATTGCCGCTCGAATCTACATCAAGAAAGACTTTCCTGTTTCTCGTCATCACGCTTTCCATGGTTTCCAGGTACATACGTTTACGTGTAATTCCGGGTGCCAGTTGGTACTCGGTCAACACCTGGCTGAAGCGGCTGGCTTCACCTTCCGCAAGGGCTATCGTTGAAGCTTTATAACCGGCAGCTTCCTGTTCAATACGGGCCGCGGTGCCGCGGGCTCCGGGGATAACGCTATTCGCGTGGACACGGGCTTCCTCGACGAACCGCTCACGATCCTCCCGAGCCCTGATGACATCGGAATAGGCTTCCCTGACCTGCATCGGAACATTAACGTCCACCAGGTTGAACTCGGTGACCTGCAAACCCGCTTCGTATAAATCGAGGGTCTCCTGCAGCACACGCTGTGTTTCAATACGCACCTTGGTCCTGGCGTTACCTTCCAGGATGGCATCGAGGCTGTTGGTTCCCACCGACTCCCGCAGGGCGCTTTCAGCCGCCTGCTGCAAGGTGATTTCAGGGTCACGCACCCTGAACAGGAAATGCTGGGCGTTGTTGATGCGGTATTGAACCTTGTAGATGAACTCGACCAGGTTTTCATCTTCGGTGAGCATGTGCCCCCGGTCTTCGACAACCCGTACATTGCTGATATTGACCTTTTCCAGTACTTCAAACGGCCTTGGCAAGGTCACGTTGAAACCGGGGTTCAGCGTGCGGGAGTACTTCCCGAATCGCAGGACCACACCCTGTTCGGCCTGATCTATGATATGCACGGCATCCCAGGCCACCCAGAATATGATCAGCAACAGCACCAGTGAAAACGCACCACCTGTGCCCCTGCTTCCGCTGCTTCCGCCATCCGAGCTGCCGGAACTCTTGCCGCCACCTCCAAACAGTGATTGCAGGCGTTTGCTCACATTTCCAAATATCTCTTCCAGGTCGGGCGGTTGTTGTCCGCCTGAATTCCAGGGATCTTTATCTCCCTTTCCAGGTTCTTTCCAGGGCATTTAACTCTCCAGTAACGGACGCGGTTCGGCGTCTCAATTCAGTAAAATTATGATTCATTCTGCAAGGCGGTGTTTCTAAATCCGGTGGCAGGTAAACAATCCTGCCATTTTAGGTCTCACCCTGCCTTGCCACAAGTGCTGAAGGTGATAATATCGACTCGCGTACCAGCAACCCCTCCGCACCGGGCATCCTGCCGAGGTGTTCTGCATCCTGCTGGGACAGGTTAATGTGCAACAGCCACTGACCGTCATCGGTACTCTTTTCTTCCTCGACCGCGCCAAGATCAAACAATTGTGAACGCAGCTTGGCATGACGGCCTTCCAGGCTTATCCAGGTATTAATACGTTTCCCCTTCAGCCGCACCGCTATGGCTTCTTTCAATTCTTCGAGCCCGGACCCATGCAGCGCAGAAACATCAATACGCTCTACATGACCATCGGCGTCCTGGCGTGTCGAGACCGGCCGGTCGGCCAGGTCGATCTTGTTAAACACGCGTACGATTGGAATCGTGCTCGCATCCACGCTTTCAAGCACGCCCTCGACATCGTGTTCGCGTTGCTGGTGAAACGGGTCCGAGGCATCGATCACGTGCAGCAACAGGTCAGCTTCCCGGGTTTCCTGCAGGGTGGCGTGAAAGGCTGCAACCAGTTCGTGTGGCAGGTCGCTGACAAAGCCCACCGTATCGACCAGTAATACGTTGCCGGTGGGGATATTGGGCAACTGCCTGACGGTCGGGTCGAGCGTGGCGAACTGCATGTCCTGTGTACCAACATCCGAATCCGTCAAGGCGTTAAAAAGCGTTGACTTGCCGGCATTGGTATAACCGACCAGGGCCACGGTAAACACGTGTGCGCGTTCCCGTCTGCGACGGCTTTGCGCCCTTTGCTGACGCACCCTGTCAAGCCGCCCCTTCAGGTACCCGATCCTCTGTCCGACCAGGCGCCGGTCGGTTTCCAGCTGGGTTTCACCCGGACCCCTGAGACCGATACCGCCCTTCTGGCGTTCAAGATGGGTCCAGCCCCTGACCAGGCGGGTTGACAGGTGTCGCAATTGCGCCAGCTCGACCTGCAATTTACCTTCGTGTGAGCGTGCGCGTTGCGCGAAAATATCCAGTATCAGCGTTGTCCTGTCCAGAACCCGGCACTGGCACTTCTTTTCGATATTACGTTCCTGGATGGCTGACAGCGGACGGCTGACCAGCACCAGGTCGGCGCCAGTGGCAGTGACCTGGTCAGCAACTTCGTCTATTTTTCCACTGCCCACAAAAAACCGCGCGTCCGGACGGTCGCGCGGTGCGGTTATTACGGCAGATATCTCGACTCCGGCGGAGCGGCTCAACTCCTGAAACTCGTCTAGCAGTTCAGGGCCTGTGCCCGCAAAAACCGGATGAAGTACTACTGCGCGGTTGCCCCGCTCTGCCCGTTCAAACAAATTCAGGGCCCGCTATCAATGTCACCTAGCTTTCATCCTCGTCAAAGACAGTGACGTTCCTGGCCGGTACGACGGTTGAAATTGCATGCTTGTAAATCATCTGGCTGACAGAATTTTTAAGTAAAACCACGAACTGATCGAAAGATTCAACCTGCCCTTGCAGCTTGATTCCATTGACGAGATAAATTGCAACAGGTACCCGCTCACGGCGCAAAGCGTTCAAAAAAGGTTCTTGTAATGATTGACCCTTAGACATCGCTGTTCCTCCTAGATTTATTATATTGTTTCCTACTGGCGACGGCACAGACTACATGGGTACGGAAGCCTTACGCTTCAAGGAACCCCCCTACGGCGCGAATAACTTCTTCACGTACTCCGTCTGCCTGCAAATCATACCATACTGAGTCACCTTCACGCCTTAACCAGGTAAGTTGACGTTTGGCCAGTTGACGGGTCGCCGCGATGGCCTTTTCACGCATTTCTTCAAAGCCGTACCGGCCGTCCAGCCAACCCCAGCCCTGGCGATATCCAACGGCCCGCATGGAAGGTAAATCCGCATTTAGCCTGGGCCGCTCATACAGCGATTTGAGTTCATCGATAAACCCGGCTTCTATCATCAGGTCAAAGCGCTGCTCGATACGCCGGTGCAATACACTGCGAGGCTCGGGCGAGATGATGATCTTGTACAGGCGGTAGTCGAGTCCCGAACCCCCGGTTTGTCCCTGCAATTCGCTCATGGGCCGGCCACTGATGGCAATGACCTCCAGCGCCCGTTGTATCCGCTGGGGGTCGTTCGGATGTATGCGTGCCGCGGCCTGCGGATCCTTTTGCTGCAGTATCCCGTGCATGGCCGGCCAGCCAATCTCTGCAGCCTGTTGCTCGAGTTGTTCACGGGTCTCCGGGTCGGCTGCCGGCAACTCCGAGAGGCCGTGCTCAAGCGCCCTGAAATACAACATCGTCCCACCGACAAGCAGGGGCACCCTTCCGGCGTCCGTGATGGATTTCATTTCCCGCAAGGCATCCTCACGAAAATTTGCTGCAGAGTAACTTTCCGCAGGATCGCGGATATTGATCAGGCGGTGTGGCGCCTTTTCCAGGGTTTCCGCATCGGGCTTGGCAGCACCGATATCCAGCCCCCGGTAAACCAGCGCCGAATCCACGCTGATGATCTCCAGTGGAAAGCGTTGGCATAACTCGATGGCAAGCCCCGTCTTGCCAGAGGCGGTCGGCCCCATCAGGAATACGGCAGGTGGCAGCATTTCAGACTTTGCCGCGGGCATGGCTCACCGCCCGCGCAGGAAAAGGCGATCGATATTTTGCATGTCCAACTGCACCCATGTAGGCCTGCCGTGATTGCACTGCGCCGCGCGCTCGGTCCTCTCCATGTCACGCAACAAGGCATTCATCTCTTCAATATTCAGCTGGCGGTTGGCACGCACCGAACCATGGCAGGCCATTGAAGATAGCACCTCATCCATTTCGGATTCGATTTTCAGGCTTTTGCCATCGGAGGCCAGCTCAGACAGCACATCCTGCAGCAGGCGGCCGATATCAGCCTGCTGCAGCAAGGTTGGCACTTTTCTGACGACCACGGTCTGCGGACCCGAACGTCCGCAACTGATACCGAGCGATTCGAGATTTTCGCTGTGCTCCTCGACCATGTCTGCCTCGCGCTCGCTAACGTGCACCGTCACCGGCACCAGCAGGTTCTGGCTGCGTATACCATCCTGCTGTAAACCGGTCTTGAAACGCTCATAGGTAATGCGTTCGTGCGCTGCGTGCATATCTACCAGCACCAATCCATGTTGGTTCTGCGCCAGTATGTAGACGCCATGCAGTTGCGCCAGTGCGTACCCCAGTGGTGGAAATTCTTCCGCTTCCCCAGCGGCAGCAAGACCTGCGTCCGGACCGGCCGGGATTCCGTGGCCACCGGCTGAGCCGGGCCGGGATGAAACCAGTTGCGCGTAGCTCTGCAGCTGCTCCGCCACGTTGATTGGCATGGCCGTTTGCTGTGCGGGCCAATCGCCGCGAGACGCGGCTCCTGCATGTTCAGCTGGCTCAGTGCCGGGGCGTAGAGCGCCGCCGCCTATACCTGACAGGCTTCTATTCAGGGTGGAAAAAATAAAATCGTGTACCGCGCGGGAGTCCCTGAAGCGCACCTCGTGTTTCTGAGGATGAACATTCACATCGACACCGGCACAGGGCATTTCCAGGAAGAGCACAAATGCCGGATGGCGGCCGTGGTACAGCACATCCCTGAATGCCTGCCGTATGGCATGCGCCACGAGCCGGTCCCGAATGACCCGGCCGTTGACAAAAAAGTACTGGCGATCGGCTTGCGGGCGATTGTAACGCGGCTCGGCAACCCAGCCATGAAGGCCAAACGAACCCCGCTGCTCATCGATTTTCAATGCGTGTTCAACAAACTCCGGGCCGAGCACCGCTTCCAGCCTCGCAAGCATGTCCCTGTGGTTGCCCACCGGTGGAAACTGGCGAACCGCACGGTTGTTGTGCAGCAACTGAAAACTGACATCGGCGCGCGCCAGTGCAAAACGCTTCAGCAATTCATCCACATGCGAGAATTCTGTACGGTCGGTACGCATAAACTTTCGGCGCGCCGGCACGTTGTAAAACAGGTCACGCAATTCCACCTGGGTACCGGGCGCACCGGCTGCCGGAACCGCAGCTTCGGTTTTACCGTTGGCAATTTTCAACTGCCAGGCATGTTCCGAATCTTTGGTACGGGAGGTGATGCTCATCCTGCTGACCGAGGCCATACTCGGCAAAGCCTCGCCCCGAAAACCCATGGTCCCGACCTCTTCGAGCTCCTGCAAGGAGGAAATCTTGCTGGTCGCATGGCGCTGTAACGCCAGTGCAAGCTCATCCTTCGGAATACCGCAGCCGTCATCAACCACCCGGACCAGGCGTTTACCACCCTGCTCAAGCGATACCTGGATGGACTGCGCCCCCGCATCCAGGCTGTTTTCAATCAGTTCCTTGACCACCGAGGACGGCCGCTCGACGACCTCGCCGGCAGCAATCTGGTTGATCAGTAGTTCTGGCAATTGGTGTATAGGCATCCACACACTTGTAGCTGTTTTCTTCGAAAGCTTCAAGAGCAAATTCCGCACAGGTTTACCGTTCACATGATTTTCACGCACACAGCAACCTGTGTAATCCATGGGAATCTTTTTTATGACCCCAACGCAGGGCCACAACTGCTAGCGTCAGCTCGTGGGAATAATCAACTCGCGGCCAACATGGATCACGTCGCCGTTGATCTTGTTGGCGCTGCGCAGCTTGCTCAGGCTGACGCTGTACCGGTTGGCTATGCCGCCGAGGGTGTCACCGCGTGCGACGATGTGCCTGGCGCCGTTGCGATTCGCTGCTATCCAGGTGCCGGG
Source organism: uncultured Lysobacterales bacterium (assembly GCA_937927755.1). Taxonomy (GTDB): domain Bacteria; phylum Pseudomonadota; class Gammaproteobacteria; order Xanthomonadales; family SZUA-36; genus SZUA-36. The sequence goes on from CALBDB010000063.1 coordinate 13,565, forward strand.
AGGCGGGCTGGAGTAAAAATAATCACGTACGCCGCGGGTAATGGCCCTTGCCATGTTTTGCTGGAACTCTTTTTCCGTCAGGCGCTTTTCTTCTCTCGGGTTGGAAATGAAGGCCGTCTCGACCAGTACGGATGGCACGTCGGGTGACTTGAGCACCATGAAGTTGGCGTGGCCCACGTGGTTCTTGTGGGTCTTTCCGGTTCGTTTCAGTGCACCCAGTATATCGTTGGCGACCTTGTTACTGGCTTCGCGCGTCGCACTCTGGGAAAGATCCAGCAGCACCGATGCCAGCATGTCATCCTTGTCGCTGAGCGTTACACCACCCACCAGGTCGGAAGCATTTTCACTGTCGGCCAACAAACGTGCAAATTCACTGCTGGCGCCCCGCGCGGACAACACGAATACAGAACTGCCCTGGACACTGCTCTTCTTGAACGCATCAGCATGAATCGACACAAACAGGTCGGCACGCGCCTTGCGGGCTTTCTCATAACGGCCGCGCAATGGGATGTAATAGTCGCCATCGCGGGTCAATACAGCCCGCATGCCGGGTTCCGAGTCGATGGTCTTTTTCAGCTTGCGTGCGATTTGCAACACAACGTCTTTCTCACGTGTCTTCTTTTTGCCTATCGCACCCGGGTCTTCACCGCCATGACCGGCATCGATCGCGATTACAACATCCCGGTCGGGTTCGTTGATATCCGTTACGTATTTAACCAGGGTGGATTTCTGTTCGCCCGACTTGGTGAACAGGTCAATGACCAGTCGGTGGCCATATTGCGCGGTCGGATCGAGCATGAAGCTTTTCAGGTCGGTACTTTCACTGAGGTCGAATACCACCCTAAGCGTGTCTTTATCCGGATTCCCATAGCGTACACCGGTGATGACCCCGGCGTGCTCTTTATCCAGTTCAAGTGGAATTTCAACGGAGGAACCGGTCAGGTCAACGACAACGCGATGGGGTTTTTGAAGGGTGAAAAGCTTGTAAGCGGTTTTGCGGTCGAGATCAAGCACGGCGCGGGTTTTGACGGGATCCGCCCACACGCGGAAACCACTCACCTCTGCCGAAAAAACCTGCAGTGAGGTCAGTAAAAGCAGGGCCGCAAATAGAAAGCGCTTGCTCACTGGTTCCTTATCCCCCGTGGTTCAACCTCCATGTGGTAAATATAATGATGAATTGCTTTTCACGAAAAAGCAATAGTTCCTGATTAAAAACCGTAAGATATGATAACTAGCTAATGCAGCTGATTAGATAGAAAACAGTTCCGGCGCCAGTTCTTTTCCGTGCCGGGTACAGGCCAGCCAATGCAATTCACGGCCCTCACCCTGGTAGGAAAATTTGAATTTGAAATCCGGCTCGGATAGCCAATAGCCACCCCTTTCAGGCCACTCAATCAACAGGATGGTCTGCTCGTCCAGCAAATCTTCCAGACCCAGAAATTCGAGTTCGTCCGGATCGCCGATCCGGTAAAGATCCAGGTGCAGCACCTGCAGCGCTGCAAGATGGTAATGTTCGAGCAAACCATAGGTTGGGCTTTTTACCCGGCCTTCGTAGCCCAGGGCATGGATCAGCGCCCGGGCAAAGGTTGTTTTACCAGCACCCAGGTCCCCTTCCAGCCAGATCACGAGCGGCGCCTGGATACCGGCTGCGATTTTATTCGCAAATACTGCGAGGTCTTTTTCGCAGGGGAATGAAACCTGCCCCTGCGCGGATTTCATGGTCCGCACCTTCACAGCCCTGCCAGGCTCCATACGTCCGGCAGAAAATCGATGATATCGCCCGCTACCAGGGCCATCTCCCCGGTTTCAACAACGGCAAAGTCACCGGCTTTGGCGTGCGCCAAAGCCCCGGCTTTCGCCGCGTCGGCACAGGATAAGCCCTGTGCCAGCAAGGCGGCGATGATACCCGTTAAAACGTCACCACTGCCTGCCGTGGCCATACCGGGATTGCCCAGTGGACAGACCGCATACTCGCCGGAAGGCCCGGCGATGACGGTGCCACAACCCTTAAGCACGACGCTTGCGCCATAGCGGTTGGCGATCGCGGTCGCCGAATTGACCCTGTCTCTCTGTATGTCCTGGATCTCACAACCCAGCAACCGTGCCGCTTCAGCCGGGTGCGGCGTCAGTATCCAGTTTTCGCGTTTCAGTGGTTTTTGCTTTGCACGCTGCGCCAGCAGGTTCAGGCCATCCGCATCGATGACCAGCGCCGCCTGCGTATCCAGGCACGCTGTCAGCAGTGATTGCGACCAGTCTGTGAGACCAAGGCCGGGTCCAACGGCAATCACATGCTCGCCGGCCAGTAGTGAAGGCAGGTCGCCGGGGTCATCGATTGCCTTGACCATGAGTTCGGGCCTGGCCATGTTTATATACCCTGCGTGAACCGCATCCGTCACCAGCGTGACCCTGCCGGCGCCGCTGCGCAATGCCGCTTCACCACACAGACGGACCGCACCGCTCATACCGCGTATGCCGCCCACCGCCAGCACGTGGCCAAAGGAACCCTTGTGCGAATTGGCCGGGCGGGGGTTGATTTTCTCAGCCAGGACATCCGTGGACAGTAACTGACCTGCCCCGGCGGAACTTTCGCTGGCGGCTTTAGCAGGTACGGCCAGGTCATCAAACGTGATCTGGCCGCAGTGGTCCGGGCCGTCAGCGGTGTACATACCGCGCTTGCGCCCCACGAAAGTCACCGTGCTGTTGGCCTGCACGGCACTGCCCATGACCTGGCCGGTATCGGCATTCAGCCCTGATGGAATATCGACCGCCAGTTTCGGGCAGTCAAGACGGTTCAGATAGTCGATGGCCTGCTTGAATTCCCCACCGACTTCGCGGTCGATACCGGTACCCAGCAAGGCATCCAGCGCCAGGTCGAAACTTGCGTCTTCAGGCAATGGCCATTGCTTGAGTTCAATCCCGGCTTTCTGCCAGTCTGCGTACGCCAGTGCTGCATCCCCCTTCAACTTGTCGGGATCGACCAGTGAACAAACGCTTACCCTGATGCCGGCTTTTACCGCCAGGCGCGCCACAACGTAACCGTCACCGCCGTTATTACCCGGGCCACACATGATCAGCCAGTGCCTGGCAAACGGGTGATGGAAGTGCGCATCGTCAAGAATCGCCTGCCCTGCCCGGCACATCAGTTCATAACCGGGGATGTCCAGTTCGTGAATAGCAGCATAATCAATCCCACGAACCTGCGCGGCGGTATACAATTTGGAAGTGGCTTCAGACATCTGTGTCGTCCAGGATCAGGCAGATATTATTAATGCATTATAACGGTGAATCACGCAGTGAACCTCCCCAAAAACCCTAAAAATAATGATGTGGCAAGCAGACCGGATACCGGTATGGCGGAACTGGCGGAACAGATTCGCTCGTGGGGCCGGGAGCTGGGATTCCAGCAGGTGGGGTTCAGTGGTATTGACCTGACCCGGCATGAAGCTCATCTGAACAACTGGCTGTCCCGCGGCTTTCACGGCGACATGCACTACATGCAACGCCACGGGACGCTCCGTAGCCGCCCGCAGGAACTCCACCCTGGCACCATCCGGGTTGTTTCCGTGCGCATGGACTACCTGCCCGGCACAGCAACAGATGTCGAAGCCCTGCTCAGGCAACCATCAAGCGGTGTCGTATCGCGTTATGCGCTCGGGCGTGATTACCACAAGTTGATGCGTAAACGTCTGCAAAAGCTGGCCGACCGGATCGAAAAACAAGCCGGACCCATCGGTCACCGTGTGTTCGTGGATTCGGCGCCGGTACTGGAAAAGGCGCTGGCTGAAAATGCGGGTCTTGGCTGGATAGGCAAACACAGCAACCTGGTCAACAGATCCGCGGGTAGCTGGTTCTTCCTCGGCGAAATCTTCACCGATTTGCCCCTGCCGGCCGACACGGTTGCCGAAAATCACTGTGGCGATTGCGCCAGGTGCCTGGAAATTTGCCCGACCGCCGCCATCATTGCGCCCTATACCGTGGATGCGAGACGCTGCATCTCCTACCTGACCATTGAACTCCACGGCAGCATTCCCGAAGAGTTTCGCCCAATGATGGGCAATCGGATTTACGGTTGCGACGACTGCCAGCTGGTCTGTCCCTGGAACCGTTTCGCGCAGCCCACCGGCGAAAGAGATTTCGAACCGCGCCACGGGCTCGATACACCTGACCTGGTCGATCTGTTCCTATGGTCTGAAGAACAGTTTTTACAACGGACCGAAGGCAGTGCAATACGCCGCATCGGCTTCGAACGCTGGTTACGAAACATCGCCGTCGCACTGGGAAATGCGCCAGCTTCCACAGATGTCACAGAAGCACTTAAATCCCGGTTGAACCACGACTCCCCGGTAGTGCGCGAACATGTCCAGTGGGCGCTGGCACAGCACATGGCAATCTCGGGATGAAATGGCGATACCAAGAGCTTTCTCCCCGTAATCTGTGGGGCAATTTTGATCTTAAACACACGTATTTTGTGCAAATAGGACGGGCCGATCTTACAGCCCCAAGTGGGGTGTGATATCCTTGCGCAATTCGAATTTTGACCCTCGATTCAAGGAATTTCATGCGATGACAATGTTGGAAAAACTCAATGCGATGCGTAGTCATGGCGGGGCGGTTCAGACCGTCGGCCTGGATGATGAAACCATACTCAGGTTTGCCGAAAACGATGAGAGGTTAGGCCAGGCAATCGATTCAGCGTATGACGAATTCCTTGCTTTGCTTGAAGAAATGCCGGAATTGATGGCCCTGCCGGAAAATGAACTGGTGTCCGCCGTCCAGCAAGGCTTTGTTAATTTCTACCCAACTGATGCAGTCAACCCCTATGTAACGCTGGCCGGCTCGGGCCCGTGGATCGTAACCTGCCGCGGTGCGGTTTTATACGAGTGTGGCGGCTATGGGATGCTGGGCCTCGGCCACGCCCCCGCTGGCGTCCTGGAAGCCATGAACAAGCAACATGTCATGGCCAATATCATGACACCGAATTTCAGCCAGAAACGGCTGATAGATGCATTGCGCCGGGAGATCGGCCATACCCGTGACAACTGCCCGTACCAGAACTTCTTCTGTCTGAACAGTGGTTCCGAAGCGGTCACCCTGGGTGCACGCATATCCGACATCAACGCCAGGATTGCCACGGACCCGGGCGGAACACACGCCAACAAGCCCATCCGCATTCTTGGCCTGAAAAGCGCCTTCCACGGCCGCACGGACCGTCCTGCACGATATTCCGACTCCACACGCAAGACCTATTGCAAATACCTTGCGAGCTTCCGTGACCGGGACAACCTGCTTACGATCGAGCCCAACAACATCGAACAGCTGGAACAGGTATACGAGTATGCCAACAACAACCAGTTGTTTATCGAATCATTTTTTATTGAGCCGGTCATGGGCGAAGGTAACCCCGGCCAGTCGATCACACCCGAATTCTATGCCCGTGTCCGCGAATTGACCCGCGAACACGGCTCCCTGTTGCTGGTAGATTCCATCCAGGCCGGTCTGCGTGCCCATGGTGTACTGTCGATCTGTGATTATCCGGGTTTTGAAAACCTCGATGCACCTGACATGGAAACCTATTCCAAGGCTCTCAATGGTGGGCAATATCCGCTCTCAATACTGGCTTTGACTGCAGAAACAGCAAAGCTCTACCGCGCCGGTGTCTATGGCAATACCATGACCACCAATCCGAGGGCGCTGGATGTCGCCGTTGCAGCCCTCGACAGCATTACGCCGGAACTTCGTCAGAATGTCGAAGACCGGGGCCGCGAGATGTTTGAAAAACTGACCGCACTGCAGAATGAACTGGATGGCAGTATTACCAAGGTACAGGGCACCGGCCTGTTGCTCAGCGCCGAACTTGATCCTGCGCGCTTCAAAAGCTACGGCGTAGATTCTACCGAGGAATACATGCGCAACCACGGTATCAACGTCATCCATGGCGGCAGCAACGCGTTGCGTTATACACCGCCGTTCGATATCACCTCCGAGGAGGTGGACCTGATTATCCGGGTTACCCGTACCGCGATCATTGAAGGCCCGGTAAAACAGGCTGTTGAACCGGCCGGGGCATCAAGCGAAGCTGCCTGATGAAGGCCAAGCGTCCAGTATTCCAACTCAGCGCCGCTCTTGCGGCGCTTTTTGTTTCCATATCCGCAATCGGCGGGCCATTACCCAATCTCCCGGAACATTACTTCAAAGACTACGGCTACTGCGCTTTGCTACTGAGCAGGAGCCGGCTCGATGAAACATCCATCGAAGTCGGACCGGAGCAGTGCCAGCAGGCACTGTCACCCTGTTCGACATTCAAGATCCCGAACAGCCTGATCGGTTTACAAACCGGCGTCGTGTCGGGACCGGGGGACCTCAAGAAATGGGACGGAACCAATCGCCAGCGGGCGGTAAGCAACAGGGACCATACCCTGCAAACGGCCATCAGTGAATCCATACCATGGTATTTCCAGCAGCTGGCGCGCGATGTTGGTGAACAACGCATGGCGCAGTGGCTAAGACGCCTGGATTACGGCAACCAGGATATCAGCGGCGGTATCGACCGCTTCTGGCTAGGGAGCAGCCTGAAAATCAATGCCCATGGCCAGATGGAGCAGATCAGAAAGCTTTGGCATGGCACCCTGCCCTTCGATCCTCAATACCAGGAACAGCTACGCAATATGCTGCTTCTTGACAGCGGCCTTGATGGTACATTGCATGGCAAGACCGGCAGTTGCCTGGGAGCCGACGACCAAGACCCGCCAGATCACGGATGGTTTATTGGTTGGGTGGACTGGAACACGGCTTCCGCCAGGGAGCCATACACGACACTCTTTGTCATCAATATTACCGGCACCGGGGCGTGGGGTTCAGAAGCCAAAAAAATTGCCCTGCAGGTACTGCAGGATTTACAAACGGAGAACTGAAAACAATGGCGCATATGCAACCACTGCCACCGGAAACCACCCCCGAACTTCGGGATGACTTTGAAATATTCGACAAGATACTGGGCTTTATCCCCAACAGCCTGCTGACCATGCAGCGCCGTCCGAAAATGGTCAAGGGCTTCGGTGAACTGACCAAGGGCGTGATGGACCCGGAAGGCGCAGTTGATCTTGGCCTGATGCGGCTGATCGCCCATTTCTCAAGCCGCGCTGCTGGCTGTCAGTACTGTGAGGCCCACTCGCTCGTGGCGGCGAAAATCCATAATGTTCCGCAGGAAAAACTGGATGCGATCTGGGAGTACCGGTCCAGCCCGCTATACACGGAAGCCGAACGGGTGGCACTGGATTTTGCACTGGCCGCAGGCGCGGTGCCAAATGCGGTCGATGCAGACCTGTTTTCACGGATGAGACAGCACTGGACGGAAGAGCAGATCGTGCAGATCCTTGGTGCGGTGTGTCTTTACGGCTTTCTCAACAGATGGAATGACTCGATGGCAACCGACCTCGAGGAGTCACCCCGTAACATGGGCGAAAGTGTCCTCGCGAAAGGCGGCTGGACCGGCGGCAAACACGTTTAAAAAAACCGCGGACAGGCAGGAGAGGCAAGCCCGGCCGCGGTTCACCTGCGGCGGCTTTAACCCAAAAACCCTGCCAGCACATGCGGCAGTATAAACATACTGGAAAGCAACAAGACCCCGCCCACCACGTTGGCGGCCACCGAAACCACCACCCGCAAGACCGAAGTAGGGGCATGGTAGACGTCGTCATTGACCGCCTGCTGCTGCACGCCAGTGCCATGAGCCTGCACCACACGGGTTGCCTGTGACTGGAACCGGATTGGGGTGACCTGTTTAAAAACTGCCCGTTGCATCAATGTTCTCCTTTGCGTTGGATTACAGGAAAACACATGCCTTTCTCAATTCATGAGAAGGTGGATTGTAGGAGCGACGCTCGCGTCGCGATCATGCACAGGAGCAACCGGCGAAGCTGGTCGCGATTGTTTTGGAGTTGCACATGCTTAGAAAGAATCGCCACGAGTACGTGGCTCCTACAGGTATATCAGTCGTAAATTGCGGCGGCCTGCCTTGCGGATATTGCTACAGTTTTGCGTAGCGAATCCGGTGCCAGTACCTCCACCTCGGGGCCGTACCTGAGGATATCCATGACGAGCTCGCGCGCGCTGCTGAACGGCAGTTCCAGTATCCAGGCGCCCTGTTCGTCGAAGGAGCCCCTCTGCTCCGGATGCCATTGCTCGTCGGCGACCCAGCGTGACATTTCCGGGCTGAACTTGAGCACCGCCGTATTCACCGCGGGGCCGGAGAAGATACCGTATGAACGGTCGAAGTGCTCTGCCATCACCTTGCCAGGCACCTCTTTTGCCGCATCTTCGAGCAATGACTGGCCGCTGATACGTTCGAGCGCAAAACTCCGCAACCCTTCCGCCTTGTGACACCAGGCATCCAGGTACCAGGAATTGCGGTATTGCGTCAGGCGTTGCGGTGAAATATTCCTTTCACTGAGATCGTCCTTGCGTCTGCCGTGGTAAGAGATATGCAGCTGCTGCCGCCCGATCAGGGCGCCCATGACGTCCTGGAACAGGTGCTCCGGCACCGGCCGGCCGGCGATCGACTGGATGTGGATGCGTGACTGGCCTTCCTCGGCATCCACGCCTTTTTGCTGCAGCAATGAAGAAATACGCCCCTGCAGCGATTGCAACTCCCCTTCCAAAAGACCGGGCTGTACATTTCCCAGCACCTGGCGTGCGGTCAGCAATGCCTGCAGTTCCGCCGGGCTGATCCAGATTCCGGGCAATTCGAAGGGCTGGTCATAGCTTCGGTCGTAGAAGAAACCGCGGTTCTCGGCATCCTGTTCAAGCGGCGCGCCCAGGTAATCCCGCAATTCCGCCACCAGGCGGTACAGCGTCGCCTGCGAACATTCCAGACGCTCCATCAGGTCCTGCCGCGAAATCGGTGTACGCCGCTGGTTGAGGATATTGTGCAGGTGATACAAACGTTCGACTTTTGACATTCTTTAATCTACTCGCGCGCGATTGAATATCTTCAGAACAGGATTATCCACAGATTACACAGAATACACAGATTTTTCTTGGCCTGAACTCTCAAATTGATGTGGGAGGCGCGTCTCGCAGCGATTATGTTCAGAGCAAAATGCGTGAGGTGCGTTCCGCAGTGATTTCAAGCTACGTGCAAGCCCTCATCGCGACCAGCTGCGCCGATCGCTCCTACAATAGGCTGCATCGCTGCCCACAGAGGTTCCACCCATATAAAGCGCTCTTGCTCTTTAATCTGTGTAATCTGTTGATCGCCCTGCTCCTACAGCGCCGCAATACGTGCCTCAATGAATTCCAATGCCTTGCAGATACCTTCCAGGCTGCGTTGTTTGCCCATAAGCCACAGGGTTTTATCAATTGAGGGTGAAACGCCGGAACCGGTCAGTGCCACCCGCAGGGGCTGGGCGACCTTGCCCATGCCTACTTCGAGATCCGCAGCCACGCGGTCGATAACTTCATGTAAAGGGCTCGGGGTCCAGTCACGCTGTGACTGAAGGTTTTCAAGCATTGCCCTGAGCGGTTCTTCGGCCACCGGTCGCAAGTGCTTTTTTGCCGCCTGCGGATCAAGCTCACCGTAGCCTTCAAAAAATACCCGGCTTTGTGCGGCCATTTCCTTCAGTGTCTTGACCCGCTCCGCCTGCACCGTCACAACATCTTCAAGCGGCGGCCCGTTTTCTGTATCAATACCCTGGTCGGCAAAGTGCCATGCAAGGTGCCCTGCCACCTCGACAGCCGGCAACTCCTTCATGTAATGCTGGTTCAGCCAGTCCAGCTTGTCGGTATTGAACGCAGAGGCTTTCCGGTTGACATCCCTGATATCAAACAGGGTGATCATCTCTTCGACGCTGAAGACCTCCTGGTCACCGTGTGACCAGCCCAGCCTGACCAGGTAATTCAGCAGCGCCTGCGGCAGGTAGCCATCATCGCGGTACTGCATGACACCGACCGCGCCGTGGCGCTTGGACAGACGTGCGCCGTCATCACCGAGGATCATCGGCACGTGTGCAAATACCGGTGGTTCGGCACCCAGCGCATGGTAGATATTGATCTGCCTCGGGGTGTTATTGATATGGTCATCACCGCGTATTACGTGGCTGATACGCATATCCATGTCATCCACAACGACGGTGAAGTTGTAGGTAGGTGAGCCGTCCGGGCGGGCGATGACCAGGTCATCCAACTCGTCATTGGATATGCTGATACGACCCCTGACGAGGTCATCAAATACCACGTTACCACTTTGCGGATTGCGGAAGCGCACCACCGGATCAACCCCTTCCGGCACCGACTCCAGCCGGCGGCACTTGCCGTCGTAACGGGGTTTGATACCTTCCTTCATCTGCGCCTCGCGCAATTTCTCCAGGCGCTCCTTGCTGCAATAGCAATGATAGGCCTTTTCTTCATCCAGCAACTGCCGCACGACTTCGGCGTAACGCCCGAAGCTGTCGGTCTGGTAAAAAGGGCCTTCATCGTAATCCAGCCCCAGCCACTGCATGCCGTCGAGGATGGCCTGTACCGACTCGGGCGTGGAACGTTCCAGGTCGGTATCTTCAATACGCAGGACAAAAGTGCCCTGGTTGGCTCGTGCCTGCAGCCAGCAGAACAGGGCCGTGCGGGCTCCACCAACATGTAAAAAGCCGGTGGGGCTGGGTGCAAATCTTGTTCGGATATTCATGTTTTGGCCTGCTGAATTCTTGATACTTTGCCACAGATAGCACAATGATCAGTGATATAAAAAAATACCGCCCCGGAAGAGGCGGCATTTTAACAGATCAAAATATTGTGGTGAGTATTTAAAACGTACAGCCCATATCCTGCACAACAAAGTCGTAGGTCACCCCGGTTGGTAGGCCTAAGGGGTTAAAAATCGCTTTTGCAGTTTCACCCATGGTCACCTCACTAAGCTTCGGTATAGTTAAAATGATCGAACACGCCCAACGGTTATTGTCTTTCCGCCCGTAACCCGAAACCGCTATCCTTGGACTGCCGGTTGTCGGAACAAGGCAACTATAATCAGCTGACGTCTGTCCGCATAACGCACCACCCGTACCGGTCACGACAATGGCCGGGTTACCAGGAACAGTTTCTGACAGGTTTCCGGCAATGGTTATGCCAACAAATGGCGGAGGCGCCGCGGCGTCACCGACTTTTACATAAATATCGGAATTTGTCAGCTGTGAACTGTAAGTAGGATCAATCGCTAATGTGTCGGTAAAACCGATGTTGCCGCGGTGACCACTGGCGACCACCGTTGATTCTCCCGCGTCAGCAGTTTTGGAAATCTCACCACGGAGGTGGGTATTGTTATCCGCCAGTGGTTCATTGGTTGTATCAACTGGAATATTGGTCGGTGTTTCATTC
>CALBDB010000064.1 GCA_937927755.1 uncultured Lysobacterales bacterium
CAGTACGGAAAATTTATCAGGAAGTTCTCCTATGATCTGTTACTCGGCCTGAACGAAGTGGAACTTGGGAAGCAGTTCAAAAAAAGCTTGCTGGCACGTAAACTGTCTAAAGAATGGGATTATCTCGGTACTATCCGCCGCGGTGAGCACGTGACCGTCCTTTACCGGGTAAAAAGCACCGAGAAGGAAGGTGAGTGGCTTGGGCGACTGGTCCTGGGTTATGAACAAGGCGAAGTGCGGATATTCTCCGCATCCATTTTTTGATTGAGCCATGAAAGACGTAATCGAAGCCAATAAATATGTTGAACTGACCTACAAGGTCATTGATCAGAAATCCGGCCAGGTGCTGACTTCGGTTGAGTTTCCGCTTGGGTATGTGCATGGGGTTAATCAAATCCTTTCTCCCCAGGTCAGCGCCGAGCTGGAGGGCAGGTCTGCAGGCGAGACTATAGAAGTACCCGTTGACTGCAACGAGATATTTGGCCCCAGAGATGAAACGTTGGTCATTACCGATTACATCGAAAATGTTCCGAAGGAATATCATGAAGTGGGTACAGCCATCCTGATGGAAAACGACAAAGGTGACACCAAGAGTTTCCTGGTGACCAGGGTGGATGAGAAAACCGTGACCATTGACGGGAATAATCCACTGTGCGGCAGGGAAGTTATTTTCAAACTTGAGATATTGCTTGTCAGGAATGCAAGCGAAGAGGAAGTTGAAGCAGGCGGAAAGGTCGAGCCAGGCCCGGATATTGAAACGGGGCCCGGCATTCATGAAGTTTTGAACTAAATGTGTAAGTTTTTTCTTAGCAAAAGGTAAATATTATGAGCGATCAACCCAAAAACAGACCCAAAGTTCCCGAAGGTAAGGCGCGTTTTGTGACAACACGCCAGAAAGAGCCCAATGAAAAAGGTTTCGTCGGGTATGAAACCACTTGGGAATCATTTCAGAAAGTGGCTGAATATACCACCCCAAAAAAGCCGTAAGCTACACGGTAGCGCGAGCCAAAAGGTTGTGCGGGTCAATACTCTGAATTTGATTTGCGATACAAAAGCGAAAAGTTCATCGTTGAACTGGATGTTTGCCAAGACTGCAACAGGCAATCAATCAACAGATGTGATTACCGGGCATCTCCGTAAGATGACATCGGCTGAAGCTGAAGGATTATTTGCCACGGCAAGAAACCAGGGAAACAATCTTATAGATAATCCAGCTGTTCACTAAAACGCCAATGAGCATCACGGTCATATTCAGCACAAAGGAGTCAAGCTGCAGGCGCTCTGTCACGATCGTGAGCAATGTGGCCCAGGGTTGAGTCAGCATGACAACAAAAATACCTGAAAGACTCTCCCCCGGTTTTGCAAACAGTGGCAACAACCAGGAAACGAATCCAACTGCGAAATAAATACCGCTTAACCAGAGCGCCAGACGGGATTTTTGTTTATCAGTCATAAGCTGTTCACCTTTCTGATGGCCTAGGGGGTCTTGCTTGTGGCTTTTGATCCAATCGATGGCTGGTGACCCGCTTTATTACTTGAATTCAATAAATGCGGCTCCGGTTCCGGTGAGTTCAGCATCCGTCTGTAGCTTGGCGTGGATTCGCTTGGCGGTCGGGGAACCGGTCGCCGGGGCTGATCCATGACGCTGTACCTCGAACACGAACCCCTGGACGATTCCGCCATCGGTTCGTCTGCCAGTGGCGGGCCGTGCCATCGCGGTTATTGTATCGGTGTCGACCGAACCCCACTTAACATCGCCGGAATAGCTGGGGTAAGGGGTGGAGCCACGGGAGATCCCGCCCTTGGGTATTTCAGCTGACATTGCATCCAACAGCATGCGGTCAACCACTTCCGCCGGCAACACATATACATTGCCGCTATTACCGTCTACGGAGGTAACAGTGCTGGTAGTGCAGCTTGCCAGCATTACTAAAAGTGTTATCGTGAAGATTACGGATACTTTATGGAACATGATTTCTAACCCTTCGATGGTTTTATCTTTCTCAGTCGCAGTAGCTACGCAGGTTTCGCAACGCCGTCTCAATTTCCTCGCTGCTGCCGCCATTGGCTAACTGTGCCCGCGCTTGGTGACATTTCTCAGCGATGAGCAATCGATGATTTTCCAGCTCGTCTTTTGAAGACCCGGAAACACCCCCCTCGATACAGTGCACCGCTGATACCGGCCTGAGGTTGTTGTGTTTTCCCTTTTGCTCAATGGCTGCACAGTGACCAATTGCGAGGTCGGGTCTTTCAACCGCTATGCTCTGGCGATCGCCATCGGTCATTTCCAGTGTATAGAGAAAGACCCTGCGGTCTGCCTCGATCATTGAGGTCACAATGAAGCCCGTGCTGGCGCCCAGAACAGCGCCCGAGACGCTGTCATCGATGGCGAGCCCTACCAATGAACCGATCAAGGCATTTCTGGCAATGGCTGATTTCTTCGTGGTTACCTCTATTGCGTTGACCTGGCCATAACTTACTTGCATTGCCGGAGCCTGTTCTTTTGATGCCAGTGGGGCGCTAGAAACCAGGGCCGCCAGTATTACCAGTGTCGAAAATTTCATATGCCGGGTCACCATTCAAGTTTGAAAGTTCATATTAATAAACCGCTGTTGCCATTGAAAGATTTTTCAGAAAAGTTTGACGCAGCAGGAATGCCCGTGCCTTTTCCGCTATGCAGTGTACAAATAATTGAATACTAGGCAGAATAGTAGCCACCTGCATTCAATCGGGAGAAACCTGAAATGAAATCGATTATCACCAGCATTATCATGGTCCTGGTACTGGCAGCATCGGCATACGCCCCGCCGGTTACGGCCAATGACTTTGTTACCTGTGAGAGCAGACATCAGCAATACCACACCTGTCCAATCCAGTCTCATGGCTACGTAACACTCCGCCGGCAGACTTCCAAGGCTGAGTGTATCAGGGGCAGAACCTGGGATTATGACCAACGCAGCATATGGGTGGACGGGAACTGCAAAGGGGAATTTGAAGTGGAAACCCGTCACCACACCAGTGGCCACAAGGACCACTCGGGTGAGAAGGCAGTTGCGGCAGCGGCAGCTGTAGCCATAATCGCGGCAGTCGCTGCAAATGCAAAAGACGACAAACACGATAGATACAACGACGATGAATACTACGGCAGCCGTCATTCATCCTATGTCCCCAGGTGGATGATCGGGGATTTTGAGGGATATAACATAAAGTACAACTCTGAAGTTACCATGCATATCAGCAGCGATGGCAGGGTAACTGCGCGTGTGGATGGAACGAGGCTACACGGATACGTAAACGACGAACGCCTGTACATTGGCGATGCACAGTTTTATATAGACCGGGCCGGCAATGGCATAAACACCACACAGGTAGGCCATACTGAAAACCAGGTGCACTACGTCAGAAAAAACTAGAAACCATACTTTAATGCTCAAAAAAGCCACACATGTTGTGGCTTTTTTGTTACCCGGATGGAGAGCGGGGTTTTCTGATCATTTGTCCTTTTTCAGCTCGTTCAAATCAGACGTGTCTATGTCCTTGATGGCGTCGCGGCCGATCTTGTCTATGTTGTATGACCTGTCATATGCCTTTCCGGCCTGGTAGTCGGAATATGCGGCGGAAGCGATGTTTGCTTCATACTGGAGTTTCTGTCCTTCCTTTTCGCCAGCGAGCCAGCCATTCCTGTATTCCGGGTCGTTCTCGAAACTTGACTGGTCGCGGATGAACTGTTCGAACACGTTGCCCTCTTCTTTCATGCCACTATGCCGTCCGTCGTGGAAACCCAGAACATAGGATTCCGAGCGGCCCTGCTCCCGCATAGCGGTGTCCGTTGTGCCACAGCCGGCCAGCACTCCGAGTGATAGCAATAACAAGGCAGTGATAATTTTAATAATGTACTTTCTCCGTTTCAGATTACGCTTGAGCGAACGTCCAAACTTGAGAGGGTTCGGGTGAGAAGATATTCTATAACCATTCTGGTGCTATTGGCATTCTGTAATATTCAACCAGGAGTCAATTTATGAAATACCTGAGTGTGCAGATAATTTTCCCGATTTTCATGGTACTTGCGAGCACCGCATGGGCGGCATCGCCAAAACCTTCGGGCTATCTATCCGACTACAGCCACCTTTCACACGGCGACAGTCTCGAAGCGTTCTGGGCGGATTCCGCTGCAATCATGCCGACTTCAGAGATTGCGCTCGGCGAGATTACCGAGCCCCATCTGAAGGACAAGAAACACGTGACGGTGGAAGAGTGTGCAAACTGGCTGGAGCGTGATGTACTCAATCATGCACTGTTTTCCAATAACACACCGGATGCCAGGTATCGCATGGATCTTGCCATTACGCACATGGATCCCGGCAGCGCAAGCATGCGAATAATGGCAGGCGAACTGGGCGCGGGGCATGCCCAGGTCCAGGTGGAAGGAAAAGTAATCGATACCGAAAGTGAGAAATCCGTCGCGGAATTCGCGGAACGGCGGAGTTCTTCGGGTGCGATAGGGCTTAAAGACCTGAAAGGTGACTCCGGACCTGAGCTGATCGAACACCTAATCAAGCTGATCAGCGACGACGTGGCTTCAGAAATGGGCAGGACGTTCTCCGCCCGACAGACCCGATAGCTGGGTCAGGACAATAAGAAAAACCGACATTCCTAATCAGAGTGGTGTTTGTCGATCCTGTTTGTGGCTTCTTCCTATTTACTATAATTTTTTAGTGTTGATTGCCAGACTTTCCAGCGCCAGAAAACAAATAAGCCATAAATCAACAGTGGGGCGCCAACCAGCGGGTGAAAGCCACCGGCTGTAGTAGTATCAAACCCGGTTAACTGCATACTTTGCTGCATGATCGTCACCGAGAAATCCCAAAATCCATGTAAAAATATAAGGGGCCAGATCGAACCCAGCCTCAGACGCAGGGCAGCGTATAGAAAACCCATGGAACCCGCCTGCAAAACCTGTGAAAGGGTGGTTTCGAACGCCTGCCCCGAAATGAGGTTAACAAGATGAAAAAGGCCAAAAACGGCTCCACACAGAAATACGGTCACAAACGGTTTGAATTTCGTGGAGAGTCCCCCGAATAAAAACCCACGGAATATCACTTCCTCATTAAACCCGACCAGGCAACTGATCAAAAACAACAGGGAAATTTCATGTAACTCGAAAATCTCACCAAGTGGTAAAGATTTAGATTTCGCCATGGATATGGCCACGAGAACCAACAGAAATGTATAAGCCAGTGGCAACCAGATGAATTTGAAACCACCAGGGTCAGGTTTTCTCAAGCCAACCACGCGCCACGCTTTCAATAAGCCAATCAGGGCAAGCAGTACAATTGCGACCACAATTTCATTGAAGCCTTCACCAAAAATCAAATCGACCCCGGTCGGTGGATGAGCACTGGGGTCTACATCCAGCACCAGGAACGGCACCAGGAACCACGCAAGATAGGCAATGAGAACAGCAAAGGCTACCAGGCTTGTTATAGAAGACCTGTCGTTTTGTGTCATGGTAGTTGCTCTGTACCGACACAGGGATTGCCGGTCTGTGGTTTGGAAAGATCAAACCGGTGCAAGTATCCGGACCCGCCCCTGATCTTATCGGGCAGGCTAGACAATGGAACCTCTTGTCTAAAAGAGGGCGCCGCTCTCGCCGATACCCGGTAGTGATCTGCACAGTTATCAATGACGACAAAGCTAAATGGTTCACGGTCTGACTGGCCGACAAATTTTCTGGCGTTTCCCCCCAATGCACCTACTGCCACGTGATTTGTTACATTGTCATCAGTCCCTGTGTAGAAAACATGATGGTGACCGCTGATAAAAAAATCGACTTCATACCTGGCTAACAGCCCGGTTAGTGCCGTATCAATGATGATTTCACTTTCGCGCCCGCGGGAAAGCGGCCACATCGGCAGGTGGGACACCACTATAATGGAGTCTGCTGCCGAGGCTTTCTCCTGGAGGGTG
Organism: uncultured Lysobacterales bacterium; assembly: GCA_937927755.1. Classification (GTDB taxonomy): domain Bacteria; phylum Pseudomonadota; class Gammaproteobacteria; order Xanthomonadales; family SZUA-36; genus SZUA-36. Next base: position 5,968 of record CALBDB010000064.1, read on the forward strand.
TTTTCGAGGAGGTGCAAATCAGCATCCTGAATGCGCCCGGGGCGGGTTCCGTCGATGGAAATTATCAAAGTTTTCTCAAGCCAGAGCGCATATCTCCGCGGCCAGTCACTGCCATCCAGTAACTCCAACCGTGGAGGCCTGTCCAGCCAATGGGCTTTGAATCGTTCCTGTTCAAGGACAAAACCTGGCAAGGCTGAACCATCATGGTTCCCCGGAGAAATAATCAATTCGATACCAGCTTCTTTTAACGGATCAGCAACAACCTGGTTGAATGACGCCCACATAAGATCCAACCGGGATTGATCCAACAGCGGCTGTTTCTGCCCGGCCACCATATCACCGGCACCGATCACCAAGTCAGGCTTCAGATCAATGATCACCTGAATGGCTTTGGCAACACGTGGGTGGTATTCGGTACTGCCATAACGACCGTTGATGTCAGAAATGACGACGATTCTCTGTGCAAATACAGGAGAGGTGAAGACGATCAGCAGAAGTAACCAGTAAATCCACTTCAAGCCGTATTTTAAAGAGGCCGACATGAATGCTCTTTCTTTGATTCCCTGTTGACGGGGCTATACAAGAAGTCGGCCGGATTGAGGTCAAGCTTCAAACTCCCGCTTTCGCAGCCGGCCTGGAGCAATGTAAATGCCTTCTGCGTTCTCTCGGCAATGGCCTCGACTTCATGGCCGCTCAAACCCGAGCTTTTAATGAGCCATTGATAAATATCCCCTTTTAGTTGCAGGTCTTGCGCCAAATGAGCAAGTTTTTTGTAAAGGTGCGGGTTGTAATGCCTGAGTCCATTCAGCATACCGGTTTTCATTGCATAATTGGTGTAGCCTCTTCGCACACCGGCATCGTTGTCATTGATGGCGGTTCGTTGGAGGCGAACGGGTTTGTATTCAACCAGGTCTGCCGGCACTTCGGTGCCGCTTGCATGTCTGTCCTCCTGTTTACCACCCTTTAGCCAGAACCAACGCCATTGGTAATCAATGTTCCCAATCCTGTCTTGCTGGCCGAGGATGTAATCCAGTAGTGTGATTTCAAGCAGGTCATTCATCCAGAATGCGACCTGGACGGGCGCCAGGTCTGCAGACAGCTTCCTGGCCATTTTCGGGTTTTTTCTGGATTCGTGAATACCGGCTACGATGGCTTCTGCGACCGGCAAGTCACTACGCAACGCCAGGTAAGGCGCCGTTTGCTGGAAATCATAGTTTTGCCCCACGCCCCAGCCGGACTCCCGGGTGCCGTTAAAGACAACCCCATAACGGTCACCCTTATTATCCAGCAAGCTGCCAAAGACGAGGGCATCGTCGCCCGTCAGCACCTCTCCTCCCGCGCTGCCCATATCCTGTCCGGTTTCGACCGAATCGAGAAAATTCCAGCCGGCGTGAAGCATTTTCAAACCGTGACGCGCTTCGATGATGGCGAGCGCGGGTTTGACGACACGTTCAAGCTGAACCTGCTTGTCGATGCTGCGATAAACGGCTACAGGTACATGCACACCCGTCTTGAAATACCTTGAAAGATGATAATAAATCCATGACGAGGGCGCATAGGTCGCACTGGTACTCCTGTCATTAACAGATAGCTTGAATGACGCCAGTTTGCCGATGGCTGCGTCCTTGGCGTGATGTCCTGCTGCGCAGTGTTGTTTTTCAAACTTTGTATAGTCGTTGTCGTACTTTGCGACGTCAATCTGATAAATGATGGTGCCCGGGCTGGTACTCCACAACTTGGGGCACAGGGCTACCTTGCTGAAATCAATCGAACAATAATCTGATTGGGTCTCACGATCATGTTTTGAATAATGTGCCTTTGGCATTGCTGCAAGTTCAATGCATTGCTCGCTGACCCCATTTGAAGAAACGTAGTTGGTAACATTACCTGATGTAAAATTATCGGAAGCTTCCACGGCGGACACCAGGGCTGAACCAGCCAATACCAGGCCGCCCGCAAACTTGATATATCTGATGTTTAAAAGCTGCACTGATGCTTTCTCCTTTAGGCAAGTCGCAGGGATGCTAACCGCCGTAAACCGCGGCTTCAATCACAATATAATATTCATTGTCATCAATATTCAGGTACCAGTCACCTTCCTGCCGCTGCCAGCCAATGGAGCCGCCGCCTGGTGTGGTGACATTATCCCCTTCAAAATTAAACACCCGCTCCACACCTTTCGGGTTCATGATCCGAATAGACGCAGATCCCGAATCCCCACGTAATATACCGGCCGGGCAGTCCTGATCATAGGAAGCCTTGCCCAGGGAGCAGGAGAGCAACGTGGTCGCATCATATTCACTGGTGGTGTAGGGTGCGGTCGGGGAATCAGCAGGGTCATCCACCGAGGAAGCATCCAAAAAAACAAAAACAGACTCTTCAGGAAAACGAAAAATCAAACCGTGTTTCCCAATGCCGCTTTGCCGGTAGACCGGTCTGCCGTTCTGATCAGAGAAATCGCCTGGCCCGCTACCCTCAGGTTTCAGATCATGAAAAACACCATCCGAACGGTCGATCGTGACAAAACCCTGCTGTTGAGAAAACCCACAAGACATGGATGCTGAAGCATGATCTTCGCCGCGCGGATAGATATCACAACGCGCCGTTATGGAATCTGCGTTGACCTCAACAAAGAAACCCGCTGTTATTACAGACAAAGTCCATACTGCAAAATAAACGCTATTTGTTTTCAAGACGACTCCTTCATTGATATATTTAAGCTGTTACGGAACACCAGGAGCGTTGGTCTGGTTTTTCTAACGATGCTCTGGCTGGGTCGAGTAACTTCAACCTGATACACAATCAATGGCCGCTTAATATGAAAATTTCTATAAAAACACATTTTAGCATCCTGGCTGTCACCACCAAGCTGGCCCTGTTAATGATCTTGGCTACAAATTTCACAACCATTACATACGCCGCGTCAACTGACACAGCTGATACATTGGCGGAACTCCCGACCGATGCATCGGTTTTTTTCATTACCGGCGAGGAGACCGATCCGTTCACGATCTCCTACGGAGAAAAGACCGTTACTTATATCCCGATGATACACATTGGTACTCCGGCCTTTTACAAGGCCGTGGCTGAGAAAGTGAAAATTCGGAAGATGGCCGGTGCGACCCTGTATTACGAATTTATTGACTTTGACGCCCTCGACGATAACAACAAACGAAAGGCCCGTGCTCTCGTGGGTATCCTGCCCACTCCGCACCAGTATGATGAACTGTCAGGCGATGGCTACATAGGCCAACCCAATAACGATTTCCTTGGCCTGGTCAACGACAAGGATGTCAATGTCGATGTGACACCCGAGGAACTGCTCGAAGCCTATGAAAAACGGTTTGGGCCCATTGTGGTCACCGGTATCGATGCAACTTCGGATCTGAGTGAAATGGCGACTATGGTGTTACCGATGGAAAATGTTTCCAAAATCATTTTGGCTTCACGCAACCAGAAGATCGCTGATACAATCAGTAACAGGCAGGAAACCGATATCGTACTGCTCTTTGGTGCGGCGCACGGCCCGGGGATTGTCGCTGATTTACAGCTCATCGATCCCAACTGGAGGCGGACAGAGTAGCCGGAAAATCGAGATAAGATGCATTGATAAGGATGTAATATACTTGAAGAAAGTCTTTTAACCCAGATCAATCAGAGGAGGCGGATTATGAAATCGATTTTTATAAGCATTACCTTTTTGTTTTTATCAAGTCTCATGATGGCTCCAACAACAGCCTATGCAGACGAACTGACATGCCGCTCGAAAGGCGATTTTGTCCGTTGTTCACTACCGAATGCCAACCGCCTTCATGTCAGCCTGTCGCAGGAGTTGAGCAATCATAACAAGTGTGAAAAAGGCTACACCTGGGGTGCCGACAGCGATGGAATCTGGGTCGACAGAAAATGTAAAGCTATCTTTTATTACAGCGGTGAGGGTGGGCGTCACAATGATTATCAAGATCGACACGTACGACATGACCGCTGGTCTGGCAGTTGTCCAAACGATCTTGGCGGTAATGAGTGCGAATATTACATGGATGGTTACAAGGCCGGCAAAGATGACGCGAACATGAGTATGAGCCGTGCGTATGAACGGCACGGTGATGACTATGACAGCCGTTTTGAAGAATACTTTGCCAGGGGTTACCAGGCCGGATGGAATGACTTTCGCTAGGCACTAGCCAGTCATCGTTTATTCAAAGGCCGGGTACAGTTGTATCCGGCTTTTTTATAAGAAGGTGTTCTTCTTATCACATTATGGCAATCTTCGGGCAACACCCAGGTCATCGTCGAATCCATTGAACGCTGGTCCTGTATGCAGGTCAATGCAAGCGATGATGAATAAGCTGAAATGGAAGCAAATCAAATGAAACATATCCCAGGTCAATTCATGCTGATTTCACTATCAGTTCTCTGTGTGCTTTTTGCCATCCAGACTAGTCATGCGGGCAATGATACGCCGACGATCAACGAGCTTGGAAACGCAAGCTACTCGGGAATCGAAGATGGCCCGGTTACACTGTCAGATGGAAGCTGGGAAGGTAAACCCTATTCAGAGGACTCGGCATCCAGGCCAAGGGTCGGGCTTGTCGAGGATATTCACTTCACCGGCGATCTTGATGGAGATGGGAAGAACGAAGCCGTGGCTTTTTTGTGGCAAAACACAGGTGGTACTGGCAACTACATCCATATCGCGGTGATGAGCAATGAGAATGGCACTGTCCGTAACCGTGCGACCGCGTTGGTCGGTGATCGTGTCAAACTCATCGGTGGAGAAATCTCCGATGGCACGGTTGTTCTGGAAGTCTTGCAAGGCGGTGAAACCGATGCGATGTGCTGTCCCACGATGCTTGCCACACGCCGTTGGACGCTGGATGCCGGACAATTGAAAGAGGGTGTCATCGAAAAAACCGGTGCGCTTTCCCTGTCCATGCTGGATGGCAGTGAATGGAAATTGAGCCAGCTTGAGCGGGGAAAACCCATCGATAAGAAAATCGAGGTTACATTGACGTTTGCTGGCGACCGGATATCCGGCAAAAGCGCGTGCAACCGCTATTCCGCAGGCATCCAGGAAGGCGCCAATGCAGGGGATGTAAAAATCGGTCAATCAATGGGCACGATGATGGCCTGTCCCGAAGAGCTCATGGCCGTGGAACAGAAATACATGGACACCTTGTCAAAGGTAACAGGGTTTAGTTTCTCCGCTGGTAAGTTGATGTTAAACGGTACCCAGGGGGATGGCGCGCCAGTGAGCATGCTGTTTGCCCGGGCCGTAACAGATAACCCCTGACCATCACGGTGAAACCGGGGACAACCCCGGTTTCACACAGTGTTTTGTCAGTCGCCTGGCTGTGTCACGACCTCATCCGGCAAGGTCTCATGACCTCGTTCCAGAACGGTCGTACCTCCTCCAAAAAGCATTGCCGATATCAGCAATATTTTGAACGCCTGCCAAAAGTCCAGGCTCTTGACGCCAAAAACCTCCGGCATGGTCGTGTTCCATAACCAGCGAAACAGCAAGGTAATGATCGCCAGTAACACAAAACCGATTATCAGACCCATTATTATTCCTATCAGTGTCGTCATACCAATACTCCTTAATCAGGGTTAAATGAATCTGGG
>CALBDB010000065.1 GCA_937927755.1 uncultured Lysobacterales bacterium
AGGTGAGTGCCAGGTGTTCCAGGACCAGCCACGAGGTAAAACCATCACTGCCATATGCGATGGGCCTGGGAACCCTGATACACCGCTGTTCCGATATTTCTGACAATGCCAGTGCTTCCGCTTCAAACATGCCAGCGGGTGCGTTGCGGTGATATTTCAGAAACCAGTCGGTGTTGCCGCTACGGATCAGTGCAGCACGGTTGATGTCGCCGCCGGACAGGTCCCGGACCCACTCCAGCTTGTCGACTTTCCCGAGGGCAGCAGACAAGCCGATATGAATGGACTCAAGCAGGGAATTGTTACGGGCCATGAATGAATTCTACGCGCGATACTGGAAACCCGCACCCTGGTTTTCTGAGACCTGCGCCCTTATCCAGTCCTCAAAAAGTTGTGCGCGTAATGAGCGATGTTCAGGCTGGTTGGTCAGCAGGTAGTAGTTGTGCGATTCCGGTATGGCCTGCTTCAGCGGCCGTGCAAGCCGGCCCTGGCGCAGGTCTTCCTGCGTTTCAAAGGGATTGCAAAGGGCAACACCGTAACCCAGCCGGGCGGCGGTCAGGGACAGGTTTGTGCTGTAAAAATGCAAATGCCTGGCGTTTTCGGGTACCGCCACATCCATTGCGGCGAACCAGCGGGACCAGTTGTTCTGATTGTCATGTAAAAGGGTTAGCCGGCCCAGGTGCTCGGGGCGTGTTATGGCGGGGATATCATGCAGAATTCGGGGGCTGCACACCGGGTAGACGGGCGGTGAAACCAGTTCCTCGACCTGTCTTCCGCCAGCGTCCGGTTTTCCATAGCAGATTGCAACATCGACTTCACGCGGAATATCTTTTTGCTGCGGCTTCACCTCGACGACATGAATAGTGATTTGCGGGTACAAGAGTTGGAATTCACCAATATGCTGGATCGCCCAGCTTGCCCCGGTCGATTCAGTGCAGCCAATGACCAGGACCCCGGTCAGATTGTCCGGATCCAGTTGCAGCGTGCCGTCGACGATGCGGTCAAATCCATCCTGTACGGCTCGCAACAGGTGTTCTCCGGCGTCCGTCAGTTTCAGACGGTTGTTGGCACGAACAAAAAGTTTTACACCCAGGTGTTCTTCTAGCGCACGCACCTGGTGTGAGATCGCGCCGTGGGTGACACCGAGGTCTTCGCCCGCACGGCCCATATGCAAGTATCGGCCGGCGCTTTCGAATGAACGTAATGCAGACAAGGGTAGTGTGCGTCGATCCAGCATGCTTATGTCCTGTGAATAAAACTCACAAAAGATACAAAAAAATATCGATTTATGCGAGAAATATTTATAGCTATGCTGACACACAACAGACTTACTGGAGGGTTAAATCGTGACCATATCCCTTAAAGACACCGGCCTGCTCAAGACCGGCGCATATATAAACGGTCAGTGGGTGGCCTCGGATTCAGGTGAAACACTGGATGTAATCAACCCGGCTACGGGTGAGGCGATTGCCAAAGTGGCGAGTTGCGGAACCGCTGAAACACGCCGGGCCATTGAAGCAGCACAGGCGGCGCAACTTGAGTGGCGGCAAACATCCATCAAAGAAAGAGCGGTTGCATTACGCAAGTGGTTTGACCTGATGATGGCAAGCCAGGAAGACCTTGCGCAAATACTGACCGCAGAGCAGGGCAAGCCATTGGCGGAGGCCCGCGGCGAAATTGCTTACGGCGCAAGCTATATCGAATGGTTTGCCGAAGAGGGTAAGCGGGTTTATGGTGATGTAATTCCAAACGCCACTGCAGATAAGCGCCTCGTATGCATCAAACAACCCGTGGGTGTAGTGGCCTGTATCACGCCCTGGAATTTCCCCAATGCCATGCTGACCCGCAAGATTGCCCCGGCGCTGGCAGCGGGTTGCACGGTCGTCTGCAAGCCGGCGAACGCCACTCCGCTATCTGCCTATGCGTTTGTAGAGCTTGCAGAGCGCGCAGGTATACCGGCAGGTGTGATCAACATCGTGACCGGAAGAACATCGGAGATCGGCAAGGAACTCACATCCAACCCGGTCGTGCGAAAACTGACATTCACCGGCTCAACACCGGTTGGCAAGCAACTGATGGCCGAGTGTGCAGCGACCGTCAAACGCACCTCCATGGAGTTGGGTGGAAATGCGCCATTTATCGTGTTTGATGACGCGGATCTGGAAGCGGCAGTTGCAGGGGCCATGGCGAGCAAGTACCGGGCTTCGGGCCAGACCTGTGTATGTGCCAATCGCATCCTGGTACAGGAGGGTATTTACGATATTTTTGCCGCCAAGCTGGCGGATGCCGTAAAGGGCCTGAAAGTAGGGAATGGCGCAGACGAAGGTGTCACCATCGGACCCCTGATCAACGAAGAGGCGGTAGATGATGTTATGAATTTTGTCGAGGATGCAGTCAGCAAGGGCGCACGGGTAGTGGCAGGCGGAAAGCGCTCCGGGTTGGGTGCGTGCTTTATCGAGCCAACCATCCTCACCCGGGTCAGCGACGACATGAGGGTGTTCAGGGAAGAAATATTTGGACCAATTGCCCCATTGTTCAAGTTCAAAACAGAACAAGAGGCCATCGCCATGGCCAACGATACTGAGTTTGGCCTGGCCTGTTACTTTTACTCCCGCGATATCGGTCGTATCTGGCGGGTTGGCGAGGGTCTCGATTACGGCATCGTCGGTATCAACGAGGGAATCATCTCCAATGAAATGGCGCCCTTCGGGGGTGTGAAGGAATCCGGCCAGGGCCGCGAAGGCTCTAAATACGGCCTCGATGATTACATGGAGATCAAGTACATGTGCCTGGGAGGGATTGATCGATGAGCAACACATCAAACGCGCAATGGCAGGAGCGTAAACAGGCAGCTATTGCACGCGGACAGGGTAACATTGCCCCGGTTTATATCGACCGCGCCGAGAATGCAGAAATGTGGGATGTCGAAGGCAAGCGTTACATTGACTTCGGCACCGGTATTGCCGTTTGTTCCACCGGCCACAGCAACCCGAGGGGGGTTGCAGCCGTGCAGAAACAACTGCAACGGTTCAGCCATACTTGTGTAATGGTGACGCCCTATGACTCAGCCGTTGAGCTGGCAGAAAAGCTCAATGAGCTGGCGCCGGGTCCCACGCCCAAGAAATCCATTTTTGTGACAACGGGTGCGGAAGCGGTTGAGAACTGCGTCAAGATTGCACGTGCACATACTGGCCGCCGTGGTGTGATTGCCTTCAATGGGGGATTTCATGGCAGAACATTGCTGGCCATGGGTCTGACCGGGAAAATTACACCATATAAAAACCTGTTTGGACCGTTTCCGGGTGAGATATTCCACGTTCCCTTTCCGGTTAATTATCACGGTGTGAGTGCAGAGGATTCCCTTAAGGCACTGGAAATGTTATTCAAAGTCGATATTGCGCCAAGTGACGTAGCAGCAATTATCGTTGAGCCTGTACAGGGCGAGGGCGGTTTTTATCCGGCTTCAAATGAATTCATGCAGGCATTACGAAAGCTGTGTGATGAGCATGGCATCGTCCTGGTTGCCGATGAGATACAGACAGGTTTCGCCCGGACCGGTAAGTTCTTTTGTTGTGAGTATGCGGGTGTCGAGCCGGACTTGATGACCGTTGCCAAGGGTGTCGCCGGTGGTTTTCCACTGGCCGCCGTGGTTGGTAAATCCGAGATCATGGATGCACCCCTGCCGGGCGGGTTGGGCGGCACATATGGCGGATCGCCAATAGGTTGCGCTGCTGCACTGGCCGTCATCGAAGAAATCGCAGACAGAAACCTGGTCGCACGTGCGGGTCAAATAGGTGAATTGTTTAGCCGGAGGCTTAAAGACCTGCAAAAGAAATACCCTGGTATCATCGGTGATGTTCGCGCCGATCGGGGCGCCATGATTGCAATGGAATTGGTGAAAAACGGTGATGCGGATCAACCCGATGCGGATTTGACCAAAGAGATCGTGGGACTGGCTTTTAAGAAGGGCCTGGTGTTGCTGAGTTGCGGAATAAGGGGGAATGTAGTCCGCTTTTTGCCCGCATTGACAATTTCAGATGACCATATTGAGGAGGGCCTGGACATTCTCGAGGCTTGTTTGAAGGAATTGTGATTTAAACTGCTGAACGTGTCTTTATTCCGCCTGAAGGCGCAAGGCGAATCTTTCGTTGGTTCGGCCCTCACGCAGACGGCAACTTTGCTATAGTTTGGTTAGGGGAACCCGGCGGTATGCTGTAGGGATACCGGGGGACTGCCATGCATGTTTGCAAGTTTGCGCTTGAGCAGAAAAATGGAATTGGAAAACGCCACCACAGTAACTGATTCGATGACGCCGTATGGCCGGAGTTCATTAAAGTTACTCAGCTTCAATATTCAGACCGGTGTTGACACCCGGGATTTTCACGAGTACGTCACCAAGAGCTGGAAGCACCTGCTACCACTGCGCGAGCGGATTTCAAACCTGAACCGCATTGCCAGCCTGGTACAGCCGTATGACATTGTCGGCCTGCAGGAAGTGGATTCCGGCAGCTTGCGCACCGGATTCCTGGACCAAACCGAATACCTGGCCCATCGGGCGCAGTTTCCGCACTGGTACAGGCAAATAAACCGCAGCCTGGGTAAGATCGCTCAGCACAGCAATGGTGTACTCAGCCGTATCCGTCCGCACGCTGTTGATGAACACAAGCTGCCTGGTTTGAGGGGGCGCGGCGCCATGCTGGTTGAGTTGCAGACCAACCGGGAGCCACTGCTTGTTTGTATCATGCACCTGGCACTGGGGAAACGCGCCAGAACGATGCAATTGGGCTATATCAGCGAATTGGTTGGTGAATTTTCACAGCTGGTGGTCATGGGCGATTTCAACTGCGGTACCAAGTCAAGGGAATTGCAGGAATTGGTTCATAACACCCATCTGCTGCTTCCCACTGCAAATTTGAAAACATTTCCCAGTTGGCGGCCAAACCGCAAATACGACCACATCCTGATATCAGAATCGTTGCACCTGAAAAAGACCAAGGTACTTGAACATACCCACTCCGATCACCTGCCTATATGCGTGGAGATTGAGCTTCCGGAAGGCGTGTACCTGGAAAACTGAAAATTATATTGGCCTAACTAAAAAAAACCAGCCCCTTTCCAGGGGCTGGTCTCGTTTATGACAGGCACAAACTGCTGCCTTGATCAGTTAACTCACTCAAAACCTACTTCGATACCTGCAAATATAAAGCGTCCG
>CALBDB010000066.1 GCA_937927755.1 uncultured Lysobacterales bacterium
TGAAACATGGCAAATCTTCAACTGGTTCCAGCACTTCATACCGGTGGACTTGCAGGCGGAGTTGAACTGCGCCGGGTTTACCGTGGCCGAAATTGCCGGAGACCTGATGGGTGCGCCCTTGAAGACCAATAGTGATTTTATCGGCGTGATCGCCAGCGTATAGAGGGGCAACCCATGGTATTGCGAAATACATACGAAGACCCGCGGCGAGCCACTGCATACAATGAATTGGAGTTGGGTGGCACCTATGATCTCGTTTTTCGTAATCTTCCCGGTTTGCTGGAACGCCGCGTGCAGGGGACACGCGCACTGGATTTTGGCTGCGGCACGGGCCGCTCCACCCGGTTTTTGCAGAGGCTCGGATACGCCACCACCGGTATTGATATTTCCGCCGAGATGATCGGGTTTGCTCAACAACACGACCCACAGGGTAACTACAGGCTTATAGAGGACGGCAGCTTCCAGACACTGCCCGAGGGCGGTTTTGATCTCGTCCAATCGGCCTTCGCTTTCGACAACATTTCGGGACATGAACGTAGGCTTGGTATTTTCCAGGGGCTGCGAAACCTGCTCGATGTAAACGGTATCCTGGTGAATATCGTTTCAACCCCCGAGATATATACCAACGAATGGGTGACTTTCTCTACGCGGGACTTCCCCGGTAATAAAGATGCGAAAAGCGGGGACGTGGTTGAGATCATAACAACCGACTATTCCGATGCCCGCCCGGTGGAGGATGTTCTGTGGACTCACGAGGATTACCTGCAGTTATTCAGCGAAGCCGGCCTCGAGGTGGTGTGTGTTGAACGCCCCCTGGCTGCGGGTGATGAAGGTATCGACTGGAAAAGTGAGACAAAGATAGCCCCATGGGCAATCTACCTGCTGAAGAAAAAGCTGTAAGAGCGAACGGTGAAGCTGGTCGCGATTGTCTCAGGTTTGCACATTGTTGAAAGAGCATCGCGACGAGCACGTCGCTCCTACGTTTCTTCGCTGTCGGTGACGACTATTCTCCAGGCGTGCTCGAACGTGTCCTTGGGATTGCGGTGGAAATTGCCCCTGGGGACATCATCGTACATGTGTGAGCGTTTGAAGATCTCCATGATGGAGCTATTAAAGCGTGTGAACAGCACATGAATTCCCACCTCTGTCACTCGTTTGAAGTTCTCACGCAGCATTTCTTCACCTGATGCATCAATCTCGTTGATGGAAACGCCGTCAATTATCAGTACTTCCAATTGTGGCTTCGAAGCCAGCAATTTTTGGACCTGTTCCTCGAAAAAGGCGACATTGGCGAACACCAGCGACCCTTCAAAACGCATCCTGATGATGCGCTGGTCATCGACAGCGCCGGCGGCAACCGCTTCCTGCGGCAACAGGTATTCCGGGTGGGGCGGGAAGAATATACGGGGCTTCATGATGCGGAACAGCAGCAGCACGAGTGACAGCAGCATGCCGAAAAGAATGCCCATTTCCAGTTCCGGGGCCAGTGCCAGCGTGAATACAAACGTGATCATGGCAACGACGCCATCGTGCCGGTTGGTCTGCCAGGCATGGATCATCGGCTTGACACTGACCAGCCCGCCTACCGCCATCATGATCACCGCGGCTAATGTCGCCTGCGGCAGGTAATAAAGCAGCGGTGTCAGCAACAGCAATGTGATGGCCACGATGACCACGGTAATCACCGAGGACAAGCCGGTTTGGGCACCTGCATTGAAATTCACCGCCGTGCGCGAAAAAGACCCCGAGGCCGGGTAGGCCTGGAACATCGAGCCCATAATATTGCCCATGCCCTGCCCGATCAGTTCACGGTCGGCGTTCAGGTGCTGCCTGGTCCTGGCGGCGACGGCGCGGGCGATGGAAATTGACTCCATGAACCCGATCAACGCAATCGCGATCGTGGCTCCGATAAGATGGCTGATGGCGGCCCAGTCAAACGACGGCAGGCGGAACCCCGGAAGGCCCCTCGGAACGTTGCCGATCACCTTGCCACCGGCCTGCAGGTCGACAACATCATTTTTATAGCTTTGGATGAACCAGCTTTGCCCGTAGATCTGGCTGTCTTTGCCGGCAATGTCCTGGATCTCCGGTTTGGTATAAAGCTTCATCTGGTCGCCCCGCCCAATCATGTACAGGGGTATGGTGAATAGCTCCTTGTGGTGAAAATCGACCTGCTCCTGCAACAGGTGAAGACGAAACTCGATTTGCTCAAGTTGTTGCCGCTGCTTAAGTAATTCCTCGCTCTCTACACCGGCGCTTTCCTCCTTCTCGGCAAAGGTCTGCTGGGCGCTGATGTATTCCTCCTTCAGGTTAGCAAGCCGCTTTGACTCCACCACGTCGTAAACCAGGGCAACCCTGATTTTCTTGTTGGCGATCTGGTCCAGGCTGACGGTACGGTGCTGTTCAAAACCGAACAGCCAGGCCAGCACCGTGGTAACAACGACGGCGATAAGAACTGAGGGCAGCTTGGGCTTGAAGCGCTTGACCCCTATCATGATGGCAAAAGCGAGAACGGCCATCATCAGGGTTGGCCAGTGGGTCTGCTCCATCGCCGCCCTTATGGTGTTGATCACGAATTCATAATGATGATCACCCTTGTCCACGCTGACACCGAAGATTTTGCCGAGTTGCGAGGTGGCGATAATGATGGCCGCGGCATTGACGAAACCAAGCACCACCGGATGAGACAGGAAATTAAGTAAAACACCGAGCCGGAACATGCCCATGGCCAGCTGAAACAACCCGACCATCAACGAAAGCAGGACCGCATAGCCAATAAAGGCCTCGCTGCCCGCCGTCGCCAGCGGCTCCAGTGCCGCAGCGGTCATCAGTGAAACCATCGCAACCGGCCCTGTTGCCAATTGCCGCGAGGACCCGAAAAAAGCGGCGATCATCGGCGGCATCAGGGAGGCATAAAGACCATAATGAGCCGGCAACCCGGCCAGTTGCGCATAAGCCATGGATTGTGGGATCAAGACCAGCGCCACGGTCAGGCCTGCGATGAAATCTGCCCGCAGCACATCCTTGTTTTTCAATTCCGACAACCAGGCCGGTAACGAAAACGGGCTCAGTATTTGCCCCAGGGTGTCCCTGGCTACCCTTAAAGCCAAATCCTGTTTTTCCTTAACAAACTGCACTCTCGGCCATTCCCCCAAATACAAGTTTTAACTTAGCGCACTGAAACCGTACGCGTTTTTGGGTTTGGCTACAATACAGTTACGTGGATTGATTCGATTTTAAGCATTCATTTCGTACTGGTCTTTCATTGTGTATACGTGATCTTTCCAGACTTCCTGGTAACGCACATCGTCAACAACCGGTTTCCTTATCATTTTGCGGGCAAATTCCATTTGCGCTTCTGTGCTGGTTGGTTTGTTGTGCAACTCTAATGCGTAGCCGGAAAAATCCCTGACCATAAAGTCAAAAATCTGATCAAGCACGTTCACCGGAACAGCATAAATTTTGGCGTTTTCCAGGATTAGCTGTCCATAAACAACCAGGGTGAAAAGCTCTCCCACGGTCAATAAAAAATCTATATCCCTGGCTTGCTCCTCAGATGGCGACGCCTTGAACAGCGCTTCCCTGAACACGGCAACCTGCTCTTTGAATATTGCCAGGTTTGGAAAGTCGTAGCTGTTATAGGCCGCACGGTAATCGTGGAACCGGATTTTGCTCAAACCCCTTGTCGGGCCCTGGTTGAACAAAAAGGAATCATCGGCAGCATCAAGTCTTTGCGGCACGGTTTCGTATTCTTTGGGCGCGAAAAAATAATTTGCCATAAACTTGACGACCAACGCCATGTTCACATGAACTGTACCTTCCAGTTTTGGTAACCCGCGAATATCAATCGCTGCCATCTCAAAGTACATGTCTTTCTCAAAACCTTTTGCGGCAATTACATCCCACAAAAGGTTCATCACATCTTCGCCCTGGGTGGTAACTTTCATTTTGACAATCGGGTTATACAGCAGGTACCTGCGGTCATCCGGTGAGGCAGAGCGGAGATAATCTGCCGCCCGCAACGCAAACAACTTCATCGAGAGCAGTCTTGCCCATGCATCTGTGAAGAGTCTTTTTACATGCGGGAAGTCCGTTACGCACATATCGTAAAGCTTCCGGTTTGCAGCATGATCAATGGCTTCGTAAAACGAATGGGTACACATACCAATGGACGCCCAACCCAGGTTGAATTTACCCACGTTCACCGTATTCAGCGCAGCATTCCAGGCATCCTCGCCCGTGGCCAGTATCTGCCCGTCTGAAATTTCATAGTCCTTCAGCTCGAATTGGGCCACGTACGACTGGCTGTTAACGACGTTTTTGACCAGTTGGAAATCCTTGTGCTGAGAGTCCGCAACAAAAAATACATATTCACCCGTATCTGCCATCTTGCCAAAGGTGGATACCATCCGCGCCTTGTTGGCGTTACCAATGTAGTACTTGCCTCCGGTGACCGAGTATTTTCCGTCTCCTTTTGGCGTAACCACCATGTCGGATGAATAAATGTCTGCCCCATGCTCTTTTTCGGAAAGACCGAAGGCAAAGATCTCACCGTCTTTCAGGTACTGCGCAGCCTTTTCTTTCATGGCCTGGTTGTTGCCCATCCAGATCGGGCCGATACCCAATACCGAGACCTGGTAGGTGTACCAGTAGCAGAGTCCGTAAAAACCGAGGATTTCTGCGAATTCACACACGCGGGAAGTGTCCCACCTGGACTCACCGTCTCCGTTTTCAGCGTTCAGCATCATCGTCGCCAGGATTTTCTCTTGCTTCATGAACTCGATGAAGTCGGCATACCAGGTGCGCTCGTGAAAATCTTCTTTCAGTTTTTCCAGTCCGGTGTCTTCAAAAAACCGGATGGTTTTTTGCATGACTTCACAGGAGATGTTGTCTGAGAGCGGCCGGTGGTACTTTTTGGGGTTTAAAAGAATCATGATCCCCTCGTCTGATTATGGTTTCCCATACTATACCGTATGGTTCTGAAAACGGGTAGTTGGGGAATTAAGTTTTTGGGCAGGTCGGATAATTAGCAACTCTTTAAGCGGCGGGTGCGAGGCAGGGCCTATTCGGTGGCCAGCCTGCCCGATGTTTAAGCTGAGGAATGACAGAAGAACTGATGAAGCTAATAGATGAAGAAACAGGGAAATAGATGATCAAACCAAATTTTATGTATCCGGCGCCTTTTCTGGATACAATTGATTATCCTGAGTATTCAATGGATTTTATCGTGACACAGTCAACAACCACCCCGGCAGACAAACCACTCAAAATTGTGCAAACCGAGAAAAATGAAGAAGACGTCACTGCTTCTGAGACCAGCCCCACTCTAACCGCCGAGGATATCCTGGGCGAAAGCGCCGAACTGAAAGAAAAGATTGAGCAGTATGGCAGCGCGAAGATTCTGAAGGCCCTGAGGTCGGCAGAGCTCGAAAAGAGCCTGAAGCCTTTCCAGGCTGAGCTGATCCTGATGCAGAAGTACCTGGAGCGATCCAAGCGCCGCATGATCATCCTGTTCGAGGGGCGTGATGCATCCGGCAAAGGCGGCACCATTCGCCGCGTCGCGCGTTACATGAATGAGAAACACTACCGCGTGGTCGCGCTCGGCAAGCCCACCGACGCAACGCGTTCACAATGGTTTTTCCAGCGCTATGTCGAGCACTTCCCGCGTGGTGGTGAAGTCGTACTGTTCGATCGCAGTTGGTATAACCGGGCGATGGTGGAACAGGTGTTTGGTTTTTGCACCCCGGAAGAATACAAGGTCTTCATGAAAGGCGTGGTTGGCTTTGAGAAAGACCTGGTGCGCCAGGGACCCATCCTTGTGAAACTGTATTTCAGTGTTACCAAGGCTGAACAAAAACGGCGTTTCGAACGCCGTAAAAACGACCCGCTGCGCCAGTGGAAACTGAGCGAGGTGGATTTGCAGGCACAGGAGCGCTGGGATGATTTCACCAACCAGAAATATGAAATGCTCAAACGCACCCACTCAAACCATGCGCCGTGGACGGTTATCCGCTCCAACGTCAAGCACGAGGCACGTTTGAATGCGCTGCGCACGATACTGAATTCAGTACCCTATGAGCGCAGTAACATGGATATCGATTACGTTCCGGATCCGGAAGTCGTTATTTCCGGCTCGCGTGAAGTTGAACAAATGGAGGCGGAGCGTATCCGGCGGGGTAAATTTACCAGTTAAGATAACCCATCAACAACGATGCCCCAGACCTGGCTTGTTTCTATAGTAAAAGTTGGGGGGTTAGGTTCAAATAGAGTAAATTTCATCAAGGCATGACGATTTCACCGGGTGCCACCAGCCGGTCGAATTCTTCTATCTCGGCAGGCGGGTATTAAGCCACCTGACCATTTCTTAGTCAGGGCTGCGCTGATCACCGTACAGGATATCCGGTCAGTTCCATGTAACCTCGGCCGCTGTTTTTCGATCCATCACCGGCCACGATAATCGCCCCTTCCCAATAGGGGAAGTCAACATCCAGCCATTGCTCCGGGTGAAGCGGTCTGATATCGAATTGACGTTTAATCTGTGGCAGGTCGATATGCCAATGCAGAGGCAAATCGCGGCCTGCAACATCTGACTGTTGCACCACTTTCATTTTAATTCGACCGGACTCCAACGCCGTTGTGCTGCCGTCGGGCGCCATTAACATGCCTTGCAAGAAATTTTCATCCTGGTTTTCGCCAGGCCCTTGGCGCAACTGGAACAACATCAGTTTTTCCCCGCTCTCAAGGTGCAGTGAAAACCAGTCCCATCCCACTTGGCCGCCCTGAAGGAACTGGCTGCTCCACTCCCGGTCGAGCCATGCTTCACCGGTGACTGGAACTTTCTGACCGTTTATTAGCAGTTCACCGCTGGCTTCTAGGAACGGCTGGCTATAATAAAAAGAGCCGCCACCATTAAAGTGTTTTTTTGAGAAACCGGCTTCACCCTGTAAAACCAGGGGCGACGAACTGCGCAGCTTCAGCTGCAGGGCATATTCGTCCTGCCTCGCCTTGACCTCAAGTGGCAACCAACCGCTTCTGGTACTTTGCAGAACCCAGTCATCCAGCCAAGCCGAGAACGGCTCGGCAGTGACGCCGGCCCGAGACATTTCCTGGTCTTGCCTGCTGCGAGAATAACGTTGGAATGACACGTGGTCGTCGGCTGTTGTTATTGCAAAATGCGCCATGAACACCTGGTCATTTTGCCATGCATCTGCGGGTTCACGCTCACCAGGAGGCTGGACGGCGAGCCGAAACAGGGTCCACTGGGCACCGTAGGCCCGTCCTTCTGCATCGTTTAAGTTAGTCGTCAAATACCACCATTCAATACGGTATCCGGGGTGGGGGCCGTGATCCAAGGGGAAGACCAACGGCTGACCGGGCCGAGCCTGGGTATAGGTTTCTACATGTTGAGCCAGTACCGCCAAACCTGAACCCTGAACGGGTTTTTCACCACGACCGCAGCTGCAAAGCAATATAGCGCTAACGGTCAAAATGGCAATGTATAACCAGCGCGGTTTCATGTGTTTTGCTCGCGCAACATGGCTGCAGGCGAGGTATACAGCAATCTCAAAGACGGCAGAAAAACTGCCACCATCAGGCATCCAGCCGAGAGCAAGGCCAACACCAGGTAATGTTGCCATCCAAGCTGCAAGGGGAAACTCCAGCCAAAGGCTACCGGTGTGACCACCGCTGCAAGGTATCCGGCAAGCGCCGTGCCAAATGGCCAGACCAATATCATGCAAAGCAAACCGAGCACACCCCATTGAAGCAGGAGTAAAGATCCGCGTTCCCGCCGGCTCAAACCCAGGCTGGCTAGCAGCGCTTGCTGGCTCACGCGGTGATGATGAATCGCGGAGATCGCACAAAATATACCGATGGCCGCGACCAGTAATGTCAGGGCATTAAGTGCGCGTGTGACTATAAAGGTGCGATCAAATACCGCCAGCCCAACCTGCTTCAGTTCAACCTGGCTGATAATTTCATCGTCCTGCAGGGCAAACTTATCGCTTATTGCAGCCCTGATCTGATTCCAGTCACTATTTTTTGAACCATAGACGGAAAGCCCGATTGCGCGCTGTTCAGGCCAACAATTTCTGAATAGCTGTTGACTCAACATCCACTGCGATTTTGGATTGCCATAATCCCTGTAGACGCCCAATATCGGCACCTCATCCTGACCTTCACAGAGTTCCAGTAACCCTCCGGCCTGCCAGCCATCGATGCGCCAGGCGCGTTCACTGATGTACACGCCGGCGCCGTTCTCGAATTTTTCAGCTTCAGGTGAGTCACCATTCATTAATTTGACACTGCCACGGTAACGCTCGCCCTTAGTCAAGCTGACGGCTTCAATGGCAACAGGCACACCTGCCGGTGTTTTTCGTGTGAGACTTGTACGGTATCGTTCGGAGACCCTCAACTCCGGCATCTCCGTAGCCATCCATTCTTCAAGTTCCCGTACCTTATGTTCTGCTCGGAGATAAAGATCAGCGGCCAGACGTTGGCTGAGCCAATCGTCGGTGGCTACCCGGAAACTGTTAATCATCGTATTCAGACCACTGTTGGCTACCAGTGCCAGTGTCATGGCCATCAGCGCCAGTGAAGCAGGCCCGAGCAACCAGCGGCTGTCCGCCAGCAACCATGACAATCGCGCCTTTCGTGGAGAAACCAATTTTTCGAGGCCAATGATCAGAGCCCGTAAAACCGTGGGTAGCAGCAGTGCCGCACCCAACAACAGACAAGCCATTCCCATAAGCGCAGCCCACAGGTGGGTTGCCCAAAAACCGCTTAGAACAGTTACAACGAGCAGCAATAATCCGGTCAGGGCCATCAGACGGTCGCGGCGATTTACAGCATCCTGTTGCCAACCGGTTTGGCGGCGTTCAAGCATAGGTGCGCTGAGGGTCTCACGTAAAGGAAACAGCACGCACATACCGGCCGCCAGCACCGTCATCAATAGTGGCAACCAGATTCCTGCGGGTATCAGGCCATCCGGGTATGAAATATAGACACCGTATAATTGCGCCAATGTCTGTCCCACACCGGGTAGTAGCCAGGCGGCCATCTGTGCACCCAGCCATGATCCGATTAGCGTGCCGGCAAGCAGAAAAAAGGTCAGCTCAAGCAGTAGCGCACGCATTAATTCACCTGTCGTTACACCACCAAGACGCAACTTTCGAATCAGTTCCGCGCGGTCGGTGTAACTGAACGCCAGTGCATTGTAGGTTAGAAAAATACCGACAACGAAGGCCAGCAAACCCATGGCTGCAAGGTTCAAATGAAAACTATGGGTCAATTCAGCCGGGCTGGGTGCTTCGCTATTCCTGATGAACTCCAAATGCGCCGGGAGGGCCTGGCTCAGTGCTGCCAAACGCTTAGCGGGGGCGTGAAACACCAGCATTGAAGACAGCTCTCCGCTGCTGTCGGTCAATGACTGCAATGCCCCGATATCCATCAGCATACGGTGACCCAGTTGTTG
The DNA here is from genome assembly GCA_937927755.1 of uncultured Lysobacterales bacterium. Classification (GTDB taxonomy): domain Bacteria; phylum Pseudomonadota; class Gammaproteobacteria; order Xanthomonadales; family SZUA-36; genus SZUA-36. The sequence goes on from CALBDB010000066.1 coordinate 9,473, forward strand.
GCCACCGACCGCAACCAGGGGTGGCAGGCGTTCGCCGGAAGCAAGTAAAAGCCGATCATCATTTGCGGCACCCAGTTGCTCAAGTCTGGCGGGCGCCACCCATAACTGATAGGGCGGGAAAGCAAAACCAATAAAGGAGCGGTTGACTTGTTGACCAATCTGCTGGTAATTCATCGCCTGGGCCGTGCGCGGCATGGTGAACATGTCAATTCCCAGCAACTCCAGCGGTTGTTGGTTTTCGTCGCGCACGATCTGCCGAACCAAGGGTGCCAGCATATCAAAACCCTGGCGACGTAACCGGACGTAGTCGTGTTCATCAATGTTCCGGCTTTTGTCCGTGTGACGAATCTGTCCCAGCGGGGCGACGCTCAAATATTGCTCGCCTTCGTCATAGCTTGCCCTGGCCTGGGCGTTGATAAGAAGGGTTCCGGTCAACAGGACATTGGCTACCACGATGCCGGTGAGCAGGAATAGCGCTTGCACCGGATGGCGACGATAATGGCTTAACAGTACGCCGGTAAGCATCGTCATTGAAGGTGATTACGGCAATTCATGCAGACATCCTTCTTTGAGTAACAAACGCCTGTCGGTGAATGCTGCCATCTCACGGTTGTGGGTAACAAGAAACAGACTGCATGCGGATTCGGTGACCAGTTTTACCATCAAGGCCATGACCTGGCGGCTCAGTGAATCATGCAGGTTGCCGGTTGGTTCGTCGGCAAATACGATCTGTGGTTTATGGGCCAGGGCGCGTGCGATCGCAACCCGCTGTTGCTGGCCGCTTGACAGCACTTCCACCCTTCTTTTCAGCAGCGCACCGAGATCCAGTGCCTCGGTGATTTCGTCAGTCCATTCGTCACGATCGCTTTGCCGGTTGAGTCGCCGTTGAAACAGCAAATTGTCCCTGACATTAAGACCCGGCAACAGGTTGAATTGCTGAAATACAAAACCCAAGTGACGGCGCCGCAGCATCGCGAGTTCACGTTCACTCTGTATAGACAGGGTGCGGCCGAGAATACTGACTTCCCCGGAATCCTGGATCTCCAGTCCAGCCGCGATCTGAAGCAGCGTGCTCTTGCCATTGCCACTGGCACCAAGCAGGGCGAGGCTCTGTCCGGAACCCAGGGTCAGGTCAACCTCCCTGAGCACCAGCAGCTCACTTTCACCATCGTGAAATGATTTGCTGATAGATTTGAGTTCTAGCATAAAGAGTCACCTAAAATATTGTTGAGCATAACATTGCGGGCAATATACGCGCATGAAATACCAGCTGGATTAATCAATATGCGAGATACCGCTTTTTAGCCAGGTCAGTTTCTGCGATAACTACAGAACTGCTCTCAGAAGTGGCTTTTTTATGATTGGCTGTGGTGGGAGTCTGCTGCGCTCCCGTCTCTGTTTGATTTCCCTGTTTTATTGGGAAAATACGGGGAATTTTTTGAAATTTAATTCCGATCAAAACCTAATCAACCTCTGAGACTCAACAGTAAAAGGGCATATACCAGCGCTCATTCTGACCAACCAGAACCATTAACGGTGAATATCAGGGATATTTTATTTTCCAACAAATGAATACATTTCGATTATGTCCAATATAATCTTTATGCGGACAACTTCAAAGCATGTAGTTTAAATCGTTCTCCTGGCACGAACGCAGAATTGAGTATAGAGTGAAAGTAGCACCGCGAGACGATTAATCACTATTTTACGCGGACAGATTGTGAGGGATTGAGATGGAGATGGACATGCCAACCCTGGCGGCCGTACTACGGATGCTGGAGCGATCTTTGATTGTGGCCGGCGGCATACTTTCAATTTATCTCGGCTATAAATTGTTTGTTCTCGGAATTGATAAAACACAAGGGGAGGCGTCCGCCTTCGGGGTGGAATTGAAGAACTTTGGTCCCGGTCTCTTTTTCGCAGCGCTGGGAGCCGTGGTGCTCGTTACGACCATGCGCGCATCTATCAAGGTGGGTAATCAGAGAACCAATCAGAACGATGCTAACGCCACTGGTGGCAACCAGATTTTTGTCGGACTGGAAGACTCAAGTCGAAGTCCCAACGGGTGGGCAGACACCGCATTTTATCTGGAAACCAAACAGTTGCTGCAACGAATTGATGCCGGTGAGTCTGTGGAGGATCTGGAGAATCTACGAACAGGCCTGACAACAAAACTTGATTCCATCACCATGACCGATGAGGAGTACGCTCTGTATCAGGTCCTCACAGGTAAGGTACCGCTGAGTCTGGAGGAACAGAAACAACTCATCATCCTGGAAAGAAAGCTGGTTCCTTGAGTGGATTGTGCAGCACCCGTGTCAGCACGCGTATTCGCAATGCTGTGTGCTCTTTTCACGTGTGCCGACTTAGCCATGGCCGTGCCTAACCCACTTCTTCTCGAAACCCCTCGTGAAATAGACAACAGCTATCAGGTCGACCGGACCGATTACGAACAGCACATCCGCCAACTTCAACACATTCTGGCAGTACGTGCCAAGCCACATGCTAAAAGCGCCCTGCTCTCCACCCGCATCCGCATTGTGAACCAGGGTCTGGCTGGGGCATTTTCCACGCAAGGTGGAATCTACCTCGATATTGCATTACTCGATTTACTTTCCCAGTTTGCGGATGAACTGTCACTCGCCGAGGTCAAGGACGATGTCTATCATCAGATGGAGTTCAATCTCGCCTATGCAGCAGCACTGCACGGCAGCAAGCAACTTACGTTATTGGATTCATACAATGTCGTTGATTACGCAGAGGAGCAGTGGCAATACCTTTGGGAGGAGAAACAGCGGTCAGAACAAGTGATATTCAACAACATCCTCGGATTCATAATTGCGCATGAAATGAGTCACATCCTGCTTGGACACGAGCGTACCGTTCAATCCAGGTTCCCGGACATAGGCGACAGAAAGCCAGACAACATGGCATGGGTGCAGCATCGCAGAACCATTGAGCTTGAGGCTGACGAACTGGCTGCGAGAATCTGTCTTCATGCACTTCTGCAACCAGTAATGCTCGTTCCCTGGCTTGATCTCAATGAAACCAGACGACGTTACTACGGCAAATCCGCTGAATATCCAACCGCTGCCCAACGAATCACGGTCGTGAACAAGGCCTATGAAGACATCGTGGGCATCCAGACAAAAGATATCGACCTCAACGAAGTCAGTCCTCTGGCGCCCCACAAGGATGTCATGCAACATGACATCCTGCTTTTCCTTGAAGAGTTCCGCAAAGTTCGCGGATTCAGACAATCTCTACTGATTGGCCTCGACGAGATGATGCTGGAATTACTGGGTAATGGGATATCGGCGGCTGATGTCGGTGGATTTCTGTATGAGTTCATCCAACAGAAACGAGACCTGCTCAATGGAGCCAGGGACAACACCGAGGTCGATGAAGCAATTCAGGCGGTTGAAAGAGGAGCGAAAGGTAAGAGTGTGGATATCGCAAAACTAACTGACAACCTGGAAGATGCCGGAATCGGTGAATACGTCATGCAAATGTTCCGGGATCAGTTTGAAACTATGCCGATCAATTGGGATGAACTACTTAGTCAACTGCAAATTCTCCGCGCGGCACCAGTGCAGTTTGCTCAGGGACTGGATTACACATATTTTTTCGCCAATACACGTCTGCGTTGGCAACCAGATGTTTTTCAGGCCTTGCAGTCTGCACTTCCGGAATCGGAAGTGAAAGCAAAGCGACTCAAGCCGTATGAAATTGGACACCCGGTTCGCAATGCCTTACCTACCTATGAGCAAAGATTGCACATTCTCCAAACATGGGATGGTGAATATCCTTGAACATCTCTTTTATTTTATTACCTACCCTACTTGCCAGTTAGAATTCTATATACACAGTCACTTTGATACCTATTTGCGTTTAATTTCAGTTTGTTAAATATCATTGTTCGCCGTCAACGATAGTTAGACTGTTCGCATCAAGGCACTGTGTCTGTGGGAGATCCACCCGGCACGGTGGCAGAATTTTGCTACCTTTTTCAGATGCGATAGTTCAGGCCCCGAAAAACAAAAGCCCCGACACTAAGGACGGGGCTTAAGGATTACGCGTTAATAGGGTAAATCATGGGGTTTTTAACCCTAACTTTACTATATTTTCTAGTATGTTAGAGCCTATATTGGCTGGGGGAGAGGGATTCGAACCCCCGCTGGCGGAGTCAGAGTCCGCAGTCCTACCACTAGACGATCCCCCAGTGGAGATCGGACTATTAACGTTTGGAGTACTGCGTAGCCTTACGTGCTTTGTGGAGACCGACCTTTTTACGTTCGACTTCACGTGCGTCGCGGGTAACGAAACCTGCTTTACGTAACGGGCTGCGCAATTCACCGTCATATTCCATCAATGCACGAGTAATACCGTGACGGATGGCGCCAGCTTGACCTGTAGTACCACCACCTTTAACAGTGATGTACAAATCGAATTTTTCTACCATTTCAACTAACTCAAGTGCTTGATGAACAACCATGCGAGCCGTTTCACGACCGAAGTATTCTTCAAGAGTACGTTTGTTGATTTGGATTTGACCACTACCAGGACGCATAAATACGCGAGCG
>CALBDB010000067.1 GCA_937927755.1 uncultured Lysobacterales bacterium
GCATGGCGCCATTTGTACGTGGACCCAAAGCCACCATGTATGCAGGCCGTCCGTGGACCGTTCGCCAGTATGCAGGTTTTTCAACTGCAGAAGATTCCAACGCTTTTTACCGTAAAAACCTTGAAGCGGGGCAAACCGGGCTCTCGGTAGCCTTTGACCTCGCGACTCATCGCGGCTATGACTCTGACCACCCGCGCGTGGTCGGTGATGTCGGCAAGGCGGGCGTCGCGATCGATAGTGTCGCGGATATGAAAATCCTTTTTGATGGTATTCCGCTGGACAGGATGTCGGTCTCGATGACCATGAATGGTGCGGTATTGCCTGTCATGGCAATGTTTATTGTTGCTGCTGAAGAGCAGGGTGTAGCCAGGGAGAAACTGGCTGGCACCCTGCAGAATGATATTCTCAAAGAATTCATGGTTCGCAACACCTATATATATCCGCCCGAACCATCCATGCGTATCGTGTCTGACATCATTGCCTACACCTCAGCGAATATGCCCAGGTACAACTCCATTTCCATTTCCGGCTACCACATGCAGGAGGCCGGAGCCACCTGTGCCCAGGAACTGGCCTATACCATTGCCGATGGTATTGAGTATGTCCGCACTGCGATTGCCAGTGGGCTTGATGTGGATGCTTTTGCCCCGCGGGTGTCGTTCTTTTTTGGCATTGGCATGAATTTCTTTATGGAGATAGCCAAGCTGCGCGGGGCGAGATTGCTCTGGGCAACGCTGATGGAGGAGAAATTCAGACCTAAGGACACAAGGTCCCTGATGCTGCGTACCCATTGTCAGACTTCCGGTGTCAGCCTCACTGCCAGGGATCCGTATAACAACATCATGCGGACCACCATAGAGGCCATGGCTGCCACACTCGGTGGCACCCAATCTTTGCATACCAATTCCTTTGACGAGGCACTGGCGCTGCCCACGGAGTTTTCGGCCCACATAGCCCGCAATACGCAGTTGGTGTTGAAGGAGGAAACCGGAATCACCAGGGTCGTGGATCCATTGGCAGGTTCCTACTACGTGGAGAGTCTGACCAACTCATTGGTCAACGAAGCGCGTAAACTGATCGACGAGGTCGAAGAGATGGGCGGTATGACCCGGGCGGTGGAATCCGGCATGCCCAAGATGCGCATAGAGGAGGCATCGGTGCGTCGCCAGGCACGTATTGACCGTGGTGAGGAGATCATCGTCGGGGTCAACAAGTACACCCAGTCAGAAGATCCGGCCGTGGATATACTTGATATCGACAACACGGCTGTGCGCGAGGCACAGATCCGGCGTCTAAAGCAGGTACGTGAAGAACGGTCAGAGGCAGCCTGTGACCAAGCCCTGCACGCCTTGACCCGGGCCGCGGAAGAAGGAACCGGTAACCTGCTTGAGCTGGCTGTTGAAGCAGCGCGTGCGCGGGCTACGGTAGGCGAAATCTCAGATGCCCTGGAGAAGGTCTACAGTCGTCACCGGGCAGTGACTCGCTCTATCGCAGGGGTTTATAAATCAGCCTACGAAGGCGACGGTGATTTTATGTCTATTCAGCAGGAAGTTGAAAATTTCGCCCTGGTAGAGGGCCGCAGACCGCGCATGCTGGTCTGCAAACTCGGACAGGACGGACATGACCGCGGCGCCAGGGCGATTGCCACGGCCTTTGCCGATATCGGGTTTGATGTTGATATCGGACCCCTGTTTCAAACCCCTGAGGAGGCGGTACGCGAGGCGATCGAAAACGATGTCCATGTGATTGGTATTTCCTCCCAGGCAGCCGGCCACAAAACACTCGTTCCGCAGGTTATCGAGGGGCTGAAGAAAGAAGGGGCGGAGGAAATCGTCGTCATCTGCGGTGGTGTTATTCCGCCCCAGGACTACGATGAAATGCTGGGTTTCGGTGTGTCGGCTATCTACGGTCCGGGCACAAATATCCTGGTCTCCGCCGCGGAGGTTCTGGACATTATCCGGCAGCGCCGGCATGTCCGGTAAGATATACATAAAATGAGTTTTGTGATTCATTGCAGTGCCGTTCGACACGACAGGAATTAATCCATGCAAGAAATAATTGAACAACTGGAAGAAAAACGAAAAGCCGCAGCAATGGGCGGTGGCCAGGCCCGGATCGACAAACAACATGCCCGGGGCAAACTCACTGCCCGTGAACGTATTGATTTACTCTTGGATGAGGACAGCTTCGAAGAGTGGGATACCTTTGTCGAACACCGTTGTACTGATTTCGGAATGGCAGACAAGAAAGTTCCCGGAGATGGTGTGGTCACCGGCTATGGCACCGTCAATGGCCGGGTAGTATTTGTTTTCAGCCAGGATTTCACTGTTTTCGGCGGATCGCTTTCAGAGGCACACGCTGAAAAAATATGCAAGGTCATGGATCAGGCCATGAAAGTCGGTGCCCCCATCATCGGTCTCAACGACTCGGGTGGCGCGCGAATACAGGAAGGCGTAGCCTCGCTCGGAGGCTATGCAGAGGTTTTTCAGCGCAATGTACTGGCTTCAGGTGTAGTACCGCAGATTTCCTTGATAATGGGTCCCTGCGCAGGTGGTGCCGTCTATTCCCCGGCCATGACCGACTTCATTTTCATGGTCAAAGACAGCTCCTATATGTTTGTTACAGGTCCGGATGTGGTCAAAACCGTGACCCACGAAGAGGTGACTGCAGAGGAACTCGGTGGTGCTACGACCCACTCTACGATCTCCGGTGTCTGTGACCGTTCCTATGACAACGATGTGGATGCATTGATGATGTTGCGCCGCTTCATCAACTATTTGCCGCCCAATAATCGTGAGAATCCTCCTTTTCGGCCCACGCCAGACAGTGCCAGCCGCAAGGAAATGTCATTGGATACGCTGGTTCCAGGCAACCCCAACCTGCCATATGATATGAAGGAATTGATCTTCAAGGTAGCGGATGACAACGAGTTCTGGGAGTTGCAACCTGAGCACGCACAGAACATCATCATCGGCTTTACACGCATGGATGGTCATACTGTGGGCGTCGTCGCAAACCAGCCTTTGGTGCTCGCAGGGTGCCTGGATATCAAGTCATCCATCAAGGCAGGCCGCTTTGTGCGGTTCTGTGATGCCTTCAATATTCCAATCCTGACCTTCGTTGATGTTCCAGGCTTTATGCCGGGCACTTCCCAGGAATACGGCGGTATTATCAAGCACGGCGCCAAGTTGCTGTTTGCCTATGCTGAAGCCACCGTTCCCAAGGTCACCGTAATTACACGCAAGGCCTATGGCGGTGCTTATGACGTGATGAGTTCCAAGCACTTGCGTGGAGATGTAAACCTGGCCTGGCCAAGTGCGGAAATCGCAGTAATGGGTCCCAAGGGTGCGGTGGAGATTATTTTCAGAAGTGACATCGGCGATGAGAAAAAGATTGCTGAGCGTACCGAGGAATACCGGCGCAAATTCGCTAATCCGTTTATTGCAGGAAGCCGCGGTTACATCGACGATGTCATAGCACCCCACGAAACCCGTAAACGTGTCTGTCGTTCGCTCGCCATGTTGAAGGACAAGCAACTCGACAATCCGTGGCGTAAACATGACAACATTCCGCTCTAACAAACAATGAAACAAACAACCAGAGGGTTTGCATGTGTTTGATAAAATCCTGATCGCAAATCGCGGCGAGATTGCATGCCGGGTAATCAAGTCTGCCCAAAAAATGGGCATCAAAACTGTTGCCGTCTACTCTGATGCTGACCGCAACGCCCTGCACGTGCAAATGGCCGACGAGTCTGTTCATATTGGTCCGCCACCTTCGGCACAAAGCTACCTGCTAAAGGAAAAAATATTGCAGGCATGCCTGGATACCGGCGCCCAGGCAGTGCATCCGGGCTATGGTTTTCTGTCAGAGAACTCAGAGTTCTGTGAGGCATTGGCAGAGGCAGGTATCACTTTTATCGGCCCCAGGACACATGCCATCCAGGCCATGGGTGACAAGATCACTTCAAAGCAGCTGGCCGATGATGCCGGGGTAAATACCATCCCCGGATTTTCCGATGTCCTGCGTGATGGGGACCACGCCGTAGAGATTGCCAACAAGCTGGGTTATCCGGTGATGCTGAAGGCTACTGCCGGTGGCGGTGGCAAGGGTATGCGTGTTGCATATGATGACGCAGAATGCCGCGAAGGCTTCGAAAGGGCTTCCAATGAGGCACGAACCGGTTTTGGTGATGACCGTATGTTCGTGGAAAAGTTTATCGAGGAACCCCGCCATATCGAGATTCAGATAATCGCGGACAGCCATGGAAATGTTGTTTACCTGAATGAGCGTGAGTGCTCATTGCAACGAAGGCACCAGAAAGTGATCGAGGAAGCCCCGTCACCATTTCTGGATAATGAAACCCGCAAAATGATGGGTGAGCAGGCCGTTGCCCTCGCAAAGGCAGTGGAGTACCAGTCCGCGGGTACGGTGGAATTCATTGTCGATGCCAAGCGCAATTTCTATTTCCTGGAGATGAATACACGCTTGCAGGTGGAGCACCCGATAACCGAACTGATTACCGGTTTTGACCTGGTGGAACTGATGATTCACGTCGCGAACGGCGAACAACTGCCTATCAGGCAATCGGATGTGGGTATCAATGGCTGGGCGATTGAGTCACGGGTATATGCCGAGGATCCTTTCCGGAATTTTCTACCTTCCACGGGCCGCCTGGTCTACTATCGCCCGCCTGCCAGTGACGAGCACGTGCGTGTGGACACCGGTGTTTTTGAGGGTGGTGAAGTTTCAATGTTCTACGACCCGATGATTGCGAAGCTCGTTACCCATGGTGATACACGCGACGAGGCCATAGCCCATATGCGTTCGGCATTGGACCGGTTCCTTATCCGCGGTGTCACCAGCAATATCAGTTTCCTGTCGTCCCTGATGGTGCATCCGCGTTTTGTCAGCGGGAACATGAGTACCAATATGATCGGTGAAGAATATCCGGACGGTTTCCATCCTGCGGACGTACCCCACGAAGATCCCACCATATTCATTTCTGTCGCAGCTTCGATGCTGCGTGGTTACCGCGACCGTGCAGCGCAGATTGATGGACAATTGTACGGTCACGAACGGCGTGTTCGCGATGACTGGGTCGTGCTCATGAATGATGTGCAGCACCCGGTGACCGTTGTTTCCGTCCAGGGTGGCCACGATGTGCAGTACAACGGTAACACCTATGCCGTACGCAGTCAGTGGGAGTTCGGGCAACCACTTTTCAGCGGCAGCATCAATGGAGTTGAAATTTTCGTTCAGGTGGAACGCGAAGATCAGACTTATCGCCTTTTCCACAACGGTTCACAAGCCGATGTCAAGGTTATCACTCCAAAAGTGGCTGAGTACCTGCAGTATATGCCGGTGAAGGTTCCACCGGACATGTCGAAATTCCTGCTTTCACCGATGCCGGGTTTGCTGGTGTCGTTGGCAGTAGAAGAGGGCCAGGCCGTTAATGCCGGTGAAGAACTGGCTGTGCTCGAAGCGATGAAAATGGAAAACACCTTGCTGGCGGAGCGCGATTGCGTTGTTTCGAAAATCAACTTTGAGACCGGCGCAAGCCTTGCGGTAGATGACAAGATCATGGAGTTTGAGTAAAGCCGGTGTCGTCGAAAAGCTCAGAACCGGGTTTGACACCGGACACTGCGCAACTGGCCCGGCAGGTCACGGAAGGCAACCGCCGCGCATTGGCACAGGCCATTACACTGGTTGAGTCCACCCGCAACGATCACCGTGCCGCTGCTACAGACTTGCTCCAGAGATTGATTCCGCATGCCGGCAATTCGATCCGGTTGGGTATCTCGGGTGTGCCGGGAGTCGGCAAATCAACTTTTATCGAGGCTCTCGGTAATCATGTCATAGAAGCCGGCCATCGCGTTGCTGTTCTGACCGTGGACCCCTCATCTGCTATCAGCGGCGGCTCCATCCTGGGTGACAAGACCCGTATGGAAATACTGTCACGCCGGCCGGAGGCCTACATCAGGCCATCACCTTCCGGCAACACACTTGGTGGTGTAACGAGACGCAGTCGCGAGGCACTGATCCTTTGCGAGGCGGCCGGGTTTGATGTTGTCATCGTTGAGACCGTGGGCGTGGGGCAATCGGAGACCAGGGTAGCGGACATGACGGATATGTTTGTGCTTCTGCTGTTACCGGGTGGTGGCGATGAACTCCAGGGAATTAAGCGCGGCATCATGGAACTGGCCGACCTGATCCTGATCAATAAGGCCGATGACGACATGCAGGTATTGGCCCAGCGGTCCGCGGCGGATTACAGAAATGCCCTGCGTCTGCTTCATCCACGTTCCGAGGATTGGAAGGTCGAGGTCAAGGCTTGCTCCGCCCGTGATGGTGCTGGAATACCTGATGCCTGGGAAGTTGTGCTGCGCCATCACGAAATCCTTAAAACCAGCGGTCAGTTGGCGGTTCGCCGTGCTGAACAGGCAAGGGACTGGATGTGGTCTGAAGTGGAAGATAACCTGGTTGCTGCCTTGAAGAGTGATCCAGAGGTGCTCAAACAAATCCCTGCCCTTGAGTCTGACGCCAGCGAAGGAAAAATGCCGCCAACCATAGCCGCGAGACAACTGTTGGAGATATTCCTTAAGCGTCACAAACAATGGGGTTGAAAATTAAATCCGGGAGAAACCTATGAGTGAACGACCTTTCAAGGTTCTTGGCATTCAGCAGATTGCAGTAAGCGGCCTGGACAAGAACCCGTTGCGCACACTGTGGGTTGATGTCCTTGGCTTGACACTCAGTGGCAACTATCGAAGTGAATCGGAAAATGTCGATGAAGACATCGCCACACTGGGTTCAGGCCCCTTAAAGGTAGAAGTCGACCTGATGCAACCGCTCGACCCCGAAAAGAAACCAAGGGTACAGACTCCACCGCTAAACCACGTGGGTTTATGGATCGATGATCTGCCGGCGGCGGTGCACTGGTTAAAGGCGCATGGCGTACGTTTTGCCCCCGGTGGTATCCGTAAGGGTGCATCCGGCTTTGATATCTGTTTCATCCACCCAAAAGGCAGCGAGGAGTTCCCGATCGGCGGGGAAGGTGTATTAATTGAACTTGTGCAGGCGCCAGAGGAGGTATGTGCAGCATTGTCAGTCTGAAAGCGGCCGGGTTGTTTTCCAGCATATTCACCCGGCTGAGTCTGCCTCTTTTAGATATTCGGCTGCGAGTTCGACATACTTTTTTGAAGTGTAGTGAAAGTAACTTAACTCTTTGTCCGTCAGTGGTCTCACCTGGCGGCAGGGGCTGCCGAGATAGAGATAACCACTTTTAAGAACTTTACCCGGCGGAATCAGCGTGCCGGCACCAATGACGACATCGTCTTCAACTAAGGCGCCATCCAGGATGGTGGTTGCCATTCCAACAAGGATGCGATTTCCAAGTGTACAACCGTGCAGCATCACTTTGTGACCGATGGTGACATCATCACCGATGATCAGTGGAAATCCGTCCGGGTTGTACGGACCCGCATGGGTAACATGTAATATGGAACCATCCTGGACACTTGTTCTTTTTCCGATACGTATGCGGTGTATGTCTCCCCGAACAACTGTCATCGGCCATACTGAACTCTGTTCACCGATTTCCACGTCACCGATAACTACGCAGGCAGGATCCAGGTAGGCGCCTTTTGCGATTTCCGGATGCTTGCCGCGGTGGGATCGAATATTCATGTCAGTCCTTTTATTTTGTTGCAGGTAAATTGGCAATGTTCCGATTGTATGCCCACCATTTCAAGCGATTTATGCCCTTGTCGATTGACTTGATTGTCGTTTATGAGCTTCGTTGCAGGTTAGCGGGCCTTACTCGTGATTGACTTAAATCAGGTATTCCCGAAAACATGACATAAATTCCCTGATCCGGCCTTTGCGCTTATAAATTTCAGGGTACAATTATTGCCAATTAATCCAAGTGCTTGGATCGAACTTTTTTTGGCGGCATTCCCGTCACCCAATCTAGGCTTGCAGGAGCGTTCGATGAAAAGACCTGTGAGATCAGCAATTACCGGCGCGGCCGGTCAGATTGGTTATCAACTGTGCTTCAGGAAATTCCTGTCGTGCGCCCGCATACTTTACAAAGGAGAACTGTAATGCTCAATAAAATTGGCGTCATCGGTGGCGGTTTCATTGGTGGGGTGTTGGTCCAGGAGATTGCTCAGCGGCGGCTTGCACGCGAGGTCGGTCTAACCGATCCAGCCCCATTTATAAATCCGGATGATCCGGCGGAAAAGCAGGAAATAGCAAGAAAGCAATCGGTCTCCAGGGGCAAGGCTCTGGATATCGCTGAGGGTCTGCCGACCTTAAGAAGCGACGTCAGGGTATACGGTTCAAAGGATTACTCCGCCATTGAAGGGGCGGAACTTATCATCAATACGGCCGGCGTACCACGCAAGGCAAAGCCTGATGGCACTTTTCCGACCCGCGAAGAACTGCTCGCGATCAATCTCAAGGTTACAAACGAGGTGGCGGACGGTATAAAGCAAAACTGCCCGGATGCGACCATTATTTCAATCGCTAATCCGCTGGATGCCATTGTTTACACCCTTAACAAACGCCTCGCACCGGCCAAGAACAAACTCATGGGCATGGCTGGCGTACTCGACTCCGGACGTTATTGCTACTTCGTGGCAGAAGCAGCCAACGTATCGGTGGAGAACGTTAATGCGATGGTGCTTGGTGGGCACGGCGACACCATGGTTCCGGTTCGTAGCTCTTGTCTGATTGCCGGAATCCCGGTTAACAAGTTTCTCGATAATGAAACCCTGCAGGCTATCGAGGCCCGCACCCGTAAAGCGGGTGGAGAGATTGTCGGATTACTTGGTTTCGGCTCTGCGTTCGCTTCTCCGGCCTGGTCTGCGCTCGAGATGGCAGAGGCGATCATTTACGACAAACGCAAAATTATGCCAGTGTGCGCATGTCTTGAGGGTGAGTATGGTCAGCACGGCATGTTCGTTGGTGTCCCGGGGATCATCGGCAAGAATGGTGTTGAGAAAGTCATCGAGCTCGACCTCACCGATGAGGAGCAGAAAGCCTTTGAACACTCGGCCAGCGTTGTTCGCAAGACTTGTGATGAAGTCGACAAGATGCTCAAGAATCTCTGATTTCTGAAGCGGACAAATAACCTTAAAGATTTGGAACCTCTCACGGCTGTGAGAGGTTCTTTTTTATTCACCAACGGTGTGATGAAACTCAACGTTTCATGAAATTGAAAAACTCTTCGTTGGTCTTGGTGGCTTTCAATTTATCAAGCATGAATTCGATCGCCTGGATTTCATCCATCGGGTGTAACAGCTTGCGGAGAATCCAGACCTTTTGCAGCAGGTTCTGATCTATCATCAGCTCCTCTCGCCGGGTGCCGGACTTGTTTATGTCGATGGCCGGGTAAACACGTTTTTCTGCGATTCTGCGTGCCAGGTGAATTTCCATGTTACCGGTGCCCTTGAACTCTTCGTAGATGACTTCATCCATCTTGGAGCCTGTCTCTACCAGGGCTGTGGCGATAATCGTCAGGGAGCCACCCTCAGTGACATTTCTGGCTGCTCCAAAGAAGCGTTTTGGGGGATAAAGGGCTGATGGGTCAATACCACCCGACAGCGTTCGGCCTGATGGTGTGACCACCAGGTTATATGCCCGGGCAAGCCGGGTGATCGAGTCCAGCATCACTACCACATCCATTCCAGATTC
>CALBDB010000068.1 GCA_937927755.1 uncultured Lysobacterales bacterium
AGTTGTGTATTGAGGTCGGCGGCACGATCACGGGTGAGCACGGTGTCGGTATAGAAAAGATCGACCAGATGTGTGTGCAGTTTTCTGCGCAAGAACTGTCATTGTTCCATGCCGTGAAATCTGCGTTTGATGAAAAACTGATCCTGAACCCGGGCAAGGCCGTGCCGACCTTGCATCGCTGCGCCGAGTTTGGCGCCATGCACGTGCACGCCGGTGAGGAAAAGTTTCCGGAACTGGATAGATTCTGATGGAATCCAGGGACATTACGGAATCATTGCGTGACCAGGTCCGCACGGCGTTGGCAAACCGCTCGCCGCTCAGGATCGAAGGGCACGGCAGCAAGCGGTTCTATGGCCGGCCCCAGCCTAGTGGCATTGATCGTTTGTTTGCCAGCGCGCACCGGGGCGTCATTGATTATGCACCGGAAGAACTGGTTATACGTGTCAGGGCAGGTACCCCGCTTTCGGAGGTCAAGCGTCTCCTGGGTGAGAATAATCAGCAATTGGCTTTCGAACCACCCGATTTTGCATCCAACTCCACGATGGGCGGTGTTATAGCAAGCGGTTTATCCGGTCCGCGCCGGCCCTGGGCCGGTTCGGTGAGAGATTTTGTCCTCGGTGTGACCCTGATCACAGGCAAAGGCGAAGTTCTGGAGTTTGGCGGCCAGGTCATGAAAAACGTCGCGGGCTACGACATTTCAAGACTTTTGACGGGCTCCATGGGAACATTGGGCGTTATTCTCGATGTCAGCCTGAAGGTCCTGCCGGCACCTAAACTGGAAATTACCCGTGCCTTATCGGTCATGCGCCGGGAATTTCAATCGCAGCTTCAGTCACTGCAGGGGAGTATTCCCATCAGTGCCGCAGCCCACCAGGATGGTCTTCTGATTATTCGTTTGTCGGGTAGTGAAGTGGCCGTGAATGCTGCGGCCCGGAAGATCGGTGGTGAAGCCGCAGACAACGGGATTTGGGAGCATTTGAATACTCTGGAAGGTTTTTCTGCAGTGAAAAATCTCTGGCGGGTCAGTGTTGCGCCGGCTTCGGACCTGTTTTTGGAGGATGCAGCAGTCGTCGACTGGGGTGGGGGAGTGCGTTGGCTGGCTGACCCCGGTTTTAATCCCCGCGATGCACTGGCAAACGAAGATGGGCATGCGAGCCTGGTCAAATATGATGATCTGCCGCCTGACATGGACGTATTCCAGCCGCTATCAGGGCCATTGCAGGCTATTCACAGCAGGCTCAAAAACCGTTTTGACCCGGCCGGGATATTTAACCCGGGCAGGATGTACCGGGATATCTGATGCAAACCCGTATTCACCCCGACCTGTTTCACCTTCCGGAGGTGCGGGAAGCGGACAGTATATTGAGGCGTTGTGTCCATTGTGGCTTTTGCACGGCGACATGCCCCACCTATCAATTGTTGGGTGATGACCTGGACAGCCCGCGCGGCCGTATTTACCTGATCAAGAACCTGCTTGAAGACAATGCCATCGATGACAAGTCTGCGCAGCACATTGACCGCTGTTTGAGTTGCCGCTCATGCGAGACAACCTGTCCTTCGGGTGTGCAATACGCCAGGCTGCTGGAGATCGGCAAGGGCTTGGTTGCAACACGGCACACGCAGTCAATTTCACGACGTTTAAAATCGCAGTTGTCGAGGTGGATTATTCCGCGGAATTACCTTTTCAAACCATTGGTAAAAACGGGTCAGTTGTTCCGTCCCGTCCTGCCAAAATCGCTCGCCGGAAAGGTGCCGCAAAAACAGAAAATTTCATCACCTTCCCGGTTAGAAATTCAAGCGCCTGAAAAGCGGGTGTTACTGCTGCAAGGTTGTGCCCAACGCGCGGCCACACCAAATGTAAATGTTGCGCTTGAACAACTGCTGAGGACAAAGAATATTTCGGTCAGCATGATGCCTGATGAGGGTTGTTGCGGCGCATTGGAGTACCACCTGTCTGCCCATCGCGATGGCCTGCAACGAATGCGCGATCTGACGGACAAACTCCACGAGCGGCTTCAGGATGTCGACTACATCGTGTCTTCCGCCAGTGGCTGCGGCGTGACGATCAAGGAGTATCCCTTGTATTTTTCGGGTGATTCAGAATATAAAATAAAAGCAAATGAAATTATTAAAAAGGTTGTAGATGTATCTGAAATAATGGAACAATATCGGTTCTCGTGTGCGCCTATTCAGGCTGTTGTACACACACCCTGTACACTGCAACATGGCCAGGGTATCAACGGTGAAATTGAACGAATCCTCGAGAGCGCCGGCATCACACTTGTCAAATGCCGTGAGTCCCATTTGTGTTGTGGTTCCGCCGGTACCTATTCGATTATGCAACCGGATCTGTCGCAGAAGTTGCTTTCACGAAAGCTGGCAGTTCTACAGAAAAATGCACCCGAGGTAATTGTCACGGCCAACGTCGGGTGCCAGTTGCACTTGCAGTCCGGGGCGGATATTCCCGTGATGCACTGGGTAGAACTTTTGCACAAACAACACGCAATTCATACAGGTATGACAACGGTATAATAAGCTCGAAAAAGCGCGTAAAATACGGCGTCAAATCGGGCATTTTGCCTCTTCTCTCAAACCCTGAAAAAAGTATAAAATCATGAAAAAGAATGTGATCATTATTGGTGCGGCCGGACGGGATTTTCATAACTTCAACACCTGCTTCCGGGGCAATGAAAATTACAATGTCGTTGCATTTACCGCGGCCCAGATTCCTGATATTGACGGCAGAAAATATCCCACTGAACTGGCCGGTGATTTGTACCCGAAGGGAATTCCGATTTATGCCGAGGAGGACCTGCCAGCCCTGATCCGGGAACATAACGTCGACGATTGCGTATTTTCCTACAGTGACATCACCTATCAGCAGGTCATGGGCATGAGCGCACTGGTTAACTCTAGCGGTGCCAATTTTGTACTGCTGGGCCCGGGTGACACGATGATCGCCTCCCGCAAGCCGGTTATCGCGGTTGGGGCCGTGCGCACCGGTTGCGGCAAGAGCCAGACTTCGAGGCGGATCATCGAACTCCTGATGGAAAGGGGTTTGAAAGTGGTCGCTATACGTCACCCCATGCCTTATGGCGACCTGGTAGCCCAGAAAGTGCAGCGATTTGCCACCGTGGAAGACCTCGCCAAACATGACTGCACCATCGAAGAGATGGAAGAGTACGAGCCTCACGTGGTACGCGGCAATGTCATCTATGCCGGTGTGGACTATGAGGCCATACTCAGGGCCGCCGAGCAGGACCCGGACGGTTGCGACATCATTCTGTGGGATGGCGGCAACAACGATTTTCCGTTCTACAAACCCGATCTCAATATCACCATCGTCGACCCGCATCGCGCAGGTCATGAACTCAGCTACTACCCAAGCGAGGTTACGCTGAGGCTTGCCGATGTGGTCGTAATCAATAAAATGGATAGTGCCGGCCCGGAAGGTGTACAACTGGTACGGGACAACGTCGCAAAAGTGAACCCCGGCGCCGTTGTTGTTGATGCCGCGTCGCCCATCAGCGTGGATGACGCCTCATTGATAAAGGGCAGGAAAGTACTGGTCGTCGAAGACGGCCCGACACTAACACATGGCCAGATGAAGCTTGGTGCGGGCACAGTAGCCGCCATGAAGTTTGGTGCTACAGAATGTGTCGACCCAAGGCCATTTACAGTTGGCAAGTTGTCTGAAACCTTTGAAATATACCCGGAAATTGGATCGCTGTTGCCTGCCATGGGCTACGGTGAGCAACAGACCAGGGACCTCGAGGAAACGATCAACAATACCGACTGTGATGCGGTTGTCATCGGTACGCCGATAGACCTTAACCGGGTGATCAACATCAACAAACCCAACACCAGGGTTTACTACGATCTGCAGGAGATCGGCAAACCCGACCTCGGCGATGTACTTGACGATTTTCTGAGCAGGTAGTCGCAACAGTAATATGGATTGGTCGTTTTTATGGTGGATCCTGGCCGGCGTGATCGTTATCGCCGGCCTGGTTGGTACGGTGTTACCGGCCATGCCCGGTATACCGATGATATTTGCCGGCTTATTGTTGCTTGCCTGGAGTACCGGGTTTGAACCGGTCGGCTGGGGTACCCTCGGCGTACTTGGAGCACTAACCGCAGTTTCGGTACTGATTGATTTCCTGGCATCGGCATTCGGCGCCAAGCGCCTCGGAGCAAGTCCGCGGGCATTCTGGGGCGCCACGATCGGCGCCATCGTCGGTATATTTTTTGGGTTGCCCGGTATAATTCTCGGCCCGTTTATCGGGGCGGTAGTTGCCGAGTTGTCCGCGGGGCAGGGCGCTATGCAGGCCGGGAGATCAGGATATGGAACGTGGATAGGCATCATCCTGGGCACTGCCGCCAAGCTTGCGATCGCATTCCTTATGCTCGGCATTGTACTGATGAAATACCTGCTCAATTAACGCCGACAGGCAACGCCAGTGTGCCACAAGGATGCTGTCTAGTGGCTGGCCGGCTGGTATTCTGGTGACGGATCTGCGCTACCGTGACTTGAGGATGCTGGCGCTCAAAATGCTGTTTTCCATATCAAAGGGGTGATCCTCGACCTCCACCATTACGTCGTCAATGGTGAGGGTGTAAACTCCCTTACGGGCCTTGTTTATTACAAATGTTACAAGCCCGAAACTGTCGCTCGTTCCGTTCACGAACCGGGTCGATCCGTCTGGCAAAGACCAGGTGGCAAAAACCTCTGCTCCGCGCATATTCCAGTTCAGATCATTCTTGATTCTGACCTTGCCGATAACCTGGCGCTTGTACAGATCCATGTTGATCTCCGAAACCTTTACGAAGGGTTCACGCGGCGGCGGCGGGTCGCGAGGCTCAAAAATGGACATGCGGACGCTGGTGAACCCGGTCAGGTATTCGGTGTTCCAGGAAACCGAAAACCCATCCTCGTAGGCTGTCAGGTACGTGTTGAACAGGCTTTTGTCGACCAGAACTGCATCCGGATAGAGTTCAATGACAGCATCCTGATTGTTCACGGCAAAGAGCGCATTGACCCCGGTGGTCGTCATCCAACCGTCGATCCCATGCCACGAGATACCCGCCACGACGTCCTCCGGACGATTGTTGGGGCTGCCGCCGTCCGGGCCTCGGTAACCCACTCTAACCTGGCTTTGGACTTCACCACCCTGACCAATGTAGTCTGGCAGGACCCAGGTGCAGGAGGCAGCGTCACCGTTATTCTGCACGCTCTGGCAACGTGTCGGCTCGCCATAGACTGCCTCTACTTGCTCCCGCGCAGATCCCAGAATAATGCCCGGTACGCTATGGCCCTCGATAACGGTGCCGATTTCAGGTACGGCTGCCAGTGCAGACAGCGGGCTCAGCAGACTAATGACCCCGACAAACAGGGCCGAAACAATTTTTTCCTTCATGGCTTATCTCCTATATTTTCAACAAAATGTCATTTCGATCCGTGCTTGACCAATCCGGGGTTCAAGCACGTTCGATAAAGCTGGTACGGTGTGGTTTCGAGATCATCTTCAACAGATGGCAGCGCACCAGGCCTCCGTAGCTGTTGGAAGCGGATACGTCGGCCAAGGAAATAAAGTTACAGCGGAAAAAATATTTTGATTGGAGAGAAGCAGAACCGCCGCTCCCGGATCGAGTGCAGACGTTTAGCAAGCAAGAATTTTGGTCTCATGCAGGTTTGCAATCGGCCACAAGCCGCCATGTGAGCATGTCTCATTCTGTCAGGTTGACACTCGTTTTTATGGACCTGAATCCCATTGAGTTCTATCGGTAAAAGCGTATATTAATCAATGGCGTAACTGCACGTTACTCCAGCGCTGGATTATTCATATAAGTCTGCAAATTAAAATCCAAAAACCTCGCGGCACGATAGCCGTACAACGTGGCGCCCGCTGCGTTGCATGTCGTTATTATGGGAGGTAGGCATGAAAAGAGCAGGTATCTTTGGGTTCGTCTTGTTATTTCTGACAATTGCTGTTTATGCAAATGGGCCTACCAATAAGGTGACCGGAAGTTTTATTCGCGGAATGGCCGCTCCAAACTTCGCGATTGAACTTACGGCCCATGAAAGCATTGTCATGGCGAATGGAAAAACGCGTCCGGCCAAGGGCATGGTCACCGCTTATCACCTTACCAATACGAGCAGAACCCCCGATGTAATCGAGGCTATGAATTTCTGTGAAACTCCGCCTGTCGGTCCCGAAGAATTGAATAAACACTGGACAGTATTCGAGGGGAACATACAAATTCATTCCAGTGACACGGATTGAGTTTTTGAATATACCCGGTTTTCAGGGCAGGTGAAAAGCCTGTCCTTGACTGGTTCAAACCTCAGGTTTTGGCCGTTTTTCGACCCTTTGCAAATCTCTATTCCAGATTTCTATATGGTCGGTTCAGGGTCAATGGCGGAAATTTAGCCGCGTCCCCGGAAACTCAAGCAGGTTGATGTTGTACCTCGAAATCTCACTCAGGGGAGGTGGTTCAGATTCCGTGCACGGTTTTCATGTTTTTTCCGGCCCCATAAGAATGCTGTTGATAACCGAAACCAGCAGTGAAAATGCAAGAGCCCACCAGAAGCCGGCTATGTGAAAACCACCGATCAGGGCTTCAGCGGCGTAAAGCACCAGTACATTTACAACCATCAGGAACAAGCCGAAAGTGATAATCGTCAAGGGGATGGTTATTAATACGAGCAGGGGTTTCAGTGTGACGTTCAGAACCGCCATGATGATCGCGACAACCAGGGCCGTTGTTATGGTATCGATCTCAATGCCTGTGAGAATGTAACTTACAGCGAATATACTCAGGGTGTTGATTAACAGGTTTCTTAACATTTTAGTCCACCTTTATTGCCGGGTTGGTTGTGTGCATGTATCAGTTCCTCGGGTTACATACACATTGATAACGCTTCTTAAAATCCCGCAGGTCTGAGTTCCTCGATAATCCCCGCGTCGATCCAGTAGATATCGGAGTTGCCGTTTTCCGGGCTGTTGTGTATCCGGTCCAGGTTTTCGGCTGAGTAAGTATCTATTTCGGGGTCGTCATCGGCGGGTGTGCGTGTCGACATGAAGAACAGGTATTTGCCATCGCGGGAAACGAAAGATGAATACTCATGTACACCCGGCGTATTGATTTTGGGACCCATGTTGACCGGCTCCGACCATTCATCGCTGTTGTTGCGGTAAATAATGTAATAGTCGATGGAGCCGATGCTGTCGTCACGCCCCCATACCGATACGATCACGTAACTCTCGTCAGGCGCCACAAAAGGATTGAACTGGGTTTTTCCGCAGTTCACATTGTCGGGGAGTTTTTCTGCTTCCGTGTAATGGCCATCGACCAGGCGGGACCGGTAGATATGCTCTACCTTCGGATCTTCGCTGGCCCTGGAGAAGTACAAGGTGCCATCATTTGTAACCGATGGAAAAGTCTCGGAAACGGGTGTATTGATGGATTCACCCAGCTTTTTAGGTTCTCCCCAGCTTGACCCTTCCCTGTCCATGACCCAGACATCCATGTTCTTGTCACCGCCCCTTTTGACAGAAACAAAAAAGAACCTTGATCCATCCGGTGAAATGGCCGGCTCGAGGAACTTCATGCTTTTGTCAGTTGCAAAAGGTGCCGCTTCAGGCTTGCTCCACTCACCGTTGACCTGGTAGACCGCCATTATTGTGGACAGGTCAAATGCCCGCATATTGACCGCATAATAGAGTTCAGATCCGTCCGGCATCATCGCCACATCACGGTTATTGAAGCCGTCGGAAACAACCCCCGGGGCAAAAAGGGCCGGTTCATTTCCCGGTGGTGCCTGGCCGAGGTATGGGCCAGTCATCGGGTTGCCGGCCATCGTGGTCAGTGCTGGAAGGCTAAGAGTAATATAGCTGAGAAGCGCAAGGACCGGTTTGTTCAACATTCTCATTTCCTATTCTGTTTCATCTTCCAATTCGAGCAGGTGCCGCATTTCTCCGAGTTTTTTGATCTGCTTTTTGGACATTTCCGGATACTTCAGATCCAGGCTCTTCAGAGATGCCACGATAATCTCGGCAACCTTCAAACGCATATAAGGTTTGTCATCTGCCGGGATTGCGTACCAGGGCGCCCATGGCCGGGAGGTGGCATTCAGGGTCTGTTCATAAGCGTGCATGTAGTCATCCCACAAATTACTTTCAGAAAGATCGCTTGAAGAAAACTTCCAGTTTTTCTTTTGGTCGTCAATCCGTGACAGAAATCGCCGGTGCTGTTCCCGCTGCGAAATATTCAGCCAGAATTTCAAAATAACCGTACCGTTTCGTGCGAGGTGCAGTTCGTGGTCGCGGATAGACTCAAAGCGTTCCTGCCACAGGCTTTCAAGGTCAACCTGTCTCGGCAATCTTTGGGCTCCAAGATGTTCCGGGTGTACGCGAACGACCAGCGTTTCTTCGTAGTAACTGCGGTTGAATACGCCGATCCTGCCACGTTGGGGCATGCATTTCGCAGTCCGCCACAAAAAATCATGTTGCAGTTCTTCAGGGCTGGGTTGTTTGAATGAAAATACCTGGCAACCCGCAGGATTTATACCACTCATCACCGCCCGGATGGTGCTGTCTTTGCCCGCTGCGTCCATGGCCTGGAAAACCAGCAGCACTGAATGCTTGTCTGCGGCGTACAGGCGGCGTTGCAGGTCATCGAGTTTATACACAAGTTTATAGAGTCGTTGTTTGTAGGATTTTTTGC
>CALBDB010000069.1 GCA_937927755.1 uncultured Lysobacterales bacterium
CGACGAGGCGCGCCAGTTCCGCCATTTCGAAGGGCTTGAGCAGGAACTGGGTGATCTTTATACAAAGCTGCGTCGTGATGCAGTGGTTGTCACTTCGGCAGAAGGGCAGGAGCTCGAGTTGCCAATTTCTTCAATTGTCGATGCATTCCAGCCGAACCAAATGGGGTTGTTCGGAAAAATCGGACATTTTTTCCATAACGCCTGGAAATTTGTTGCGGATGACCCGCGCGAGGCCAATACAGAGGGCGGTATATTTCCAGCCATATTCGGCACTGTGCTTATGGTGTTGCTGATGAGCGTATTCGTGACGCCGCTGGGTGTCGTAGCTGCGGTTTACCTGAAGGAATACGCACGCCAGGGGTTATTCACGCGCTTTATCCGGATCGCGGTCAACAACCTCGCTGGAGTACCCTCGATTGTTTACGGCGTGTTCGGGCTGGGGTTCTTTGTATATACCCTGGGGGGGAGCCTGGACCGCCTCTTCTTCCCGGAGGCGCTGCCGGCGCCAACCTTTGGTACCGGTGGCCTGTTTTGGGCCTCGTTGACACTGGCTCTTTTGACCCTGCCTGTCGTGATTGTCTCAACCGAAGAGGGGCTTTCGAGGATACCGCGCAGTATTCGCGAGGGCAGCCTGGCATTGGGTGCAACGCAGTGGGAAACATTGTGGCGAACTGTTCTGCCCATGGCTTCCCCCGGTATCATGACCGGCCTGATCCTGGCAGTGGCCAGGGCCGCAGGCGAGGTTGCGCCGTTGATGCTGGTGGGTGTGGTCAAGCTGGCGCCGGCCTTGCCGCTGGACGGCAACGCACCGTTCCTGCACCTGGACAGAAAATTCATGCACCTGGGCTTTCATATTTATGACGTGGGCTTTCAAAGCCCGAACGTTGAAGCGGCGAGACCTTTGGTCTACGCGACCGCATTGTTGCTGGTCGTTGTGATCGTGCTTTTGAACCTGGTTGCCATACAGGTGCGCAACCGATTGAGTGAAAGATATCGTGGACTGGAATCATGACACAGCAATTTAATTTACAGACTGAACAACAAAACCAGCTTCCGCATCAGACTGCGGTAACGGTGACCGACCTGGACCTGTATTACGGTAGTACCCGTGCATTGCAAGAAATAAACATGGTCATTCCGGAAAAGCAGGTAACCGCCTTTATCGGCCCCAGCGGCTGTGGCAAATCCACCCTTTTGCGGTGTTTTAACCGCCTCAACGACTTGATAGAGATCTGTCGGATCGAAGGTCAGATACTGCTAAACGGCCGGGACATCTATGCCGACAATGTGGATGTCGCCGAATTGCGCCGGGAAGTCGGCATCGTTTTCCAGAAGCCCAATCCTTTTCCCAAGTCCATTTATGAAAATGTGGCCTATGGTCTGCGAATCCAGGGCATGAATAAACGCCGCGAACTGGATGATACGGTCGAGTGGGCACTCAAGGGTGCCGCTTTGTGGGATGAAGTCAAAGACCGTCTGAATGACTCTGCATTTGGGTTATCCGGCGGGCAGCAACAGCGTCTGGTTATCGCCCGCGCAATCGCCGTGCAACCTAAATGTATACTTTTGGATGAACCCTGTTCGGCGCTCGATCCCATCTCAACACTTAAGGTAGAGGAACTGATCGCAGAGCTGAAGTCCCAATATACGATTATTATGGTGACTCACAATATGCAACAGGCGGCACGGGTTTCTGACTATACTGCTTTTATGTACATGGGCGAACTGATCGAATTTGGCGACACCGACCAGGTATTTACCAAGCCACGTCTGAAAAAGACCGAAGATTACATCACCGGCCGTTACGGATGATTTCAAGGAAAGACTTATGACTGATTTGCATCTGGGTGAACACATATCCCGCCGCTTCAATGAAGAACTGGAAGATGTTCGAAGTAAAGTGCTGCACATGGGTGGGATTGTTGAAGAACAGCTTGCCAACGCTTTGAAGGTCCTGGTGAACGATGAAGCTGAACTTGCCCGCGATGTCATGGATGCCGATGCCATCGTTAATTCGCTCGAAGTAGAGATAGACGAAGAGTGCACCCTTATCGTTGCCAGGCGTCAGCCTGCGGCCACGGATTTGCGACTCATCATGACTGTCAGCAAGACAACCAATGAGTTGGAACGTATTGGTGATGAAGCCAAACGGGTGGCAAAAATGTCCCGCAAGGACATGGATGGCGTACTTGATGATGATGTACGGGCTGACCTGACTCACATGGGCGATCTGATCCGTGAAATGTTACGCCAGGTGCTCGATGCGTTTGCACGAACCGATGTGGACACAGCGGTCTCGGTTGTCAAGGCAGACCGCAAGGTTGACAAGAAATACAAGAAGATTACCAAGCATCTGATCAAGCTGATGGTAAACGATCCGGAGGCGGTTCCCGCGGTAATGAAAATCATGTGGGCGGTACGTTCACTTGAACGTCTCGGTGACCGCTGCCAGAACATTGCAGAGCACATCATCTACATGGTGCTGGGAATGGATGTCCGCCATATCAAGCTGGATGATGTACTGGCCGAAATTGAGGCGCAGGTGGAATCCGAGTAAACCAGTTTTTGCAGTTATCCCGTTTTGTCATCAATAGCAGCCAGCCCGCGACCGGTGCGGAGAAAGTGCGGAGAAAGTGCGCAAATCGTGTGTTGTGCTAAACTTGAAATGAAGCCTGTGCATTCTTGAGCTAATTTATTGAAGCGCTCATTGAGGTTGCACAGACTGGATAGGGCTTGGCGCAGGCATGGTTTGTCTGGTGCAAAGCAGTTTATGCCATGATGGCAATTCCTGACCACTTAGTGGTGCTCGCCACAGGAAATGACAGGTTTTGACAAGGATAGGATACGTCAAACTGTAACCAGCAAAGCTGAGGTTCCGGATTTTGATCCTTAGCCCCGCCCGGTTCTCGAGGATTGAGTTAAGCCGTGTTTGTGCGCAACGAAGCAACATGGATACGACCGCAAGCGGGGAGCATTACGATGTTAACCTACATGACCTTTTTTATTGCCAGCATCGTTTTGGCGCTGATCGTTCGTTTTGTCTATAAAGCGATTTCGGAATCCAGTATGTCGGTTTCCACTTCCAAAGATCGTATTGCGATCATTTCCAATGCACCTGCCGATAATAAAGATAATGCAGCGCGGAAGGATGCAACCGGAAAGCCGAACCGCCCGGGCCAGATAGCACCACAGCCTGCAGCCAGTACATCAGCAGAAAAAATTGATTGGGGCTTGCAGGGTAATGGGAAGCGGGCAGGCAAGCAGCCTGAGCAGCATGGAACTGGTGTTAGTGAAGCTGGCCACTGTAGTTTGTATTCTGTCAGCACTTCGGAACCAAAAACCAGGCGCAGCAACAAGGTCGGTTGGCCTTATCGCAACGAAAAACCTGGCTTATCCAACAAGGCTTCCAAAGCCAGGCAAAAGGCGGCACCAGAAAACCCAAACCTTGAAACTGTCAGCAAACCGTGGGGCTGGTGACAAGCCACAGAATTAACCTTCCTTACCAACATTCTCATGTTCCCCGCCCCGCTGTTTTTTGCGTTCAGCAGCCATTGTATCGAGTTGGGTGCGTTGCTCATCCGTCAGGTAGCCGAGCACCTGTGAAAGCGCCTTGCCCGTGAGCACGATGCGTTCGGCAGCGAGGTTTCCCTCTGTTTCGGCCAAAGCAGCAACAGCTTGTTCATCGTAGCTTTCGGCTTTGATCAGTTCCCTCAGCTCCAGGTGGCCGCGTCTGGCTTCCTTCATCAGTGGGTGTACATCTGTTCTCAGGCCCTTCAAAACAGCCTTGATGTTTCGCTTCTGTTCTTCGTCCAGTTCCAATTGCCTTATTGCGCGCATGAATTGATCGACAACCGGCATTAACTGCGCGCTGCGATGGCCACGCTGGGTTTTTTTCCCTGGTTCACCGCTGAAATCCCGGGCAAATGCAGTCGCAGTGGTCGACAGCAAGACGGTGGTGAAAATTGCAATTATCAGTTTGTTCATGAATTTGTTCCTTTCATCTGGGTTAAAGTTGCTTGTGATACATAAGACACCATTTCTTTGTCTGCTTGGGTTAGGCCCGTGTAAAGACAGGTAAAGGTCATGCCAAAACCAGCCTCAGCGGCCAGGTAGTTCAAGCAATGCTCATTTGACTACAGTGGGTTAATGGTGATAATGGTGCCTGTTAAGAGAACGTTTTTTTCGCGCAGAGGGAAGATTAATGATAAGAAATCAGAGCAAGGTGGTGGGCGGCGCAATCAATTTTAAACTGATTGGTGTCGGATTTTTGATATTTGCAATTATGTGTGCCGCGTCGGTTCAGGCCGGTGTGCATCCGAAGAATGCCGCGCCCTCTACCGGGGCGTCCTCAGGAACTCCAGTTACGGAGGGGATAGAGGCGGCAACTACAATTACCAATGGTATCGTAACTCTGGGTGTCAATCCCGAAGGCAACCTGATTACTGGGGGAATCGGCTTGACTTACGTTCCAACCAGTGGGGAAGCCCTGGCTCCCGGCTGTGCGTGCGAGGGTTGGGGTGTCGGTGACGCCTTGACCATGGACTACGGCAAAGCGGGCGAATCTTTTGGCGATGCAAATCTTGTTGTCGAGTTGTTTGAAACGACAGCAGTCAGCGCGATCTCCGTGGTACGCGTGGTCGATGGGACTGATCTGTTCAGGATAACCCACGAGTACTACCCCTCGGCCAGCCCCAATCTTTTCGAGGTCGATGTTACAGTTGAAAACCTGAGGGCGGTAGATACTACCGTTCGTTACCGCCGGGCAATGGATTGGGATGTACCGCCAACTGAATTTGATGAACTGGTTACCCTGATCACCAATGGCGCAACCAATGTTATCTATTCTTCCGATGACGGTTTCGCCGATGGCAATCCTTTTGCCGGGCCGTCTTTCCTTGATTTTGAAGGCGAAGCGACTGATAGCGGCCCAAGTGACCATGGCGCCCTGTTCGACTTTGATTTCGGCACTCTCGGGCCAGGCTCGACTGCCGGTTTCACGATCTTTTATGGCGCATCAGCGAACCAGGATGAGGCCTTGGCGGCTTTAGGCGCGGTCGGTGCAGAGATCTACTCACTTGGGAAGGCTAATCCGGCAGATGATGCTGTCGGCGATGATGGAAGCCCGAATACATTCATCTTTGGCTTTGCCGGAGTTGGTGGCACGGCAATTGACGATGCTCCCTCTCTTGCGCCAACTGTACCGGTACCGGGTCTTGCACCCATTGGGGCCGGCCTCATGGTGCTTATACTTGGATATTTCGGTGTAAGACGTATGCGTCGCGTTTGATTCCGTGTCCGGTGATAGCTGATTTGAACAGTTAAAGCCGCAGAAGACTGAATAAAAGAGAGGGCCAATTGGCCCTCTCTTTTTTTGAATCCCGATCCGAAAATCCCTTTATTGCGCCTTCAATGCTTGTTGATGCACAGTTAGCGTACTTCTGGTTTTCTCTCTCGTCTCTCGCAATTATCAGCACGCCGTCGTTTACGCTCTACGGCAATCACCTCCAGTTTCCCACGTTGCTTGCGGTCATAAGACAGCAATTCCCTGTCCATCTGGTTCGGGCCTGTGTAAAGAAAGGTAAAGTGGTACCTAAAACATTCATGGTGGTTAAAATAATGGCTGGTATCCAGACGGTTGAGCCATGTCACGAACGATACTCATAGCGGACGACGATACGGAACTGTGTGAACTGTTGCGTGAATACCTCGGACAGGAGGGCTTTGCGGTACGGCTTGCACATGACGGTGAGCAGGCACTGGCTGAATCACGCCGGCCCGGCCTGGATGCCATGGTGCTGGATATCATGATGCCGCGAATGAATGGGATCGATGTTTTACGGAGTCTGCGCAAGGAATCGGATCTGCCGGTGATCATGCTGACGGCACGCGGCGATGACCTGGACCGTATTATCGGCCTGGAACTCGGCGCTGATGATTACCTCGCCAAACCAGCCAACCCGCGTGAGTTGCTGGCCCGGATACGTGCAATCCTGCGGCGCTCGAAAATGCACTCGACAGTGGCAAATATCGAAGTTGACGACCTGGTGCTGAACCAGGCTGGCCGAGAGTTGCGCTGTAACAACCACCAGCTGGACCTGACCAGCACCGAGTTCAGCATTTTGCAACTATTGCTGCAGCGCAGCGGAGAAGTGGTTGAAAAGAAGGATCTGTACCTGGCAGCCCTTGGCCGTGAACCGGTGGCTTATGACCGGAGTATTGATATGCACGTCAGCAATCTGCGCAGGAAACTGGGACCGGCAAAGGACGGGTCCGAAAGAATTGAGACGATCCGCGGTATTGGTTACCAGTACTGCGTTGGGGGGCGCGAGTGAAGGAGTACGAGATGCCACGCTTGTTCTGGAGACTGTTTCTTTCGATGTGGCTGAGCATCATGGCGTTCGCGGTAATGGTCAGTTGGATCAACCAGACATTTATCATACGCAACGCCGTCGAAGAGCCAACGGTGGCGTTCGAGCTTAACCTGAACCGCTTCAAGACCAAGCTGGCCAGGGATTTGAAACAGGGCGGTGAACGGCAGGTTAGCGGTACACTCAGGAGCCTGCCTCGCGGAATTCGAAACCACATATTTGTACTCGATCCCGATGGCAGGGAACTGCTCGGCCGGGAGCAGATGTTGAAGAAACAGAAAAAGGGCAGGGCCAAGGTTGCCTCCAAGGAACTCCGGGATGCCCAAGGCAAGGTCTACACGCTGATCAGCGCGGGCCGTCTGCCGCCGCGTGCATTGCTTGCGCCGGGTCCGCAGGGCGTCGGCATGCGCCTCGGCGTGGCGGCCGTGATAAGCGCCCTGGTCAGTTTTCTGCTGGCACGATATTTGGCCGCACCGTTGGGGCAATTGAGTCGCGCCAGTCGGCAATTGGCGACCGGTGACCTGGCTGTCAGGGTTGGTGCACCGCTGGATCAGCGCAAAGATGAATTTGGGCAACTGGCGCTTGATATGGACGAAATGGCTGCCCGCCTGCAGTTATTGCAGCAGGCCAATCAACAATTATTGAGGGATGTCAGCCATGAACTGCGCTCCCCGCTGGCGCGTCTGCGTGTTGCACTTGAGATTGCCCGCAACAAGGACCAGAGCCTGGTGGCAGAGGAGTTGAATCGTATTGAACTGGAAAGTGAGCGCCTCGAGCAGCTGATCGACGAAGTGCTGGGCTTGTTGCGTGAATCGTCAGGAACGCAGGATTTAAACTTCCAGCAGTTTGACCTGGTGGAAATGTTGCGAGACCTTGTAACCACCGTCAATTATGAGATTAGCAGTAGTCGTCAGCCTGTTGAGCTACAACACGATTCTCCGTTGATTATCGATGCAGACCGCGAATTGCTTTGGCGTGTATTTGAAAACCTGCTGCGAAACGCGATGATTCATTCCGGTGAGGACGGTGCAGTACAGATCCATGCGCACACCGTTGCTGGCACGGAAATACAAGTCAGGGTGCAGGATTCAGGGCCGGGTATACCAGATCAGCATATTGACCGGATATTTGAGCCTTTCTACCGCGTTGATGAAGCGCGTAACAGGCATTCCGGTGGTCACGGTCTGGGTCTGGCGATTGCTGCTTCGGCCGTCCGGCGCCACGGTGGCAGGATTTCCGCAGCCAACCGCCGGGATGGCGGTCTGGAGGTGCTCGTGGTGCTGCCGACAGGGCAGGTTCAGGGCTCAGGCGCGTGAAAAAGGGAAGGCGGTCACTTCATTAATAGTCCCGGCACCGCAAACGGCCATTAGCAAACGGTCGACGCCCAGGGCAACGCCTGCACACTCGGGCAGACCATGTTCAAGTGCCCTGATCAGGTGATGATCGAGTTCGCATTTCGCCTGTCCGCGCTTTTTGCGCAAGGCGTTTTCAGCATTAAATCGCAGCTGCTGTTCAACAGCGTCGGTCAGTTCCTGGTAGCCATCGGCGAGTTCTGTGCGCCCGAGATAGAGTTCAAAGCGCTCAGCTACTGGTGGTGATGTATCCCGGACCCTGGCCAGGGCCGCCTGGTCTGCCGGGAAGTCGCTGACGAACGTCAGGCAATGCCCGGGCAAGGCAGGCTGGATGACAGCACCGATCAACAGGTCCAGCCATTGTTTGCGCTCCAGTTCGATATCGTCAATACCATGTCTGCTTGCGGCAACTGAGAGATCAGCAGTGTCTGCAGAAAACGGGTCGATCTCAAGGTGTCGCAGGAAAAGTTCCCTATAGCTCAGTTTTTCTATTCGCCATTGATCAAACTTCCCGCGACCACAGTGTTTAACAAGTGCGGCAACCTCGTCCATCAGTTCCTGGTAGCTGAAGCCGTTCCGGTACCATTCGAGCATGGTGAACTCAGGATTGTGGGCGCGGCCCGATTCGCCGGCCCGGAACACCCGGCCGAGTTCATATATGTCACCACTACCAGAGGCCAGGAGCCGTTTCAGTGCGAACTCTGGTGAGGTCCGCAGGTAAGCACCGGAGTCGGTCTTGATGGAGTGTATCCCGGGGTCGGTATTGCCTGCTCGCGATATCAGCGGTGTTTCGACTTCCATGACACCCAGGCTGGCGAAAAATTCACGTATGTCCTGCAGCAAACATGCCCGTGCTTTCAGATTCGCCGGGTCAGCCGCAGGGCGCCAGTTGTCAGGCGGATTCATGGTCTGTGTATTTGATTTCCAACTGCAGGCCGGTCGTTTGCAGAGCTTGTTCTTCATATTCAAGATCGG
This sequence comes from uncultured Lysobacterales bacterium, assembly GCA_937927755.1. Lineage (GTDB taxonomy): Bacteria > Pseudomonadota > Gammaproteobacteria > Xanthomonadales > SZUA-36 > SZUA-36. The sequence goes on from CALBDB010000069.1 coordinate 8,696, forward strand.
CAATGGTCAGGGGGTGATGTTTATTCCAGTCTTCTGACAGGGTCAAAAGGACCCTCGAATCGTACATGCTGATCTCAATATCAGGAATTGCACTATCCTCCCGCGTCCGGCAAAAAATCCAGGCGAGGCGCATACAAAGCAGTGGAACCGGCAGAATTATACTCAGGCGCCTTGGAAGTTTGGCCGAGAAGTCCTTTGGTATGTCACGTCGCTGGAAACCTGCCAATGCAGCAAGGAAAAGCTGCTCCTGCCGTGAAAAACCTGCCATGTCCGAAGCTTCCACCAGGTAGGCGGAGTGGATTTGGTAGCTTTCATGCGACAAGCCCAACCCGATCTCGTGTAGTTCAGCGGCCCATCCGAGTAGTTCCCGGTATGCCTCACCAAGCCCGTGCGAGGGCTGTAATTGGTTAAACAGATCCAACGCTGTCGTGCGAACCCGCGCTGCCTGCCCGGAATCCACTCCAAAGCGGGACATCAGGGCTCTAACGGCCTTGTCCCGTGGGTCACGATGCTCAAGACGGCCCAGCATGTCGCTCAAAAGCCCTTCTCTCAGGGCGAATTGTGAGATTTGCAGTTCACTGACTTCCAGGGCTTCAAAGCAGGCCAGCAAAATGGCAAGCCCGCCGATAAATACAGGTTGGCGGCGCTCACTCAAGCCTTCGATTGCAATCTCGGCAGTGGTTTTGAAGGACAAGGCCTTGAGTCGGAGTTTTTTCAGTGCTTCCCGGGTAATTTTATTCTCACACCAGCCGTTGGCCTGGCAGATTGCTGCTGCCGAACGGACGGTTCCCGACGATCCGACGGCTGTTTGCCAGCCGGTCCTGCGATAAATGGACTGGATGTCCTGTAATTCGGCAAGCACGGCCCGCCGGGCCTTTCTGAGTCTTCTGGCGGTAACTCTGCCGTCTGAAAAGAACCGGTTGGTCACAGAAACACAGCCGAATTGCAGGCTTTCCAGTTCAAGCGGATCAGGCCCCTCACCAATGATCAGTTCCGTACTTCCGCCGCCAATATCGATAACAAGCTGTTTCCGCTGTTCTTCGGTAACCCATTGGCTTACACCCATGTAGATCAGCCGGGCTTCTTCACGGCCGGCGATGATATCTACCGGGCACTCGAGTGCCAGTTCGGCCGCTGTCAGAAACTCGTCGGTATTTTTCAGACGCCTGAAAGTCTGGGTGCCGACAGCGCGAACGTTATCTGCAGGAATTCCTCTCAACCGCTGACCGAAACGGGACAGGCAGTTGAGTGCGTTTTCCCGGACCTGCGGATCAAGGTTGCCTTCGCTATCCAGGCCGCCACCCAGGCGAACCATCTCCTTGATGCGGTCGAGCACTCGCAGCTCACCGTGTTCACGCCTCGCAACCAGCATATGAAAGCTGTTACTGCCCAGGTCTACGGCAGCGTAGGTATCCAAATTTGGGTCAGTATTCATATCACCAGTGAAATTGTGCCTTTAACTGAATAATAGTCGGACTTTCGTTGCCTGCATATTCATCTGTCCTGACAAATATCAGGTTGGACATTACGCGAAACTGGTTGGCCGGTGCATACCAGTTCAGGCCAACAGTGAAGTTCCTTTCCTTGCCGCCGGTCACATCACGATCATTCAGGTCAACCATTGAGTATCGCACTGCAACTTCCCAGGCTCCCTTGAGGCTTTGAGGCCGGATTCGAATAAATTTACCCTGGGTGTAGTTGAACGATTCTCCGGTTAGCACCCAACTCGCCTGGATGTACCCCCCCACAAAAACGGGGTCTTTAGCAGTAGACCGTTGCCACGTGGCACGAAAAAACTCACCACGGAACATGAATGAGTCTTTTGCCCCTGCTATTTCAGCAGCGCCGATATATTGGTGCGTGACATCATCGTATATTCCGGTATCAACGAGTCTTTTACTTGTGACACGTGACTCCGGATGTGAAAAAAACCGGGTCTTGCGGCTCATGTTTTCAGATACCCCGGATAAGCCAACATGAAACAGGCTGAAGCGGTCCCGGGTTGGATTGAAATACACCCGTCCGGCAAAACCTGAGTCACCTATACTGCCATTGAGGTCAGGGCCAAACAGCGTAAAGTGAATACCAGCCTTTGACTTGTTAACATCCCAACCCAGGGCCAGCCTGCGGCCCAGGCCAAATGCTTCAGCAGGTAACGGCTCCTCCATAAAGGTGCGTGAGATTCTGGATGTCTGGTTGACCAGGGTTTGGGCAACTCTTTGATTACCTGCGGTGAACAACCCCCAGCGTTTATGACGATATCGAACATAGAGATCAGCGAAATTGCTGTCGCCGTCGGTCAGATCAACTTCTGCCTTCATGGATATGCTGTGCGGGAATGCCTTGGCCAGACCTGCACGAAGGCTTCGAACCCTGAACCCGGAATCACTGCTGGTAATTCCCGAGCTGTAATATGCGTAGTCAAGCTCTGTCCGGCCGAAGAAAATAAGCCCTCTCTCGCGAATAAAAGGCACCCTGTCGGGCACTGATTGCAAAAAACCCGGAACTGCCTGTAAATAATCGATAATCGATTTCTTTTCTGTCACTGCGGGCGCCTGTTCGGCTTCGGTACCTGGTTCCGCATCCGGGGTCGGCGTTTGAACCTCAGCGGTGTTGTCTGCTTGCTGTTCCCTGGCAGTCTCTAAAGCATCCTGCGCCATCTTCAGGTCCGAGCTTGATTGAGCATCCTCCTGAATGGTGTCAAGGTTTTCATGTACGGATTCACGCAAATCTGTTGTCGCTTCTTTTTGTTTGCTTTCAATTTTTTTCGTAGCCTCTTCAAGCTCGGTCTGCGGGTTGTCCTGTGCCCGTAGGGTGCCCGGTACCGAGATAATGATCAGCAGTACAGTCAGACCGGTAGCCAGGTGAAGAAAACGATTCATGCGATTCGATGATCAAAGGAGGTTAAATCAAACATTGGATATGCATTTTAAAGTAAAACGGGCCCGATTGGGCCCGTTCTTTATCGCTAATGTCCGATTATACGGACACTTTGTCAGAGAGGAAGTCTCAGTATTTGAACACCAGGTCCAACTGCAACCGTTTAAAGTCAATGGGGTCTTCTCTTTGAAGCCCGACATCGTTGATGAAATAGGTAAAGGCAGCATTGAAGTTCTTGTCGATGGCATAGCTGCCCTTAAAGATGTGACCCTTTGAATCGGTGCCGCCGCCGCCGAAGTCGGAATCGGTCAGCAGACCGAGAACTGAATCCGCCTCAAGCTCCTGGTAGACATACCCAAACTGCCAATCACCCTTGTTCTTCGCTGAACCAAGCTTCAAACCAAATGCATACGCAGTGTCATTATCATCGGCCGCCTGGTTTTGCACGTAATTGGCAAACACCTGGGCAGGCAGATCAAACAGGCTGAAGTCCAGGTCGGCGAAGACTTCGAGCTCTTCATAGTCGTACAGGTAGGTTTTGGTAACCGGGTCAAAGCTGTTGCCAAAGAAATCATCGTCATCACCAAAGTATGAGCCGTTACCCTTGGTATCAAAATTATGATAGCCCAGGCCGGTTGTCAGCTTCAGATTATCGCCAATGGGCAACTTGATGCCCGCCTGTGTCAGGTAGGCAAATGACTGCCCCTTGTTACTGTCGCTTTCAATCCAGGTGCCCAGGGCATTTGCAAAAAATATGCCTTTTGCGAACTTGATTCCGGTACCTTCCGGTCGCCAGTCTCCGTCCCAGAGCAGTGCGTTTTTGCCCGACTTGTAGATGTAGTTACTAAATTTACCACCATAAACGTTCGTGTTGGCCAGGCCGGACCAGTCAAAGTACGCCAGGTCGAGCCTCATATCCTTGGTGGAGCCGCCGCCGCCCAGCGTCTGGTTTGAAGAGACGGGGTCGTCACCGCCGGTCGCCAGGCCAAGGCCGACTTCAATGGTTGGTGTTACATCAGCAATAAGTGCGGCACGGGCACGGACACGGTTTCGATCGCGATTCGGCTTTCCTTCAATATCGAAGCTCTCATAGCGGTAACGGAAGTCGCCTTTCCAGCGCATCTTATCAGTCCAGCTGGTTGCTTCCGATTGCTCTTTCACTTCAGCCGCAACCGCTTCGGTTTTTTCACTGACTGCTGCAACTGCCACGGCAGTTTGCTGGGTGCTTTGAGCCATTTCTGCATTGGCGGCTGCCAGTTCCCGGTTTTCGGCTTCAAGGCGGTCCAGGCGAGCAGTCAGGGCCATCAGTTGCTCACGCATGGCAGCAAAGTCTTCATCCGTTGCTGCCTGTGTCACCACTGGCGATAGCAGCAGCAAAGAACACAGGGTGGTTGCGATCAGGTATCGCGTTTTTTTCAAAGTCATCATGACTAATTCCTTCTGATTAATAATTCTTGTTTGGACTATTGGATTTTCGCCATTTCCCGTTCAGCAACCTTGGCCGGCAACGGGATGTAGCCATCTTTGACTACTACTTCCTGGCCTGCGCGGGACAGAACCAGCTTGATGAACTCGCCAGTCAATGGCGGAAGCGGTTTTCCCGGCTCCTTGTTGACGTATACATAAAGAAAACGTGCCAGTGGGTAAGTGCCGGAAATTGCATTCTCCGGACTGGCTGAAACAAATTCTTTACCAACTTCTTTGGACAATGGAATCGCCCGTACGGAGGAGGTCGTGTAACCGATACCCGAGTAGCCGATGCCGTTAATTGAGGAACTCACAGACTGCACCACCGAAGCGGAGCCCGGTTGTTCATTGACGGTATTCTTGAAATCCCCTTTGCAAAGCGCCTTGCTCTTGAAATATCCGTAGGTGCCGGATACAGAGTTGCGTCCATATAACTGAATTTCCCTGTCGGCCCACGAACCGGTTAAGCCAATATCGCCCCAAACGTTGATGTCTTTGGGATCACCGCAAGTCCTGGTCGAAGAAAAAATGGCGTCAACCTGTGGGATCGTCAGGCCTTCGATCGGGTTGTCCTTGTGGACAAAAACAGCGAGCGCGTCAATCGCAACGGCTATTGCCGTTGGCTTGTAGCCAAATTTTTTCTCGAATGATTCCACTTCCTTGTCTTTCATCAAACGGCTCATGGGGCCGAGGTTGGAAGTGTTTTCGGCCAGTGCCGGCGGCGCAGTGGATGAACCGGCAGCCTGGATTTGTACGTTGACGTTTGGGTAGGTCTTCTTGAAAGATTCCGCCCACAGGGTCATCAGGTTAGCCAGCGTATCTGAACCAACGCTCGACAGGTTGCCGGACACTCCGCTGGTTTTTTCATATACGGGCAGAGTTTCATCCACCGCGGCCTGGGCAAGAACGGCAGTCGGGTTAATTAGCGCGACCGATACTAGTAATGCACTGATACTGAATTTCATAACAACACCCCTCCTGGAGTTTCTACATTCATAGTTGAGATCGGAGAAATGGTAGTTGACTTATGTGACAGCTATATGACAGGTGGGAGTATTATCAGGATTGCAGGGGAGGCCTGGCAGATCGGCCGGACATTACTAAGTCTTGGAGCGGGTTCAGGCTTTTCTGCCTGGAGGAAAAATGCAACGAAATTCGCTGCCGATGCCAGGCTCGCTGCGCACTTCCAGTTTGGCATCGTGTGTGTTCAACACGTGTTTGACGATGGCGAGGCCAAGCCCGGTACCGCCGGTTTTGCGGTTACGGTCGTCCCCAACCCGGTAGAATCGTTCTGTAATGCGTGGAATATCGCGGTGTGGTATGCCCACGCCGGTATCCTTGACACTCAATACCAGGCCCTCGGTTGTTTCCTGCCAGTGCACAGAAACCTTTCCCTTGGCTGGTGTGTAATTGATCGCGTTAACAATCAGGTTTTGAAATGCGCTTTTCAGGTCAGGTTCCACCCCGCGCAGATTGAGCCCCGGCTCAATCTCGAAGTTCAATTTATGATTTCTCTGGCTCAGGTCTTCTGCCTGTTCAGAAAGTTGAGTCAGCATGGCAGGGATGTCTACCCTGGCAGAGCCGTCATGGCGCTCAGTATCCTGAAGCCTGGAGAGTTCGAGCAGGTCTTCCAGCAGGGCATTCATCTGGCGGGCCTGTTTGAACATCTTTTCAATGGCTTCAGGGTTCGCTTCACCGTCCTGCGATTTGAGTATTTCCAGGTAACCGAGCAAGACCGTTAAAGGAGTCCGCAATTCGTGGGAAACATTGGCGACAAGGTCGCGCCGCATGCGTTCCAGGTTATGTACATCGGTGATGTCGCGGAGTATTAGCAGTTGCTGGTTCTTTCTGAAACGTACCGCACTAATTTGCAGAGTAATGTTGTCATCGGTAGGGCAGGTGATTTCCAGCGTGCTCTGTAGTTGGTCGTGAACGGAAAGCCAATCTGCAAATGCCGGGTCTCTGATAAGGTTGGTTGCGGCCTGGCCGAGGTCGCCAGGGTTTTGCAAATCAAGCAGTCGTACTGCCGAATCGTTAAACCAGTTGATGATGTTGTTTTTGTCAACGACCAGCGTCGCGTCCGGGAACGCATCGGCCATACCCCTGAAATCGTCAATGACCTTCTGGTACTGACGGTTTCTCTTTTGGTTTTGCTTTTGCAGGGCGGCGATCCGGTCAAAAATATGCGCCCACATGCCAAGGCTTTCCGGTGGGTCTGCATCCCACGACTGCAACCATTTATACAGACGCAAACTGTTGTAAAACTGCCAGGTAAGATACGCCAACAGGAAAATAGCCGGGATCAGGACCAATTGCCCGGACCACCAACCGATTAACAGGGCCAATGCAGTTCCAACAATCAGGTAGGTCAGGTGACGTGTCCAGTTGGGTTTGATCATCGCAGTGTTGTGTTGGATTACCGGCTTTCTTCGATTACGAACCGATATCCATGGCTACGTACAGTTTGTATGTAATGCTGCAGATTTGCCACTTCCAGAATTTTTCTCAGGCGCCTGATGTGTACATCGACTGTACGTTCTTCCAGGAATACATTAGTGCCCCAGACGTGGTCCAGCAGTTGGGAACGACTGTAAGCGCGGTTGACATGGGTCATGAAGAATTCAAGCAGGCGATACTCGGTGGGGCCGATATGGGTTGGGTTCCCGTCAAGAAACAACTGTCGCGACTCCGTATCCAGCGTAATGTCACCTGCGGTAATTTTACCGTCCGACCCATCGGGATCGGTCCTGCGGAGGACCGCATTGATCCTGGCAATCAACTCCCTTGGAGAAAACGGCTTGATGACATAATCGTCGGCGCCAGCGTCCAATCCGGTCACCTTGTCATCTTCGGATACCTTTGCAGTCAGCATGATGATCGGGATGTTTGTCGTGACCGGGTCCTTGCGCAAGCGGCGGGTCAATTCGGGGCCGCTCATATGGGGCATCATCCAGTCGAGCAGCATAATATCGGGTAACCGCTCATTGATCTTTATCAACGCCTCCCTGCCGCTGGCGGCACATTCCACCGACATTCCCGATTTATTGAGTCCGAACCTGATCATTTCACGTATGGCGGATTCGTCATCAACCACCAGTACGTTTACCGGTTTTTTGCCAGGGTTCGAGACGTTAATGCTCATTCCGCACATTATAAGGCGGTATATGACAATTTCATGACAATCATGGAGGTGAATTGTCGCTGGCGGACTTTACAGGCTTACTTTTCTTCAGCGGTCATTTCGATGCGCAACTCCATCAGTCTCGCGCTGACCCTGGCCCGCTGGTAATAATCAAGGTCCTCGCGTTTCTCCAGGCTCTCCAACTGGGTGATCGCCTCCGTGGTTCCACCGCGCTGATAATAGGATTCCGCGATTGCCTCGGTGGCCCGGACATCATCCCCGGCCAGGTTGGCCGCCTGTGCGTAAAGTGCGAAAAGTGCGGGATCGTCTTTCTTTGAGAGAATCTGTTGCCTCAAAACGACGCTGGCAGTCTGTGCAAGTTCGGGGTCCCGCTGCTCCAAAAGCGCCTTGCCGTACTCAAGCGCGATCGCCTGGTTGCCGGGAAAGCTGTGATACAGGTCAGCAAAAGCGCTAATGGCTTGATCGTGCCGGCCTCTCGCCAGTTGCAGGTTTGCCATTTGCAGCTGGAATGCCAGCCTGAATGGTTCGTTTTCAAGCAAGCCGCTGAGTATGGCCTCCGCTTCTTCGTATTCTGAATTCCTTTGTTTTGCAATGGCCAGGCCATAGAGGTTGCCGTTTTTTCTCGCTTCGGTGAGTAGTTTTTCAAGTTCGGCATTGAAATGCTTGATGGCCTTGTTTGGATCTTTTTCAAGCAGGGCTCGCAGCCTGGCCTGGACGATATAGAACTGCCTGCCTTCGTCCACCTCAACCGGCGGCAGGCTGTGGATGCGGCTTTCGGCCTCGGCGATACGGTCGACGGACATGGGGTGCGTACGTAAAAACTCGGGCGGGCCTTCGCCATTGGCCCGGTTGGTCTGGCTCATTTTTCCAAAAAAGTCAGCCATGCCCTGTGGGTCATAACCAGCAGCTGCCAGCGTCCTGATACCGACCCGGTCTGCTTCAACCTCATTGTGACGGGTGAAGTTGATCTGGGCTTGTGCTGCGGCCGCCTGTGTGCCGACAACCGCACCGCTGATAACATCACCGTCGCCCCCACTGGCAAGGATCAGGCCCAGCATGGCCAGCATGGCAAGCGTATTCATGGTCTTGCCTTTTTCAAAAGCCCGGTACATGTGAAGTTGCGTGATATGTGCAATCTCGTGTGACAGCACACCGGCCACTTCATCCTGTGTATCGGCCAGCAGGATCAGGCCGCTGTGTAGCGCGATAACGCCGCCGGGGGCCGCAAATGCGTTGATGACGGGCTGGTCGAGTACGACAAAGGTGAATGCGGCTTTCGGCTGATCGCTGCGCGATGCGAGGTTAAAACCCATGTCGGAAAAGAAGTCGGAAATCAGCGGGTCTTCAACCAACAACTCATAGGCACGCATCTGGCGAACCAGGCCTTTTGCGTACTCTTTTTCCTCGCTGTTTGACAGTACGTCGCTGGCAGAATTACCCAATTCCGGCAAGTCGAGCCTGCTTGTCTGGGCAATGCTCGACACACTGACGGCAGTTACCAGAACCGCTACCAGGAGTTGCTTTAATAAACCGTGTTTTTGCTTGACCCGAACCATGCTTTCCTTGAGACTGACGGCATCATTTTTAAGACACTGCCGATGTTCATTTGTTCGTCGAATTGACCCTGGTTTAACGTTGATTTCCTTGTAAGGAAGGTTTGGCTATTCAGACAACAGATAATAGGCAGTCCGTGCCCGCTTGTATACCGGGATAAAGTTAATTCAATTAAATTCTATGTAAGATACCATGCAAATAAAGATGTACACCAAGGGCTATTGCGCATTCTGTTTCGCGGCAAAAAAGCTGCTCGCCAAGCGCGGCCTAGCTTTTGAAGAAATCTCAGTAATGGGCGATAGTACTGCAGAAAGGGAAATGCGGAAACTGACCGGTGGCCACACGGTTCCCCAGATCGTCATTGACGGCAAACCGATCGGTGGTTATTCAGAACTGGTCGAGTTGGATATGGATGGCGACTTATAGCAGTGAAGCAATGTTGCATACATGCAACGCCGATCATCACCAGCAGGCTGCAACTGCTCTTTCATCGAAATTTCGGCCTAATCCGATCGCGCAGACCTTATTAATATAAAACAATCTGTTATGGAACATATCTCAATGTAATCCTGCGCTTTGTTCCGAATTGCCCCGGAAGGTGTTTTACGTTGACTTTTTGTGGTTTTCCTGCCATATTTCTGCACAATTGCATATTGTTGTGCGTGGGGTCATTGCGTCAGAAATGAAATATCGTTTTTTAGCAGCATTGTTATTGATAGCGGGCATGGTTCCGACGCTGTCTGCTGCTCGTGTTTCAGGCCTGCCAATGACAGGCTTCAGCGCCGGCGGCACTGGCTTGACCCCGTTCTACGTACTGGGCTTCGAGTTGGGTCCCTGGCAGGATTATCTTGCACAGGAACTGACGCCTGGTTACCTGCTGGATCCGGCTGCAGAGCCATTGAACGTGTCCTGGATGAACCAGCACTCCGAAATCATCCTGCCATTTTTTGCCAAGCAAATACTTGGTGAGCCGGAAACATACCTCAGGCTCGAGGTAGACTGGCAATACTCAAACGAAGTGGCAATGCGTAACTTTGTTCCGTTCAGGGGTGCCGGTACCCCCGGCCTCGAACGCAAGCTGGTGTCACCGGGTCTGCTGCACCAGTTGAATGACAGTCAGGTTATTGGTGTTTCAGCAGTCTTTGCGACACAGAGTTATGGTGTTGCGGGTCTTGGCCTGCATTCCTATGACCGCTCGCTGCCGGCCAATTTGCGCTCCACTGTATATGATCCTTACCAGGAAACTGGTTATGGGGCCGGTGTAAGCCTTGCGCTACGCAGCGAACTTACCGAGGGCTTAACACTGGATGCGGGTTACCAGTCCCGTATCGATATGAACGAATTTGCCAACTTCCGGGGCGTATACTCACAGCCGGCTGACCTTGATATTCCGGCCCGTGCGCGTCTCGGTCTTGCGTTCCAGGCAGGTGACAGATCCTGGTTGAATGTATCGGTTGAAAGGGTTCTTTACAGCGAGGTCGGTGCATTTGCGAGCCAGAATCTGCCGGGACGTTTCCTGTCCCTGCTGGGTGATTCAACCAGCCCGAGCTTTTCATGGGACGATTTGACCGTTTACTCGGTTGGATGGGCCTGGGCGGATAACAAGGGCACATCCTGGCATATCGATTTCAGCTCCCGTTCACAGCCTTCACCAAGCTCCCGGGTGCTTAGCCAGGCCATTGATGCCGATTTGGCACAGAATGCCATGACTATTGGTTACAGCCGCCGCATGAGCATGACAAGCCGATTTGATATCAATGCTGCGTATGCACCTGCAGAATACGCCTTTGGCGGAAATGTGCTGGGTGTTACCACTGATCAGCTGAGCCAGGATTTTGAACTTGAAGCTTACTGGACCTGGGATTTCTGAGGCGCATCCACTTCGCCAAATGGCTTGAGTGTTCCAATTGCCCGGCTTGTTAACAACTCCTAAATTGATGGGCCAGGGCCACCTCACATGAACCTGTTAACCTCGTGGTTTAAACGAACATTCGCCGACCCCCAGGTTGTAATTCTTGGCATAGTGATTATCGTGGGCGTTGCAGTTGTGGCCGGGCTCGGCCGAATGCTGGCGCCGGTATTCGCAAGCATCGTGCTCGCCTATCTGCTTGAAGCGGTGGTCGCACGTCTGCAGAAGCTGGGCTTGTCAAGACTTGCTTCCGTATTGCTGGTTTTCCTGCTGTTTCTGGCCACGCTTTTCTTCCTGTTATTCGGCCTGGTGCCAATGTTGATCCGCCAGGTGACCCAACTGGTGCAACAGATACCCAATTACATCACCCAGGGACAGGAACTCCTGCTACAGCTACCCCAGCGTTACCCGCAAATGGTATCGGAGGTGCAGGTTCAAAACCTGATTGGCGGTGTGGGTACCGAGCTGGGGCTCGCAGGCCAACAATTCCTGACATGGTCTTTGACATCGGCTGGCACGGTGGTGGGTTTGCTGGTACTGCTGGTATTGATCCCGGTGCTTGTCTTTTTCCTGCTCAAAGACAAGAATCTTCTGATTGACTGGTTTAAAGGTTACCTGCCGGATGAGCGTCACCTGGTTACTTCCGTGTGGATAGATGTCGAGGCCCAGATTGCCAACTACGTACGCGGAAAGGCTGGTGAAATCGTAATCGTCGGTGCAGTGAGCTACATCACTTTTGTTTCCCTTGGATTGCAGTATTCGGCACTGCTGGCAACCATGGTCGGGTTCTCCGTTCTGATCCCATATATTGGTGCAGCTGTCATAACGTTACCGATCGCGTTCGTTGCATATTTCCAATGGGGGTGGAGTTGGAATTTTGGCCAGGTGATGATCGCCTACGCAATCATCCAGGCCCTCGACGGCAATGTGCTCGTGCCCCTGCTTTTCTCCGAGGCGCTGAACCTTCACCCCGTGGCGATCATTGTCGCAATCCTCGTTTTTGGCGGCTTATGGGGTTTTTGGGGTGTCTTCTTCGCTATTCCCTTGGCAACGGTGGTGCAAGCCGTATTGAAAACATGGCCACGGGCAGTTGAAGGAGAAGCGGCAGAGAATGAAGCTGGTTCGAAAGAAGGCCCGAGCGAAGCTTGAAGCCAAAAACCCTGGCGAGTCACCTTTAGATTCCGCACTGATTTCCAATTTGGGCCATACACCCTTCCAGTCTCGCACTGAACACCAGTTCGGTGTGTATACCCTCCTACTGAGACCTTCGCCAACAGGATGTTGGCGGCAGAGCCTATAGGGACATACTCGTGGCGTGTCTCAGTAGGAGGGTATATACACCGGGATGGTG
>CALBDB010000070.1 GCA_937927755.1 uncultured Lysobacterales bacterium
TGATGAAGTTGTTTGGCAAGCTGCCGAGAACGCCATACGGGGTCATTCCGGTACCGGCGTACGCCGAAAAATCCCAGACCACCGCCTATTACCAGCGAGGTTCTGTCGAGGCCGGGCGTCCCGGTAATTTCTTTGCCAACACCTATGCACTGGACACCCGTCCACGCTGGGAGATGGAGGCCCTGACCTTACATGAAGCAGTTCCCGGCCATCATTTGCAACTGGCATTACAGGATGAGTTGGAGGATGTGCCGTGGTTCCGTCGGGTGGGTGGGTATACCGCGTTCACCGAGGGCTGGGGTTTGTATTCTGAGAGCCTGGGTGAGGATATGGGTTTTTATACAGATCCCTATTCAAAATTTGGACAACTGACTTACGAGATGTGGCGTGCAATCCGCCTGGTTGTTGATACCGGGATGCACCACCTTGGCTGGACGCGTCAACAGGCCATTGATTACTTTATGCAGAATGCCGGCAAACAGGAACACGATGTAATCGTGGAGGTCGATCGCTATATTGTCTGGCCAGGCCAGGCGCTGGCTTACAAGATCGGTGAATTGAAGATCAAGGAGCTGAGGGCATGGGCGACCGATGCGCTCGGTGAGAATTTTGATATCCGTGGTTTCCATGACGAAGTGCTCGGTAAAGGCGCCTTGCCGTTGAGCGTGCTGGAGGCCAACGTCAAGGCCTGGGTTGAAGGGCAAATGGATTCCGGATCAAGTCCGGGATGAAATATTTCACATGATTGACACAACTTTGCCATTATGTGAACTGCACCGTCATCTTGACGGTAGTATCCGGCTGGAAACAATCCTGGACCTGGCCGACCAGCATGGTATTGCATTGCCTGCCCATGATGTTGCCGGGTTGGCGCCCTACATTCATATCGATGAATCAGCACCCGGCCTGATGGCGTTCATCGATCGTTTTGAGCACATGATCGCAGTGCTGGTGGATGCTGATGCCTGCCGGCGTGTGGCCTATGAAAATGTTGAAGACGCGCAGCGCGAAGGTATTGACTATATCGAGCTTCGATTCAGCCCGTGGTTTATGGCTCAGGCGCACGACATGCATCCGGCCGAAGTCATGGAGGCCTGTGCTGACGGCGTCCGTGCCGCTGAACGTGACACCGGTGTGCGTGCCAATATCATTGGCGGACTCAGCCGTACCTATGGGGCCGCGGTTTGCATGCAGGAGTTGGATGCGATGCTTTCACATCGCGACCACCTGGTGGCGGTGGATCTTGCGGGTGATGAGGCAGGTTTTCCTGCGCCTTTGTTTGTCGAACATTTCAAGCGGGTCCGCGATGCCGGTTTGCATGTGACCATCCATGCCGGCGAGGCCGATGGACCAAATAGCGTATGGTCGGCGATCAAAGATCTTGGAGCAGAACGTATAGGTCACGGGTTCCGCTCCATTGAAGATTCCGCCCTGGTTGATTACCTGGTTGAAAGTGATATCGGCCTCGAATCCTGTCCGACCTCAAACCTGCACATAAGCGCCGTCAAGGATTATGCTTCGCACCCTATCAAAGTGCTGGCGGACCGTGGTGTGAAATTTTGCCTGAACACCGACGACCCCGGTATCAGTGCCATCGACCTGGCGCACGAATACGAAGTCGCCGCGCTTGCCATTGGCCTAAACGGTGAGCAAATACGCCAGGCCCAGGTCGACGCACTGGACATGGCTTTTTTGGACCCGGAGGAAAAGACAACCCTGAAACAAAAGGCCCACGAGAGGAGCAGGGTGTCTTTAGTCCGCGGGTAAAGGCTTAAAACAACCGCCCGTTATGTTCAGCCTTTCAGGTAGTGGTTGAAAAAATTAATAGTCCTTTGCCAGGAAAGCTTAGCGGCAGCCTCGTCATAGCGGGCCTGGCTGGTGTCATTGTGGAACCCGTGGCCAGTACCCGGGTACATGTGCAGGCTGTAGGCGATCTTGTGTTTATCCAGTGATGTACGGAATTCCGGAATCCCGGCGTTGACGCGTGCGTCCTCACCTGCGTAGTTCATCATCAGTGGCACGGTGACCTGGGCAGTCTGTTCATCACTGAGAGCTCGCCCGTAATACAGCACACAGGCATCGGCGCCTGGGTCTGCCAGCGCACACTGCAATGAAACACCCCCACCATAGCAAAATCCAACGGAGCCGATTTTTCCGCTACAGTCAGGGCGTGATTTGAGATAGCCCATGCCCTTGATCACATCCGCGGTAATGGTGTTGGTGTCAGCCTCCCGGAACTTGTCACGGGCTTGTTCCTGATCCTCCGGTGCACCGCCTACGTATGAGAGGCCATCTGGGGCAACGGCAATATAACCTGCAAGCGCGGCACGCCGGGCAACGTCCTCAATGTGTGCATTAAGGCCGCGGTTCTCATGAATGACAAGCACGCCGGGCAGAGGGTCGCCGGAATCTGCCGGCCTGGCAAAATAGGCTTTGACCGGTCCCTGGTTACCCATGTAACTGACATATCCCTGCTGCAGACGTTCGTCTTCGGGTGCAACCTGTTGCCCCATTGCGTAATTTGGCTCCACCAGGGCCAGGGTTGCGTTTGCAATTGCTGCGCCGCCGGTGATGGCTGCAAGCTTTTTCAGAAAAGAGCGTCTTGGCATATCGCCATGAATGTACTCGTTGTATAACTCCGTAACTTTCGGATCCATAGTTGGCCTCGTTGAATGCCTGTTAACCAATGGGCTTGTCTGATTTAGTATAGATCATGCAAAAAAATTAAACGATGTGCGGCAAGAAACAGTGAATCTGTTATTCCGGGCGTCCTTTTGAGTACCGAAATATGGTATAAAGCTCTACACAAGAACGGCCCGGGACAAGGCATCCGGATTTCCCGGTACAACTGTTGTCACTGGTTGTAAGCAACCCTGGGTAGAACAATCCGGAACGTCATGGACCGGGTAAAACCAACCACAAAAAAGGCACATCAATGAGTATCAATAGAGTTTCTGGAAATTCTAGATATTTCCTGTATCCATTTGTTATTACATCGGTTATATCATTAGCTTCTATGGGTGTTGTATACGCTCAGGACGACCAGGACTACGTGAGCGGCGTGCTGGAGGAAGTGATCGTAACGGCTACAAAGCGTGAGGAAAGCGTGCAGGACGTGGCCCTGTCGATCACAACTTTCAACAGCGACCAGTTGAATATGATGACATCCGGCGCGGGCGAGGATATCCGCTTTCTGCGCGGCAAGGTTCCCAGCCTGAACATCGAGTCTTCTTTTGGCCGCGCATTTCCACGTTTCTACATCCGTGGCTGGGGTAATACTGATTTCGATATCAACGCATCGCAACCTGTTTCACTGGTCTATGACGAGGTGGTACAGGAAAACCCGATGCTGAAGGGTTTCCCCATCTTTGACATCGAACGGATCGAGGTGTTGCGTGGGCCGCAAGGCTCCCTGTTTGGCCGTAATACACCAGCAGGTATCGTGAAGGTTGACTCGGTCAAACCAGGGTCGGAAACGCCCGGTTATGCCACAGTCTCTTATGGCACCCACTCCAATACGACTTTGGAGGGTGCATTCGGTGGCGCCATGAGCGACAGTTGGTCAGCGCGCATCTCGGCAATCTACATGTCGCGTGATGACTGGGTGGATAACGAAAACATTGGCAAGAAAAATGCGCTGGGTGGTTTTGACGAGTGGGCCGCAAGGGCGCAGGTCGCTTACGACGGCGGTAATGATTTTTCAGCCTTGCTAAGCGCGCATGCGCGAAGCCTCGATGGCACTGCACGTCTTTTTCGCGCCAATATAATAGAGTCCGGCACCAACAACCTGGATAAGAACAATTACAAGCGGGACAAGGTCTGGTTTGACGGCACCAACATCCAGGAAGTCGATGCCTGGGGGGCCATGGCCCGCCTGGAATGGGATCTTGGCCGGACCACGCTTACCTCGGTAACCGGCTATGAAACCGTTGAGGCTTTCAGCCGTGGTGATATCGATGGTGGTTACGGTGGCATTTTCGTGATTGGGAGCGGTGGACCGGGTGCAGTGCCATTTGATGCGGAGTCAGCCGATGGCCTGCCTGATCACAGCCAGTTTACACAGGAAATCCGTCTCTCTTCCAACGAGTGGGGCAAGTTCGACTGGCAAGCAGGGTTCTTTTATTTTGATGAAGACCTGACCATTGAGACCTTCAACTATGCAACCCTGTTTGGTGGCGGCGAGAACGGATACGTTCTGCAGGAGCAGCAGACAAAAGCGTGGGCTGTATTCGGCACCATGGATTATGATTTCACTGATGCCACGGTCATGAAACTCGGACTGCGTTATTCTGATGACAAAAAGGATTTCAGTGCGGAGAGGTTCCTTTCCCCGCTCTCATTCCTGGGGGTTGGCCCGATTGGACCGATCTTCGAAGACGCCGATGATTCGGAAGTCAGCTGGGACCTCAGCCTGACCCATTCGTTAAATGACGACACGAATATCTACGGACGCGTGGCCAAGGGGTTCCGTGCTCCCAGCATCCAGGGGCGCCTGTTGTTCGGCGACACCGTTTCCGTTGCTGATTCAGAAACTTCAATATCCTGGGAAGCGGGTGTTAAAACTACCTTTGCGGACGGCAGGGCGCGCGCCAACTTCAACGTGTTCTATTACACCGTGGATGACGCCCAGTTAACTGCCGTGGGTGGTGAAGCCAACTTCAACCAGGTCGTTAATGCCGACGAGGTCAGGGGCAAGGGTTTTGAACTTGATTTTGAAGCTTTGCTGGGTGACAGCTTCCTGTTAACCACAGGCATCAGCTACAACGACACGGAAATCAGGGATTCAAACCTGGCCATCGCCCCCTGTGGCGCACCGTTGACACCTTGTACGGTCAATGATCCGCCGGGGTCGGTTGAAGGCTCCGTGCTGATCGATGGCAATCCATTGCCACATGCACCGAAATGGCTGGTTTACGCCAGTGGTCGTTGGAGCATGAATACGCAGAACGGTGAATTCTACGTATTTGGTGATCTGTCATACCGTGATGCCGCGAATTTCTTCCTCTATGACGCGACGGAATTCAGAGGCGAGGCAATGACGGAGATCGGTATGCGCTCAGGTTATATCTGGGGCAATAACGAGGTATCA
Organism: uncultured Lysobacterales bacterium; assembly: GCA_937927755.1. Classification (GTDB taxonomy): domain Bacteria; phylum Pseudomonadota; class Gammaproteobacteria; order Xanthomonadales; family SZUA-36; genus SZUA-36. The sequence goes on from CALBDB010000070.1 coordinate 5,090, forward strand.
GTATTTGGCCGCAACATCACCGACGAGGAAGTTATCGTGGGTGGCATCGACTTTAACAACCTGACCGGCTTCGTCAATGAGCCTGCAAGGTGGGGTGTTCAATACCGTTATACATTCAGATAAACAAAGATGTCACGTAGAAAAAATGGCCGGAAACCCGGCCATTTTTTTGTCTGAGTTCTGATGGGACCACTCAGTGTGCTTTGAACCCAAACCATTCTGGAAACAGTACAAGGATGCCCAGTACGATCATCTGCAAAAAAATGAACGGCAGGACGCCATGGTAGATATCTGTCGTCCTTACGCCGGCTGGCGCGACGCCCTTTAGATAAAACAAGCTGAATCCAAATGGCGGAGTCAAAAAGGAAGTTTGCAGGTTCATGGCAACCAGTATGGCGTACCAAACGGGGTTTATGTCCAGACTCGCAGCTATTGGGGCCAAAATCGGCACCACAATATAGGAGATTTCGACGAAATCGATAAAAAACCCCAATGCCATGATGATCGCCATGGACAGGATCAGAAAGCCCCATTTTTCACCCGGCAATCCCAGCATGAACTGCTCGACTACCCAGTCACCACCGGTATAGGTAAACACCATGGAAAAAGCGGTGGCTCCGATAAGAATTGCAAACACCATGGCGCTGATCTTGACGGTTTCCAGCGAACTCTCCCAGATCATTCTGATCGAAAAGCGACCGTAAAGGGTTGCCAACAGGATGGCCCCGACGCCACCGACTGAGGAGGACTCCGTCGGTGTTGCAACACCTGTCAATATCGAACCAAGTACCAGGACTATCAGCACCAATGGCGGGATAACCGCCCTGAGTGCATGAAAAACCTGCTGCCTTTTTGTACCCGTCATCAACTCCAGCTTGATGGGCGGCGCCAGGTCTTTCTTCATCAGGGTGACTACGACGATATAAATAACATAGAAAGCAACCAGTGACAGGCCCGGCCACAGCGCGGCTTTGAACAGGTCACCGACCGGTTCCTGAAAAACATCGCCGAGAATGATCAATACTATCGATGGCGGGATGATCTGTCCCAGCGTGCCAGCAGCGCAGATAGTGCCGCATGCAAGACGCTTGTCATAATTGTACTTCAGCATGACTGGCAGGGAGATGACGCCCATGGCAACCACGCTGGCGCCAACGACTCCGGTTGATGCGGCCAGTAATGCGCCGACCAGGATTGTCGAAATCGCTATCCCGCCGCGAATCTCGCCGAACAGAAATCCCATGGACTCCAGCAGGCGTTCCGCGAGGTTTGATTTCTGCAGTACGATACCCATGAATATAAATAGCGGGATTGCCATCAGGATGGTGTTGTTCATGATGGACCAGATGCGGTGCGGCATCAGGGAAAACATTTCCGGGCCTTCCGCCAGCAGACCGAAAAAGACCGCCACGCCGCCAAAGGTAAATGCTACCGGAAAACCGACCAGCAACATCAGCAGGGCCACGGCAAACATGATGAGACCGGTCATTTGCCTGTCACCTCAGCAGGAGAGCAGGCAGCGCGCGAAATGAACAAGTTCACTCACTGGCCCCACGCTCCTCATGTTTGCCGTTACAGGATTTCACTTTTAATATCCCGCACCGGCGCTGCTTCAATGCCTCTGAAAATATTAATGTTGTGTATGACAAACCCGGTGGCGGAGACAATCAGAAATACAAAGGAAGCGGGTATCACCAGCTTGATCAGCCAGCGGTGGGTCAGACCACCCGGATCGCCGCTGATTTCGCCGGAAGTGAAAGCCTCGGTTACATACCAGATGGAACCCTCGACTACCAGGATGCTCAGCGGCAGCAACAAAAACAGGGTGCCGGCGATATTGATGATTGCTTTCCAGCGTGGCGAAAAACGGTCGTAGAGGATATCGACGCGGACATGCCCGTCCTCCTTGAGCGCATAGGCGATACCAAACAGGAAAACCATCGCAAACAGGTGCCATTCCATTTCCTGCATGGCGATAGAGCCCGTGTTGAAGAAATAGCGCATGATCGAATCGTAAAACACGTTGACCAGCATCAGCAGGTTAAGAAGACCGGCGATCCATCCCATCAGGTCAGAGAAGTGGTCGAAGATTTTTTCCAGCTTCAGTAGCATTGAGGTTCTTTGGGCACTGAAAGAGACTCCCGGCCTTGACCGGGGGTCTGCTTGGTATTATTCAATATTATCTTTGAGATAAGCGTAGTCGGAAATCTCGGTCCACTTGCGCGCCATTTTCATATAGGCAGTCTGCGAATCAAGGATCTCTTTGAACATCGGATCGTTGGCAGCGCTTTCAGCCAGCAAATCATCATTGGCCTGTTTCATGGCGCTGATGATATCGGGCGAAAACGTACGGATCTGAACCTCCGGAAACTCCTGTTCGATCGATGCCCAGTTGACCGCGCTCTCGTGGTAGGAACGGGCGTACATATCGTAGGCTGAATACTGCATCGCGGTGGTCAGTATCTGCTGCAGGTGTTCGGGCAGAGCATCGAATTTTTCCCTGTTAACCAGGAACTGCAATTCAGTCGCCGGTTCGTGCCAGCCGGTGTAGTAATAAGGAGCGATCTTCTGGAAACCCATGTTGAGGTCAAGTGACGGACCCACCCATTCGAGCGCGTCGATGGTGCCTCGATCCAGGGCCGTATAAAGCTCACCCGGGGCTATGTTGGTCACCACAACACCGAGCTTTGAGAGGACCTCGCCTGCAAAGCCCGGGATGCGCATCTTCAGACCCTGGAAGTCATCCAGCGAATTAATTTCCTTGCGGAACCAGCCACCCATCTGGTTACCGGTATTGCCGCCGGGGAAGGAATAAACCCCGTGCTTGTCATAGACCTTTTTCATTAGCTCCATGCCGCCGCCGTAGTAGAACCAGGCGTACTGTTCCGGTGCGATCATACCAAAGGGCATGGTCGTGAAGAACATGGTGCTGGCATCCTTTCCTTTCCAGTAGTAGGAACCCGAATGGCCCATCTCGTACTGTCCGGCATTGACCATATCCAGTATGCCGAATGCGGCCTTGTGCTTATTGGATGAGTCAATCCGGATTTCCATTTCGCCGTTGGACATGACCTTGACCAGGTCAGCCATGCGGATGACCGCATCGCCGAAGATAGGGAACCCGGTGCCCCAGGTCTGGGCCAGTTTCCAGACAATGGTTTCCTGTTTGACTTTTTCGGGTTCCGCTGTAGCTGTCTGCTGTTTTTCCCCGCAGGCAGAGAGACCCAAAAAGGTAAAGAGAACGATGAACTTAACGAGTAGTGATTTTGAATACTTCAATCGTTTCATTTTTTATTTTCCTTTTCTGCAGATGATTATTATCGTTTTAGCCGGAAAACTTCCGGCGGATGCCGAAAACCAATCGTTTTGGGTGCGGGAAACTATTGCCTTTATTTATCGGGTTGTCAATGTCTGTACAATAATGATTTCAAGCAGTTGCCTGTTTCGGCAACACCTTCGTGACGTCTGCATAATATCGGCGCCGGTAAACATCCAGGTGTTCAAGTGCTGAAAAGCAATCGGATCGCAAACAGGATAATGGTTACTGTGACGACGCCACGCACCCAGGTATGTCCCTTGATAACCTGCAGGTGGACACCTGCAAGTCCGCCCAGGAAGTTGCCCGCCGCCAGTGCGGAACCCATGGCCCAATCTACCTTTCCAGTAAAGGCAAAAAGTGCCAGGGCCAAGGGAGTAAATGCCAGTACCACGATGACTTTCAGTGCATTGCCGCGGATCAGGTTAAAACCTGCCATGGAGGTAACAGCCAAAATCAGGAAACCGACACCTGCCTGGATAAATCCGCCAAAAATACCTATTAAAAAAAAGGCAGCGGCATAGGCAAAGCGCTGCTTTGGCCCACTTGCATCCCGTCCGGCACTCACCAAACGACCGCCGGGATGCCAGAATGCCCAGGCGGCGGCAGCAACGAGAAATACTGCCAGGATTCTCTGGAACGCCAGCTCGCCGATGTTGACCGCCAACAGGGTTCCCAAAAGTGCTCCCGCCAGGGCTGGCGGCACCGTTATCAGAAGCCAATCCCGGCTGATAAGCTTTCGACGATGAAAACTCCATGCGGCCCCCATGCTCTCAACTAGAATGGCCAGGCGGTTCGTGCCGTTTGCCACTGTGGGCGGCAAGCCCAGAAAAATCAGCACCGGCAGGGTGAGCAGCGAACCACCACCGGCTATGACGTTCAGAGTCCCTGCGACCAGGCCAACCACGAACAGCAGAAGTGAGGAGGTGAGTAAGTCCATTGGGCCACAGGTTTTTTATTTTGCCGTGAAATCTAACACTTCCAGTTCGCCGGCACCACTCGCAAGCTCAGCCACCCCGCAAGACGCTAACCGGTGAATGGGTAACCACCCGCCACGTCGCAATCAGGCCACTGGCGCCGACAAATACCATGCCTAGCAGTGGTCCGGTCAGCCAGATGACCGGGCTGAAGTGATACTGCAGTTCATAGACATTGACGGCCAGGTGCCAGGCCGCAAGACCTGCTCCCGTTGAAGCAAGCAGTCCTGCCAATAATCCGATAGCCAGGAATTCGACCGCGACACCGGACAATACCCGATTGCGGGACGCCCCCAGCGTACGCAGGATTGCACTCTCAAAGCTGCGCTCATCAAGACTGGATTGCACCGCCGCCCACAACACGGCCAGCCCGGCAAACAGGGTGAAGACGAATACAGCCTGCACGGCCAGCGAAGCCTTGTCCATGACATCACGCACCTGCGCCAGCGATGCTTCCAGGTCAATGACGGTAACACTTGGGAATTGCCGCATCAGTTCAATGACCTTGGCGTCATCTTCAGAACCGGCATAGAGCGCGGTGATATAGCTGGCCGGAAAGCCCTCGAGCGCCGCAGGTGAGAATACCATGAAAAAGTTAGGCCGGAACGTATCCCACTCCACGGTCCGGAAGCTGGTGACGGTTGCTTTTAGCGGTTCGCCGGCGATGTCAAAGCTGACTTCGTCACCCATTTTGACGCCGAGTTCGCGGCCAAAATCCACCTCGACTGATATCTCGTGATTTTCCGTGCCGGGCTGCCACCACTCGCCCTCGGTTAACTGGTTGCCGATCTGTATCTCGTCGGCAAAACTGAGGTTGGATTCCCGCTTGGCCCAGCGTTCACCCTGCGGATCCTCGAAACTTATCTGGTTGACATCCTGCCCGTTAATGGCTGTCATACGCGCCCGCACCAGCGGCACAAAACGCGGCACATCCATATTATTCTCCACCAGGAATTGCTGCATCTGCGGAACTTCATGGGGCTGGATATTGATTATGAACTGGTTGGGAGAATCCAGTGGTAAACTGTCCCGCCAGGTATCCATCAGGTCATTTCTGACGAGGGTCAATAGAATCAGAACCATCAAGCCCAAACCAAATGCGACCACCTGGACAACGCTTTCACGGCCCCTGCGGTTCAGGTTCGCCAGCCCATAACGCCAGGCTACACCGGCCACACCACGAAAACGGCCGGTGGTTTTCACCAACAGCCATCCGGCCAGGCCCAGTATCGCAAAGGTGCCCGCTGCACCCGCTGCGATGCCCAGTACAAGGCCGACATCCCGGACCATCCATTGCAGCAGGGCCAGCACGGCGGCAATGCCCGCGAGGTAACTGATGCCATAACGCATTGGCGGTGGTTCAACATCGTGCCGCAACACCCGCAGCACCGGTGTCTTGCCCATCTGCAGCAGGTCGGGCAGGGCAAAACCGCAGAGTATGAATAGTGCGGTTACAAGGCCAAGCAATACCGGTGAGACACCTGGCGCAGGTAATTCCTGGGCGATCAGGTCGCGCGCAATCCAGGCAAGGGCTTCCTGCGCAAAATAGCCGAGGACCGTGCCTGCAACAGCGCCGATAATGGTCAACATGACCAATTGCAAAAGGTTTAGCCTGAGGATGAATGTCTGCTGTGAACCGAGACATTTAAGTAATGCGATGCGGTCGCGGTGACGTAAGGCATAACGCCTGGCAGCCATTGCAACAGCAACAGCAGCCAGCAGAACACTGACAAGCGAAGCGAGGTTGAGGAAACGGCCGGAACGGTCCATTGCCGAGCGTATTTGAGGGTTGGTGTCCTCGATATCGCTTAATTGTTCACCCGCGGCCAGTAGTTCTTCCAACCGGGGTTTAAAACCAAGGACGTCCTCCCTCGATCCTGCAAACAGCATACGATAGCTGACCCTGCTGCCAGGCTGGACCAGTCCTGTCCCCTCAAGGTCAGCCATATTTATCAACAGGGTCGGCGCAAGATCGACAAACTGCCAGCCCTGGTCCGGCCGGAAATCGAGCACTTTGCTGACCCTGAAGCTCGCCTTGCCGACGGTGATGATCGAGCCGGTATCAGCGCCCAGCCGTGCCAGCAGACGGGTGGTTGCCCATGCTTCACCAATCGCGGGTATATCACTGGTTTCCAACGCTGGCGCCAGCAGTTTTGATGAAACCTTGAGCTTGCCCCGAAGCGGGTAGGCCGGCGTAACCGCACGTACGGCGGAGAGCGTGCTGTTGTCTCCTTCAAACACCACGCTTGGCATTGTCGTCATCGCTGCCGACCGCAGACCGGCCTGACCGGCCATTTCCAGGTAGCTTTCAGACAATGCCTGGCTCGAACCCAGGCGCAGATCGGCCGCCAGTGATTCAGCAGCCCTCAATTCGACGGCATGGCCAACACGATCGGTAAGGAATGCAACGGCGGTCAGGGAGGTCACGGCAATAATGAGCGCCAGGCTCAATACCGTCAGCTCACCGGATTTCCAGTCACGCAGCAGCAGGCGCCAGGCCATCCGGAAGGTTTTCAACCTGCTGTCTCCCCGGAATGATGTTGTTGTTGCTGTTGAATATGTCCTGCTTCCATCGAAATGATCCGGTCGCAACGTTCTGCAAGCCCCATGTCGTGGCTGACCAGCACAAGTGTAGTCCCGTACTCCCGGTTCATACGAAACAGGATTTCAATCACTGTTTCACCAGTATGCTGGTCGAGGTTGCCAGTTGGCTCATCGGCAAACAGGACGGTTGGCTGCGTGACATAGGCGCGGGCAATGGCTACCCGCTGTTTTTCGCCGCCGGACAACTGGCGCGGGTAATGGCCGGCCCGACCTCCCAAGCCAACCTTTTGCAGGGCCTGCGTGGCGGCAGCCAGCGGCTCGTCGTGGTTGGCCAGTTCCAATGGCAACATGACGTTTTCCAGTGCCGTAAGTGACGGGATCAGGTGAAACGATTGAAACACAAAACCAACCTTGTCCGCACGCAAGGCAGCGCGCCCATCTTCATCCAGCGCAGTCAGTTCACTTGCACCCAACCAGACCTTGCCGGATGTTGGTAAATCAAGCCCGGCCAGCAGTCCAAGCAGGGTCGATTTGCCGGCACCTGAAGCGCCTATAATGGCAATACGCTCCCCATGGCTGACTTGCAGGCTGACGTGGTCTAGTATGGTCAACATGCCCTCGGGACTGGTAACCGTTTTTGTCAGGTTTTCCGCTTTGAGGGCAATTCTTTCTAATTCGGTAATCGGTGTGTTCATGAAAGTCATTCTATCGCTTTTGTTGTCTGTTTTTGGCATAGTTTTCCAGGCCGCGCATGCGGATGATCAGCCGCTCATATTGATACTGGGTGACAGTCTCAGTGCGGGGTTTGGTATGGACGCAGAAGATTCCTGGGTAAATCTGCTCGAAATCCGTTTGCAAGAACAAGGTCATTCCTATCGCATCCTTAATTCAAGTATCTCCGGAGATACCACCCAGGGTGGACTGGCGCGTCTCCCCCGTTTGCTGGATCGCTACCAACCGGAGTTCGTTATTATTGAACTGGGTGGAAACGACGGTTTACGGGGCATCAATCCGGACGTCACCCGGAAGAACATGGCGCTCATGATCCAGAAATGCCAACAGAGCAACGCCCAAGTTCTGCTGACGGGTATCAAGCTACCACCCAATTACGGCATGGCCTACCTTGAGAAATTTGAATCCATGTATGCTGATCTTGCCAATGAATATGGGACATTACTTGTGCCATTTATCCTAGAAGGAGTGGTATTCGAGCCCGGAATGATGCAAGCGGACGGGATTCATCCCAGTGAACAAGGTCAGCCGGTGTTGCTGGAAAACATCTGGAAAGTATTGGGTCCAGAATTGGGCCGCTGAGTTTGCTATCGCGTGGCGAATTTTTGCGCGGATAAATGGCTAAATACCGGTGCCTGGAATACCAGGCTAAAGATGGCTACGCCATAGACCATGCTCTGAATCGTATACCAGTTGGGAATGTCAATACTCAGGGACAAAGCCAACGCGATGGCAACTGCCCCCCGAATCCCTCCCCACAACATCAGGTTTTGTTCTCTGAGTGTCAGTCGGCGCTGGCGGGGCAGGCGGGATAGTAAACCCGCACCCAGGAATACTATCGTGGCCCGTGAAATCACGCCTGCCAATACGCCCACCAGCATGGCCACCCAATGAAGCTGAAACATCTCAATGGTAATGCTCATGCCCACAAGGAAGAACAGCATTGCATCGGCCAGGAACCCAAGTATCCTCCATGAGCTAAATGCAAATGCGACGTCTTCCTCATTCAAATCTTTGCGCTGTAGCCAGGCGATTGTGAGGCCCGCAGACAGTGTGGAAACCACACCGGACCAACCGAGGATGTGTTCAGAGGCCCAGAAGCTGATAAACGCAAGTACCAATGTGGCTGAGGTGGTCAAAACCACATCATTAAGCGGTCGGATGATCAGGTCAAATAACCACCCCAGGAACAGGCCCACCAGGACACTACCGGTCAGAACCAACGAAAAACGACCGGCAAATTCGAGCAGGTCCAGATCGTAACCGGGAATTGTCAGCAGCGATGAAATCATTATGAACAGCGTGATGGTAGTCGCGTCGTTGATCAGGCTTTCCCCTTCGAGGATGCCGACGACCCTTATGCGGGAATGTTTACCATTCAGGATTGCACCCACCGTCGTCGGGTCAGTTGCACTGATCATCGCACCACACAGGATTGCCAGCGCCCAGGTATTGCCCAGCATACCTCCAATCAGCGTATCAATAACAAATGCAGTCAGCAGGGTCGCAACCATCAACAAGGGAACGGCAAGGCTGAATACCAGCAATCCATCGCGGCGTAACTGACGCACATTAATGTTGACCGCTGCCTCGAATATCAGCACGGGCAGCAGCAGATAAAAAACCAGGTCGCGAAGAATTTCCCAGCGCAGACCGGTATCCCGACCGATAGATACCCAAATTTCCGAGCTTAGAAAACCCAACAGAACCAGTGCAACAGGCATTGATACCAGCTTTTGTTTCGACAGTGGCTTGGCCAGAATGGCGGCGGCCAGGATGCCGAACATTAGGAAGGGTAGCAGGTTGCCGATCATAAAATTCTTGCTCTAAAGATTTTTGCTCGCCTACAGAGATGACCGGATTGCCGGAAAGTTATTACACTGACTTTCAGAGCATGCTGAAATTCTGGCCGATCTGACTATAATTAGATCTCTGTGCTGGAAGCAACGATAGCAGGGTGCAAGGTTTGAAAATAGTCCCAATAGCCGTTTTGGCCCTGACCTTAATGATGGACAACGCAAGCGCTGATACCCAGCAGGAAATTGCCTATTTGCTGAATTTTGTTGAAACGACTTCCTGCAAATATGAAAGGAACGGAACCATTCACAATGGCCATGACGCGCGGGATCACATAAATAAAAAACACCAACACTACCAGGCCAAGGTAAAGACCGCCGAAGATTTTATAAGGTACTCAGCCACAAAGAGCATGATAACGGGTAGAAAATACAAGATTCACTGTCCCGGCCACGAAACCGTATATGCCAATGACTGGTTGCTGACCGAACTACAGGTGTACCGAAGTAAGCAGGACCTGTAAACCCTGCTAATCAATAGAGTATGATTGACCCGAATTTATTTTTCTGGAGATTTGAAATGAACCGTTTAATTCTTTTTATTACTTCTGTTTTGCTGTCGTTTCCGGCTTTCGCCGGTTGCATGACTTTCGCGGAACGTGTCGCAGAAGGTATGCAAGGTGATCACCGTTCAGAGTCAAACAGGGCGAGGGACCAGTACCGTCACCCGGCCGAAACTTTGGCGTTTTTTGGTATTGAAGACGGCATGACCGTAATGGAGATCTGGCCCGGTGGCGGGTGGTATACAGAGATCCTTGCACCTGTGATCCGTGATCACGGCAAATTGATTATTGCCACCTGGGACCCGCAGGTAGAGGGGCAGCCTTCCTACCGTTACGAATTGCCCAAGAAGATGCAAGCGGGTTTCGCCCGGTCTCCTGAAGTCTATGACCAGGTTGTAACCGAGTATTATTCACCGCCCGAGTCAGCATCGCTGGGTGAAGCGGCGTCCGTCGATGCTGTTCTGACCTTCAGAAACACCCATGGCTGGATTGGTGGCGGCCTGGCACAGGATGTTTTTAACGAGTTTGCACGTGTGCTGAAACCTGGTGGTGTGCTGGGTGTGGTCCAGCATCGCGCGGAAGACGGTTCCGATCCCGCAGTGACTGCAAAACAGGGTTATGTATCCGAAGCAGCGGTTAAAGAACTTGCCACCAATGCCGGCCTGGTTTTTGAAGCGTCGTCAGAGATCAATGCCAACCCCAGGGATAGCAAAGACCATCCAAAGGGTGTCTGGACATTGCCTCCCGGTTTAAGCCTGGGTGATGAGGATAAAGAAAAATATGCAGCGATCGGTGAAAGCGACCGTATGACATTGCGGTTCCGTAAACCCTGATAAATATTTCCGGTATTAAGCCTGTGCTGGCGAAGTTGCGTTATGCGTTGCAGGGGTCTGTCGTATTCCTGGTCATTACCATCAATACCGTCGTTTTGACGGCGGTAATCGTTGTCCTGTCGGTATTTAAATTTATGGCGCCCAGGGGGCGGGCCCGCAACGCTATAACCCACTGGTTCTCTGCGCTCGGCGAATTGTGGATTTCTATCAACAAGGCCGTAACCGGGTTGTTCTGCCGGGATACGCAATGGGATATCGAAATGCCTGAGGGAATCCGTCACCACAGCCGCTACCTGGTTTTCTGCAATCACCAGTCGTGGGTGGACATACTCGTGTTGCAGCACTGTCTGAACCGGCGGGCCCCTTTCATGCGTTTTCTGCTGAAACAGCAGTTAATCTGGGTGCCGGTCCTGGGCGTCGCCTGGTGGGCGCTGGACATGGCGTTCTTGCGTCGATACAGCAAACAGGAATTGATCAAAAACCCGGCATTGAGGGGCAAAGACCTTGATAACGCCGCCCGTGCCTGTGAAAAACTGAAGCACATCCCGGTTTCAATGATGACCTTCCCCGAGGGGACGCGGTTTACAAAAGCCAAATGGGAGCAGCAGAAGTCACCTTATGAGCACCTGTTGAAACCACGTTATGGCGGTATCGGCCAGGTCCTGTATTCGTTTGATGATGCGTTGGACAAACTGATCGATGTGACCATCATCTACCCGGATGGTACGCCTGGCACCTGGCAATACCTGTCCGGCCAGGTCAAAAAAATCGTGGTCCGAATTCAATTGCGGCCGATTGGTGATGAAATCCGTGGCCGTGATTTCAGGGAGGACAGCCAGGCCAAGGCGCAATTGAAGGATTGGTTGAATGAAATCTGGCAAGAAAAAGAGCACCACATAGCCTATGCTTTGGAACATAAGAAAAATTAAGCGTACTCGAGCAATTTTTTAATCCGGATACAAACTGCCTATGACAAGCAAGCCTGGCCAACCTGATTACATCCCGCCAAAAACACTGATTGTCCCCAACCGCCCTTTGAAAACAGGTGCGGCGTTCAATTGGTTGCGTGCCGGCTGGATTGATTTCAGGAATGCCCGAAGGGTGAGCCTGATCTACGGTTTTTTTGTCTTCCTCGTCAGTGTAATTGTTGCCTGGCTATCCTGGAGGCTCGGTGGATACGTGCTTTTGTTCAGCGCGCTTTCCGGTTTTGTTTTTGTCGCCCCGCTACTGGCGTTTGGTCTTTATTCGATCAGCCGGCAATTATGTGAGGGCAAAACACCGAATCTGGGCAGTACGTTCCGTGCGATTAAACGGCCATTAGGAAACTCTGTGGTGTTTACACTGGTGTTGCTGGTGATTTTCCTGTTGTGGGTCCGGGCGGGCATGATGGTGCAAGTTTTCTTCCCGTTGGGAGGCGACCCGGAGTGGCGGCATGTTCTTACCTTTCTTGCAATCGGGTCAGCTGTTGGCTCCGTATTTGCCATATTCAGCTTTACCGCCAGCGTATTTTCACTCCCGATGCTGGCCAATCGCGATATAGACGTCATTACCGCGGTGATATCGAGCATCAATGGCGCGCTTCGTAATAAGCCCGCAATGGTAGTCTGGGCATTCCTTATTTGTGCATTGACGCTGGTGGGATTCCTGACGGCGGGTATCGGCCTGATTATCATCATTCCGTGGCTGGCGTACGCTACCTGGCATGGTTACCGCGAGGCGCTCGATGTTTCAGCCCTGGCAATCCTGCCGCGGGACAATCGCTAACATTCCGCAAGGGTTTTTCAGCCGCTAATACAAACAGGCGACCCATGAGCCGCCTGTCTGGCAACCTCGAACGCAACAATTAAGCGCCACAGAAGAAGGGGGACTGTGTGAGGTTACATATTAAGCATAAGTCAGAATCAGGATTTTTCAACACTACCTGCTTCGCGGCAGCTGTATACGCTTTCCAGACAACTGACCAAGGCGGATTATTCTTCTGTTAACCCCAGCCTTTCGTGCATGACAGGGCTGGTCGTGGTGTATTGCAGAAAAACTCTCTTATCCGGGTCCAGGTGCTTTTGCACGGCAAATGCTGCCAGCGCAGCCTCGTGAAATCCACTCAGTATCAGCTTTTTCTTGCCGGGATATGTGTTGATGTCGCCAACGGCAAAAATTCCTGTTTCACTGGTTTGGAACTTCTCGGTGTCCACCGCAATTTGCCGTTTTTCAATATCCAGGCCCCATTCGGCTATGGGTCCGAGATTTGGTGACAAACCCCAGAAAACAAACACATCGTCCGCGGTGATTTCACGGGTTTTACCTTCTGAATCTGCGACCAGAAGACCACGGAACTGACCATTGTCGTGGAGTACCTCCCGGACCATTCCATGGAATTCATGCAGCTTGCCTTTTTCAGCAAGGGCCTTCATTTTTTTGACCGAGGCTGGTTGACCACGGTATTCGGCACGACGGTGAATCAGGGTGAGGCTTTCTACCTTGTCATGTAATTCAATCGTCCAGTCCAGGGCCGAATCGCCGCCACCCAGGATAATAATGTCCTTGCCGGTAAGTTCTTCTGCCCTGGTGATTTTGTAGTGGATATTTTTGCCATCAAAATCCGCTGCATTTTTGGCGCGAATTTTACGCGGCTGGAACGCACCGAGACCTGCAGCAATTATCACGGTGGCCGCGTCAAACTCGGTGCCCGTGGTCGTGGTCAACGCAAAGCGACCATTTTCCTGTCGCTCCAGTTTGGTAACGGCCTGGCCAAGATGAAACTGCGGATCGAAAGGTTTGATCTGCTCCATCAGCCTGTCAATCAGTTCCTGTGCGCCGATCACCGGGTAAGCAGGTATATCGTATATTGGCTTTTCCGGGTACAACTCGCCGCACTGGCCGCCAATGCGGGGCAATGAATCCACAACGTGCGCATGTATATCAAGCAAACCGAGTTCGAAAACCTGGAACAGGCCCGCCGGACCGGCACCGATAATGACAACATCTGTTTTAACAGGCATAAAAATTCCAGTTTGAGTGAATATGATCAGCTTGATGTATTACACATACTTGGGTCGAAGTGTATAGAATCAAGATGGCGAGACTTTATTTCCCCTGCGTAAAATAGTTTGGGAGCATGGCCGCGATGATGAATGAGATGCGAAAGGTCAAGTTGCATGAATCCTGGCTCAGCAGGTTGGGGGACCAGTTCGAGCAGGAGTACATGCGCAAGCTGCGTGATTTCCTGCTCATGAGAAAGCGTCACCAGGCAGTGATATACCCGCCCGGTCCACAGATTTTCAGTGCGCTGGATTCGACGCCTTTCGAGCAGGTGCGTGTCGTGATCCTGGGCCAGGATCCCTATCATGGACCGGGACAGGCCCACGGCCTGTGCTTTTCGGTGAAGCCGGGGGTCAGGGTCCCACCCTCACTTGTGAATATTTATCGCGAGATCCAGGACGACCTGGGCATACCGGCCCCGCAACATGGGTATCTGCAATCCTGGGCAGAGCAGGGCGTCCTGTTGCTCAATGCCGTACTCACAGTAGAACGCGGCCAGGCTGGTTCTCACCAGGGTAAGGGTTGGGAAATATTCACGGATGCGGTTGTACGATTGTTGAACGACGAGGCAGAAGGGCTCGTGTTCATGCTCTGGGGGAGTTATGCCCTGAAAAAAGGCGCGGTGATCAACCGCAGCAAACACCTTGTGTTAACGGCCCCACACCCTTCACCCCTTTCGGCTCACCGCGGTTTTTTAGGCTGCAAGCATTTTTCAAGCGCCAATGAATACCTGGAGCGCGGGCAAAAACATCCAATTGATTGGTCGGTGCCGGATTGAGCGGCTAACCATCAACCTGTTTTAATGAGTTATCAATCGGCATCCAGTCTACGTGCTGGTCAAAAAACACATTTGCCTGCGGTGCACGATCCAACTCACCATCAATACAGCCCAGCGCGATATGCAACTCACCTGCCCAGCGTTCCGAACGGAAAAACATGCTGCTGCCGCACTGGCGGCAAAAGCCTCTTTGTGCACCCGGCGAAGAGTCATGCCATGCAAGCTGGTCCACGCCGCTGCCAAAGCTGACCTGGTCCTGTTCAAACCCTGCCCAGCTGACATAGCCGGCACCATGAGCTTTTCTGCACATGCTGCAATGGCAGTGTGCGCACCATTTGCTGGGGAGCTTAGCGGTAAATTTGACCGCGCCGCACAGACAACTTCCATCAACTTTTTCGCCGCTTGCCATAATCTTCTGCTCAGGACTGAATGATGATCCACCCCAGCCTCACCCAGATCGCCAGCAGCATGAAACTGCTGACGATGAATGCTGCAAACCGGTGCATGACCCGGTTATAGGTAATATGGATAAAACTGTGAACATATCTTGCCGCGACAAATGCCCAGGCAAGGATGACAAGTATGCTGTCCTGCACCATCAGCGTCAGGGTAAGCAGAATTGCCACGTAAAACAGTATTGGGGATTCCGCAAGGTTTGAATAATTATCGGATGCGCTTTCCGAGTCCGGCAGGACGCCATGGGCATCCGAACGGGATTTTACACGCTGGGGGTTTATTCGTTTGGATTGCATTTCGTTCACACGCCTGCGGTACATGATCAACATGACGGTGAATGTCAGTGCAACCTGGGCCAGTAGCGGTATCAACAGGGGCTTGAAATACATATTCACTCCAGTGAGGGTGGTGTCATTGGGTGCATATTAGCAGACGGGGATGATATGGGAGAACACGCCGGGCGGGCAGGCAACAGAAAGAAGAGAGGGCGAAAACTGCCTGCGGTGTTCCGGGCTGTGAAAACACAGCAGAAAGTCTTCGCCCCGATGGATTCAAAAGGCCTCTTGTTCCGGCAGGTGGTCAACCTGGAAAGCCGGATGGGTCCCTTTGAATAAAACTGTTACCAGTCGTAACCCCGTCTGCCCCGGTAAGACCTGTATCTGCCCGGGGGTTCATAAATGGCTGCGTCAATGATGGACCACAGGTGGATGATCCAACCCAGCAGGATGACCCACAACAGAATGGACATAACAAACATGAATCCCGCGAGTAACCAACGGCCCTGCAGCAACTGTCCCAGTCCAGGGATAAAAAAACTGCACAAGGCTGCTATGACATTGCCTGCTGAACCCTGACCCATAATTCTCTCCTGTAACAATTGAGTGTCTATACCGGAATATGCAGGTTTCATGCCAGCTGATGCTGTGGTTTCCAGTGTCTAAGTAAATTAACTAAATACAATGCCTTGGGTCGCAGCGAGATGGTTGGTGAGGGTTCGGCCGCTGAATCTGCCGGTTGTCAGTACTGTGGTTAGCCCGCAAAAGTTGGTGATTTCCGCCACCCCCTCATACAGGGTCAATCGGTTGAGCCAGATCAAGTACATAAGCGTCCCGCTGCGCGTATAATATCTGGTTTTAAAAAAACCACTAAAGGAACTGAATACCCATGAGCTATCAACACATCAAAATTCCAGCCTCCGGTGACAAGATCACTGTAAAGGACAACAAACTGGTGGTTACCGACAATCCGATCCTCGGATTTATTGAAGGTGACGGAATCGGCGCAGACATCACCAACGCTTCTATGCGTGTTTGGAATGCTGCCGTTGAAAAGGCCTATGGCGGAAAACGCAAAGTGCATTGGGCCGAATTGTTCCTGGGTGAGAAGGCTGCTGGAATATATGACGGCAACTACTTCCCGGAAGAGACGCTCGACGCCGTCAAGGATCTCATCGTATCGGTCAAGGGTCCATTGACGACCCCGGTCGGCGGTGGTTTTCGTTCGCTGAACGTATCCCTGCGCCAGGAGCTGGATCTGTATGCCTGTGTCCGTCCGGTTGAATACTTCGATGGTGTGCCTTCACCGATGAAGCGGCCCGAAGATGTTAACGCGGTCATTTTCAGGGAAAACACCGAAGACGTATACGCCGGTATCGAATACGAATCAGGCTCGCCCGAAAATGAAAAACTGGCAAAATTCCTGCGCGAGGAAATGGGTGCGGAATTCTTCGAAGGTGCGGGTATCGGTATCAAGCCGATCTCGGCATTCGCTACCAAGCGCCTGGTGCGCAAGGCCATCCAGTATGCGATCGATAACAACCACGACAGCGTTACGCTGGTTCACAAGGGCAACATCCAGAAATTCACCGAGGGTGCGTTCCGCAAATGGGGCTACGAGCTGGCTGCCGAAGAGTTTGCCGATGAGACCATCAGCGAAGCTGATCTGTGGGACAAGTTTGACGGTCAAAGGCCCGAAGGCAAAATCGTTATCAAGGACCGCATCGCAGACATCATGTTCCAGTTGATGCAACTGCGTCCCGCAGAGTTCAGCGTACTTGCCACTTCCAACCTCAACGGTGACTACCTGTCGGACGCGCTGGCCGCGGAAGTCGGTGGCATGGGTATCGCACCGGGTGCGAACATGGCGGACCATATCGCGGTTTTTGAAGCCACGCATGGAACGGCTCCCAAGTACACCAACCTAGACAAGG
>CALBDB010000071.1 GCA_937927755.1 uncultured Lysobacterales bacterium
GTCGGAACGAATACCCTACATGCTCAAATTGTTTCTGCTGATACCTTACGGGCGTGCGACCGGGGTGAAACGGGAAGGTCTGAACTACTATCCCGATGCCCCCTACAATCTTGCAGTTGCCGCCGCCGGTCCCCGTGCCAGTGGCAGGGCCGCGCTTGTTGCGTTGCCGCTTGCGCTGCTCCTGCTGGCCGCCGGTTTGTTGCAGGACGCATCCTTCGCGCTCAATCTCGGCCGCCTGTTGCTCGGTCTCGGTGTCGTGACCGGGCTTGATTTCCTGCTGGCCGACCCAGGCAAGTACCGCGAGTTCCAACGCCGCGAAAAGCGCGCCAGCGACGCTGCTGCAACATTGCCGGATGCCGCGAGCTGGGCCGCCATGGCTGCGGACGCAAAGCGCCGCATCACCAACCGCGCCATGCAGGAAGCCACTCACCCGCGTCTCGGCACCGTCAGGGCGCCCTGGCAGTTCCGCAATTGCGGAATGGGCGGACGCCATACCGAGAAGGAATATCCGGAATCGAACATCAGCATGCAAGAGGCCATGTTCCTGATCCTCGGCGCGGTCGATTCGCAGGAGGCGCAGGAGATGACCGTGCGTCTGCAAAACCGGCTCAAGGAAATCCTTGAAAAGGCCGAAGGCTGCCGGGTGATGGGTATCGGTCTTGAAGGCGGCCTGGCGCCCTACGTCGACCGCGGCAGTTTTGAGCTGCCCGAGGTTCGCCTGTGGTCGATGATGAAACAGACCATCGAGGAATGCGGTTTCCGCCCCGGAGAGGACGTCGCCATCGCGCTCGACCCTGCCCTTTCAGAACTGGAAATCGCCTACCGCGAAGAATTTGATGTGCCCGACAGTATCGGTATGTACCTGTTCTGGCGTGACCATTCCAAGAAGGTCATGGATCGCGATGAAGTGCTGGCCGTCTATGAAAAAGCGATCCTCGAATATGACATTCCGATATTGTCAATCGAAGACGGCTTCTCCGAAGACGACTACGAGGGCTGGCACAAACTGCTCGATAAGCTTGGCGACCGGGTTCTGGTGGTCGGCGACGACCTGGTCACCACCAACGACCGTACTATCGAGATGGCAGCCACCAAGGGGCTGATTAATTCGGTGCTGGTCAAGGCCAATCAGATTGGTTCGTTGTATGAAACCCTGCTGGCGGTACTGGTGACGCTCGGCAAAGGCCTGGAAGTGGTTGTTTCGCACCGCTCAAAGAGCCCCAACGATGACATGGAGGCGCATATTGCGCTGGCAACCAATGCCTTGGGAATCAAGGCAGGTGGCGGCGCAAACACCGAGCGCCTGGTCAAGTACCAGGCCGTGACCACGCAGATGGAGCGGGTCGTGGAAGCCACGGTCAAAGAACCGGAGCTACCGGAGTTTGCAACCGTTGAACGCCTGCGGGCACGCGAAGAGCCGACCAATGCCGGCATCCCGACTGTGGGTGTTGACCTGCAACTGGCGCTGCCGGGGGCCAAGCCAGACAGCCGGGTACGCCTGTCATTCCACGGCGCCACCCCGCTCGGAACTTCTTCAGGTACTGGCGAGGCCGTACATCTCGTTGACAATGTATTCGAGCGGGCTGAATACCTTGAGGCCGTGGAACAGCACAGCGAACTGGTTTACGAGGTAGAGCCCGGTGTATTTGCATTCGATAAAAAGGTTACGCGCTCGCAGGTCGAGTTGAGTGGTGATGAAGCCCTGCTCGCCCTGTTTAAACGCACGCTGCGGTACGAGGGCAAGGGCTGTCTGAATGCCGTTGACCACGTACACGAATTCGCCGCGCCGTATTTCGAGGAAAAAAACGTCGCGGAATGGAGCCTGTACGACATTGACCGTGCCCTGCTCGAGTTGGAGGTCAGCACCGCCATACGTCGCGGCAAGCTGGCGGGAAATGCCGATGCAGAAACCGAAATAGCCCTGATGCAGCGCAAGCAGAACCTCGGCATGAATGCCATCCTGTCTATCTCGCTGGCGATGACGCGTGGTGTTGCACATGTGCGCGGCCAGGAACTGTATGAATTTTTGCGCGAGGAAATGCTTGTCATCATAGAGCGCCTTGCCGCCGCCCATGATGTTGCCATCCGGGGCAGCCTTTTCGATGACTACCTGACCGCCCTTCGTGAAGTAAATACAAAACTCGGGAAGCAGGAAACCCCCTTGTACGAAGCACTGCGCAAGATAACCGGGATCTATCACCCGTCCACCGCACAGACTGTTGCACCGGCGCCTTTTTCACCCTCGGTGCCGGTGGTTGAGGGCACGGGTGGGGCCTTCAGTGACCAGGAAATAGAACAGATTGCCAGCCTGAACCGGACACTGGTCGAAACATATCTTTTCGACAACCAGGAAGATAAAAGTAAAACCACCCTGCGCCACTACCTGCAGACGATCAAGTTTGTTGGTCAGCGCTACAGGATGTTTGGCATAGTTAACCACCGCTTCTTCATGACCAGGGACAGCCTGATCGTGCCATACGACGCACAAGGCAGCTTGTCTATTCATGTTCTGAAGAAGGACTCGCAGCAACTGTTGAGACAGGTTCGCCTGCCCCACGGCACGCTTGTTACAGATGCCCTGATCGCCGAACTGGCGGGGGCCGGCGGGGACGTTATTGACCTCGAACGTGAGATTTATCACTTTCATGTCGAAGACATGCCGACCATTCAGGTCGCACGTTTACGTGACCTTGCCAGGCTGCTCAGACGGCTGAACAACTGTGGCAGCCGCCACGAAGCCGTTTACCTGTTGCGCTTTCTGGTTGCGCGTCTTTGCAGCAGTTCTTACCGCGGCATGCCGGGCGCCAAAAACCTGAAACCTGAAATCACCCGGGTGCGTCTCGAACTGGCCGAATTTATGAACGGGCCATTCGCCGACCGTTTGCGTCTGCCAACAAGTATCCTGGTACGTAGTATTTCGGGGTTAGTATCCCAGCCAAAACTGATCGACGAGGTCTGGCAGGACACCATCGATCTGGCCGAAGTACATGTACGCGGCAGTGCAATTACAAATGAAATCCGCAGAAGTACGCACCACGCCATGGGCAAGCACACGCTCAAACTGGCACATGCCTACCTGCAATGGCTGCAGACGGGCAAGGCAAATTTCCCTGACCCGGAACGCGACGTGCCCGGAGCGGTGGACGATGCCGCCCGTTCAGACGAAACCGTTGTAATGCTGGTGCAGCGTATCGTCGCCAATCTCGAGCAATTGCTGGGCAGTTCACAGATCGCCAGGCGCGTTGCCGAGTGGCGTGACACCTATGCCCGTGAACTGGTGCTATGCGAGTCGACCAACACCCTCGATGAAGAACTCGAGTCACTGATCACTAAAGGCGTCCAGGCGCACAACCAATGGGTTTACCAGCACCGTCTGCGCAGCCTGGTGAGTAAACTGCGTGATGGCAAATGGACCGCAGCAGCCCGTGAACCGTTTGAAGCAAGCCTGAAATCCCTGCAGGAAATCCTGCCCGGCTGTGTGGAGTTTCCAGCTGAGAAAATCGAAAACGACGCGCGCTCAGCAGTCGAGGCCTTTAGTGAACAGATACGGCTTGATCACCAGGATGCCCTGTTCACGGCGCTTGATGAGTTGCTCGAATTTTACGAAGGCGGTGCTCATTTCCAGGCATTTGAACGCAGTTGCGGGCTGAGGCGAGAACTCGATTCCCTGGCCGGTGACGGTATATTTACATCGCAGCGTTACCTGCTTCATCAGCTCGATTGCATCCTGGAAGAACTCGGGTTCTTCGCCTGCCGGCACCTTGCATCCGACTATCACGAGTTTGGCGTCGATCTGGACGAGTGCCTGCGCATCGTTCACCTGTGTGCCGGCAACCTGGACCGCGATGGCCTTTTCTCACGGGAACTGTGGGATCTGTCGGCCATGCTGATCAACCCCGCCCGCAGTGAGTCTGAGTTGCTAGATGTGCTGGAACAAATCCAGCGTAATTATCATCGTCTTGTACACCGTGTCAGCAACGCCTACGAAGTGATGGCGGAACACCTGGGATATGGCTCCGATGAAATGCGTGCGGTGCTGGCCAACTTCCAGCGCACCATGCACGACCTGAACAGCCTGGTTCATTTTTCAGACCTGGCGCGAACCCACCTGTCCGAAGATGGCCGCAACATGGCCCACCTTGACCTGGGTGGGCCGGGTGAAGACCCCTGGGATTTTGTCCACCTGTCTCACAAGGCGGATATTGATCGGCGGGTTGAGTCCAGGACAGCCGCCAGTCTGCAGGCGCGTTACGGCGGCAAGGGCAGCGGACTGATTTATATCGCTTATCTCGGTATTCCAACCCGCGACGGATTTATCATTCCGACCGTTCTGCCCCGCAAAGATTTGCAAAACAGCAAACGGCAACGATTTGAGCAGGAAGTCATGCAACACGTGGCCTTGCTAGAGAGCGATATAGAACGCAACGAAGGGACAGCCCTGCATCTCGGCGACCCTGGAGCCCCGTTGCTGCTTGCTGTGCGTGGCGGCTCGGTATTTTCCATGCCGGGTATGCTGGCGACAATGGTCTTTGTCGGTATTACCGAAGAGATTGCCGAGGCGCTCGCCCGAGATGACGAGTGGTATGCCTGGGATGCCTACCGGCGCTTCCTGGTATCGTTCTCTGCAGCCGTCTGGGATATCGACCTCGAGGAACTCGACCTGGTCGAAAAAGCCAAGCGTCGTCTCGGTGTATCGCTCAAAACCGATCTTCCGGGTGCTGCCATGCGCGAGGTGGTCGAGTCATCCAAGGCAGCCATTCGCGATGCCGGCCATGCGGATGAACTCGAGTTGATACTGAGCGACGCGGAACTGCAATTACAGACCGCGCTGCGGGCAGTACATAATTCCTGGAACAGTGACCGCGCAATCCAGTACCGGGAAATCAAGCATCTTAGCGACGGTTGGCATACGGCCGCCATCGTGCAACATATGGCATCCGGCAACCGCACCAACCGGCAGGAATTAAAACCGGGTATCGACGAGATGTCGATTTCCCTGACCGGTGTCATCCCCAATACACGTATGCAGGCCACCGGATTCCGTGAGTTTACCGGTGACGTAAAATTCAGCGCCTGCGGCGACGATCTGGTTGGCGGCACGACGGCAGCAAAATCTTTCGAGCCGGTGCAGACTTTGCACACCCTGGCGCCCATGCTTGAGCGCAAGCTCAACCACGTCAGTGCGCGCCTGAGACGCTTCCTCGGCTCGGACGCAGAAATCGAGTTCACCGTGGACCGTGGTGTGCTAAGTGTCCTGCAAGCACGCAGCGCGATGATGGATGTCGACGACAACCCGCGAACATTTGAGAACCCGG
Organism: uncultured Lysobacterales bacterium; assembly: GCA_937927755.1. Classification (GTDB taxonomy): domain Bacteria; phylum Pseudomonadota; class Gammaproteobacteria; order Xanthomonadales; family SZUA-36; genus SZUA-36. The sequence goes on from CALBDB010000071.1 coordinate 5,316, forward strand.
GTACACCAGCAGGGCGCGGTATCGGCATCTCCGGCGGCGCCTTTTGCGGCAAGGTCGCATTCAACCAGGATGATGTCAAACGTCTGCAGGCCGAGTGGGATCATGGCGAGAAAGAGGTCGACGGCATACTGTTGCTGCTCGAAAACCCGGTTCCCGATGAAATCCCGTTGATACTGTCTGTTGATGGCCTGTTATCCTCCAGGGGTGGTTCAACCTCGCATGCCGCAGTCTGCATACATGGCATAGAAGAGAAACCCTATAGCGCCGTTTTGGGTGTACCCGAACTACGTGTCTATGCTGACAAAGCCACCGTCACTCCAGGCGGCGGTCAGCCAATGCACTCAATTCACACTGGGGACGTATTGTCCATCCATGGCCAGACAGGCGAGGTCTTTGTCGGGCCACGCGAGATAGTGACGATCGAATCGGCTGAACCGGGTGCATACGAATAGGTTAAAATGACAGGTTCACATCGAAATCGATGTGAATATGAATCTTCATCATAGTAAAGTACCGTTTTCCATTAATTCGGAACCCGAAAATGCCGGTAAGCTGTTCTGCAGATACAAACCAGGGCGAGACACACCACGCTGAAAAGCAGTCCCGCCCATTGGGGAACAGTGAACGGATCCGGCTTAAATTCGGAAGCTATGGCATCGAGGTTCTGGAAAACAGCCCTGGCCTGAGGGTTTCCAGCCTGTATAGCACCCACGACGGCAAGAAAATCAACCGCACCTTCGCGGTAACTGCCTATCCCGAGGTGATCGAAGCGGCTTTTGAAAAGGAGCACGAGGCAATCATCAACGGCAAGTCGATTGGTATCGTATTCGAAGAGAATGGATGGCTGATCGACAAGCGCCACTTGTATTTTGGTGAGATCGAAGCCCCTGGCAAGCACTTTAACGGCCGTTCACAATCCGTCAAAGCCGGCATGATTCGGGCGGCGATACACGTATACGCACTGGTGGTAAGAAAGAACGGCGCCGAATTTCAGTATGCCTTCATCGCCGAAGTGCACCACCCGGAATTCCTGCAATTGCAAGACCTGGCCGCCATTTACGGAGTGGAGTTTGAAACCCACCTTGAAAAAAAAGAAGGCATCGGAAGCTTTCTGGAAGTGATCGAATCCAGGATACTGGCGCTCTGATCATGGGCGTCAAGACATCTGAAGCGATGAACGGAGCGAGCTCATGATCAATCTGACACCCATCCAGGTACGCGTGCTCGGCTGCCTGATGGAGAAGAAAGAGAGCACCCCCGACCAGTACCCGCTGACACTGAATTCACTGCGCAACGCCTGTAATCAGAAGTCCTCCCGCTACCCGGTGGTTAACTACAGCGAAGGTGAGGTCGGCCACGCCATTCGCGAACTGGAAGCCATGGACCTGGTACGCGAAGAATGGGGCGCCCGCGCACCAAAATACGAGCATCTGGCCAACAAGGGCCTGGGCCTGCACAGCAAGGGGGTCGCCCTGATGTGCACGCTGATGTTGCGCGGACCACAAACACTGGGCGAACTGAGAACCCATTCACACCGCCTGTTTGAATTCGACGACCTCGATGACGTGCAATTCGCACTGAATCACCTCAAAGAGCACGAACCGCCAATGGTCACCGCCCTGCCCCGGCAACCCGGCCAGAAGGAAGGCCGCTACGCACACCTGCTCAGTGGTGAGCCGGATATCCCTGCTCCAGCCGTCACAGCTAAACCGGTGGTCCACGCAACAGGCCTGGAAGCCAGGGTGGCAGAACTTGAGAATGAATTGGAAGAAGTTCGCAGCAGGTTGGCTGCTATCGAAGAAGGTATGAGCTGAATACAGCCGATTTGACAGGCCGAACTGTCAGCAAGCAGTACTGGTTTGACTAGTGGTTGCTGACCAGTCCGCTGACTGATTGATTGCCTCGGTTTGCAGAGTTGTTAAACATCGTGTCCACGTCACGCATGACCGATCGAACCAAACTGATGCCCCTGTCTTTTTCGTCAAGACGTACGCGTGAAGTGCCTTTCCAAATACGTTCGTTTGCTTCCACATCAAGCATGGAAATATTAACCGATCCCTCCGTGTATATACACATTGGTCGCCTGCCTTGACCGGCATATGGGTCCGCAAACCTGCGGCTGTAGTAATCATCGTACCTTGGGCAAAGAGTACCCCTTACCGGCGGCGCGCTTACATCTTCCACATCCACCGAAACATTGATTAAAATATCGGGATTTTCTGCCCTAACGAGCCCCCTTATACGCATTTGTTGCTCAACCGCTGCGCTGAAGTTCAATTCCAACTCGCCTTGCAAATCAGGGTTTTTAATCTCTGTCCGGCTACTGAAGTTATAAGTCCCGTAACCGCTGAAATCCAGGCTGTCATCGTATGATGACTGGACTCTTGCATTGGATGCACAGCCGGTTAACAGTGCGAAACTGCTTAACACTAGGTAGAGTTTTAAGGTGCCAATCATTGCTCTCTCCGAAATGAAATTGTTGCCGGGAAGAATTACAAGGCTTGCAGTGAGTATCTACCTGCCCACCACAAAGGGCAAACTGTCAGTTTTCAAATGCTGAACCCCGGCACTTATCAGTAACCTCCTTCCTTAGCTTTTTCGGATCATTGATTATCTTGTAGAAGTCTTCGATGTAGTCGATGGCTTTTTTGCGGTAATGACCATCCAGATGCTCATTGTTATTGAACAACCCCAGGATCGCCGGCTTTTGTTGATTGAACAGTGCAATGGTGTCCGGCAACTGGTCATTGGTGAAACAAAAACCACGGTACAGCCTCTGTTTGATGTTGCGGAGTTTTAACACGGTGGGTGCGTAGGCGTAATTCGCATCAACCAGGCCGGTTGAATCAAAATCATACGGAATACTGTACCTGGGCACCAGATCATTACCTGCACCAATCAGCTTGGTATTGTGACAACACTCGTCAGGCTCAGGGCCGTCATTTGATGCGTAGTCAACGTTCCCAATCATAAACTGGAATAATGAGAGCTTGCTGGTCTCAACCGGGTCCAGGGTCTTGTAAGCTATTTGCGTAATAGACAGTTTTTTAAGTTCATTGCGACCGGCAACATCGTCCAAATCTTCAATCAAAAAACTGAAACGGCTGATCGACCATTTCGCGCTCTTGCTGTCCTTGTATTCGACGATCATCGGCCTGACCCTGAAACTGTACCCGGTAATCAGGTTGTAGATGCGGTAGACGAGGTATTCCTTGATATTGTACTGCTCATACTCACCCTGGCTCTTGCAGTAGGTCACCAGTTTGAGGGACTTGTTTCCGTGAAACTCCGTACCCTTCGTTTTTTCCTTGTCGAAATAGATTTTCAGGGGCGGGAAGTCACATACGCGAAACCGCCGGCTCAGACCCCGTGGGGCAACCTCTACGTCAATTGTATGGCGTACCCCGTCACCACCTGTGTAGCTTAGCTGTGCGGGGTAGCGGTCGTCCTTTTTGATATTATTCCTGATTGTGCGCCACGGACCTTCGAGCGTGACATTCATTTCACTGTTGTCGCTGAACAAGCTGGTTGGTTCGCTGTTTTCCAGTGCAAACAGCGGGACTGATAACAGAACGCTGACAAGTGCAAATAACAACCCAAATCGACCATTGGCAAGCATATTTTATCGTCCTTTAAATCCCGAACCTGTCCGCATTTATTATAGGCAAGTTCAGTGAAGCGGGAGCATGACTGCCAGCTTGATGTCAGATAATTATTACCGCACCCTGGCTTCTTCAGGCATCTTTCTACTCGAAGTTGATAAACATCGTCAGGCGCAGGTGAAAGTCCGTATCAGGGCGTTCACCCTGGTCATTGCGGTCATAGGTGGTGATGATCATATTTGGTGTTATGGATAACCAGGACCGCGTGCGGAATTCAACGCCACTGATAAACATCGTTGCTTTGGCCGTAGGGTCAAACGGCAGGTAGGAAATATCGTCTCCTCTTGGGCTGGGCTCGAACAGGCGGTCGATCCGGCCTATCAGGCTCGTTTTCTCGCCGATATCCTTAACCGCGAATATTGAAGCCAGTTCCAGTGGCGGGGATTCCTGCCTGTCCTGGTTTGAGTATTGCAGACCCCAGCGCAGGGATTCTGCCTGGTAGGCGACAAAAGCCTGCAACAAGGATCGTTCAGCCGGCCCCGACAGTTCCTCGAAATCGGCATAGAAATCCACGGTCCAGCGGGGAGCGGGTTTCCACGTGAGCGCGGCAGACCACTTGGTGCTGTCTGCGGAATCGGCGCCGAATTCAATACTGCTGCCCAGCATCGCACGGTAGCTCAGCGTCCCCCCTTCATTGAGCGGCCCACGCACTGACACACCGGTATCGCGACTGGGGATACCCTGCAGGTCCAATGGCGTGCGCACCAGGTAGCGAAAATCCCAAATGGACTCAATGAGATCGTATGCTATCGTCGAAGTCAGCCCGGCAATCAGGCGATGCCGGCCCAGGCTCCACCCGAGATACAGGTCTTTGAAGTCCACATCGTATGTATAGGTCTCAAACTCGCCGGACTGATTGGCCTCGAAACGCAGGCGCCCAAAGGTGTTTTTGCTGAAATCGGCATTAAAGGTCAGATAGGCCCTGCGTAGCACAGCCCCGGTCGCTCCATCGCCCGCTTCACTGTGGTGGCTGGGCACGTGGTAAAAATCCCCGAACAGCAGGCCCCCTGTTTCGAGTAACGGCCCTTCATCCTCTTCAGCATAAACACCCGAAAAGCAGCCCAGGCAAAGCACAAGGCAGGCACATTTATAAATTAGAATTCTCATAAGGTATATCAATTATACCATTGTTTATTATATATTTTATACTTAACCATTCGATAGCGGTATTTCGCTGACTTCCGCAAACGTTCAGCAAGCCTTTCGTGCAGTTCCGGAGTCCAGGCCGTATAGCGCTCGATAAACTCCCCTGCCCGCTCGCTGTCACCCGCAGCCTGTATTTCCAGCACTTCGCCGAGCATCCGTGCAACTACTTCATCATAAATATCGTAGTTGATGCCCAGGCGTGCTGTTTCTTTGTCAAAACTCAACAAGCCGTTCTCAAGAAAATAGTTCATCTGCATCAATTGCATTGTCCCGTAAGGCTGGTCTGCAGTGCGTGGTTGGTTATTCTGTAATATCCGCAGCACGCCGGCTGCTTGCACAGAACGGAGCAGTTCATCGCTCATCTGCCCTTCCCTGTTCATCTTTGCCGATGTGAATAACGAGACCAGGTCGGCTTTCAATTCTTCGTAGTGACTGCCCCAGGGCGACAGGGCCGCGTTCAATTCGCGCCCGTCGCTGGTGCTGTCCACCCCCAGGTAATGGCCCACCTCGTGCCACAGCGTTTGGTTGAAAGGCCCTTCGAGGCTCAGGTCATTGGCAAAATCCGGCTTGACGGCAGCCATGTATTTTTCTTTTGCGTCATTGAACAGGTCAGGGTGCGTCATGATGTTGTAACGCAACAGAATGGTCCGGCCGTATTTTCGTGAGTGGCTGGCATCATTGGGCAGGATGGTGGCAGTGTTGGAGCCGCGTGACTGGCCAAAATCAGCAATGATGTTGTAAACACCCACCGGAATGTCCTGTTGAATCTTTCTCCCGGCACCCAGCGGTAAACTGTCCTGAACGGACTGCAACCCTTTTAATGCAGCGCTTAGCTCACGGCTCTTTTCTTCGTCGCGGGCCAGCAGGCTCAGGCTGAACAAAGACTTCACGCCATAAAGTGCATCGCCATAGACTTCGTAACTGCCTATCTGCGCGTTCAGATGCCTGAAACGGCCCCGCACCCAGGCGGCATCACCGCCCTCGTAGTTATCACTGACAAGGTCACGGGCACGCAGGGAAAGATAGGCGGCAAAATCCGGGTCATCGGCAGCAACATCATCCGAGGCGCCGATTAGCAAAGCGTACGCCTGCATGATTTCGGGTGCCCAGCGGACCGAGTATGGCAAAGCGTAAAGAGGAGCATCGTCTGTACCGGAAGCTAACGCCGTCAATCGTTCTCGCAAACTCGGATGCAAACCGTCCAGTAATGGGAAGCGGTCCAGCATGGCAAGATCACGTTCGAGATTGGCTGAGCTGGATTCAAGCACCACCGTACGCAGGTCCAACAGGTCTGCCGCCAGTTCAGGCCGGGACTCCAACAACGGGGCCATTATTTCCCGGCTCATGCCTGCCGGGTAAAGATTCTTGCCAGGCCGCTCGTCTGAAACCGGCAAAAATGTTTCTCGCCGGTTATCCAGCGTGCTCGCAACCGGCCCTTTGAACATGTAATAAAGATCCAGCAATGATTGGCGGTGTTCACTGTCCGGCAGGGCCAGCAATTTCTTTTTGGACTGAAGGGCTTCCGGGTGCATGGAATCTTCATACAAGCGGTGCATGATGTGACCGGCTTCGATCAGTTTACCCACCGCAGACTGCTCCCCGGGCGTCAGCGCGGAAACATCCGGGTCCAGGTAGACTCGCCTGGTTTTATCCAGAATCTCAGATGCCTTTTGCTGGCTCCAGTAAGTATCCGGAATCACCTGTGCAGTGGCGGCAAAGCTTGCCAGGCTGGCGGAAAGAATTGCTAATAAAAATATTGTTGTGTGTTTCACGACAAAGCGTCCTTCTGGATGAAGCTTGTAGCCGCTTGCTTTTACTGCAAGGTCAATGATTTTTCATAGTGCATCGGTTGCGTCTTGTATGCCAGGTTTAACTCCCTGTCATAGCGGAACGTAACCGTTATCCTGCCGCCCCTGTCAACCACGGTGACGGCATCCGACATATCGCTCATTTCATTGATCTGCAGAAGCTTTATTACGCGGATCTCGGCATCGGCTCCATCACGGACCGGGTCCGTCTTGTGCTCGGACTCAACTGAACTGAGTATGGAATCCACCGTCTTGGATTCGATCATCTGCGGTACCCATTGAACACCGACATACGCCGCATAACCGATAATTGCCAGGATGATGATCGTGCCCATGGCCGAGGCGCCTTTTTGTTGAGCCGGCATTCTGTTCATGGTGGTTTTGCTCCTTTTTTGAGTCACTGCGGGTCACATTGCGCGCGGAATTTTCAAGAATGCAGTATACGTGCTGTCCACAAAGGTGAACACAGCATTGGGCCGAAGGTGGGAATATAGCTATCGCAGCAATACCATAACCTGAGAAAACCAATTCAACCAAGAAACTATGGCTTCATTGCAGGAACTTCACTGCGACCGACACCTACGGTGCAACCTGCGATAAGGTGGTCAAGGTCACCGTGCCCCACGACAAGGGAACCGCGGTAATCGATAACGGTCCGCTGTTCGATTCAACCAGCTGCCCCTGAGGCCGGCTGACCCCGCGAACAGGACTGAGTTTTGCAGACAAATTCAACCCCGGCTCTTGCCGGGATTTTTTCTTATCAGTTTTTAGCTTAAAAAAGTTTCGTAGAAGGACTATACTGATTGAAGGACGTAAAATATTAGTATGTAAACCAGTTTCGGGAGCACTGTGTACTCTTGACTGGGTAAGTCCTGGACAAATATGTCATTCACGGGCACAAGGATTGCCCAATTCCAACAGCCTGACTTCGGGGAGAAAAATCATGAGAGTTACCAATTTAATATTGTGCACGATGCTGCTGCTGTTTTTCGCGGTGCCCGTGCAAGCGGTGCCGGGAGGCGGCACCAAAACCGAAATTACCAATGTGTTCGTGGATGACCCGAACGACCCGACAGAGATCACGATAGTCGGCGAGGCCCTCTTGTTTGGAGACAACGCCCTGGAGGTTACACTCGGTAGTTATCCGGCCCCCCTTGGCATCGTTGGGGTTCCGACCAACACTGAGATCGTAGCAACGCTGCCTGTTGGTGTTCCGAGCGGGGACTATCAGCTCAAGGTCAGCACTGGTAACGGCAAGAGTGAAAATGACGAGTACGATCTGACAATCGGCGGCACCGGACCGCAGGGTGACCAGGGTGAGCAGGGCAAACTCGGTGATGTTGGTCCACAGGGCGAGCAAGGCAAACTCGGTGACGCAGGTCCACAGGGCGAGCAAGGCAAGCTCGGTGATGTTGGTCCTCAAGGTGAGCAAGGCAAGCTCGGCCCGGCTGGTCCTCAAGGCGTTCAAGGCAAGATTGGCCCGCAGGGTGAGCAGGGCAAGCTCGGCCCGCAAGGTGATCAGGGTGTTCAAGGCAAGCTCGGCCCGCAAGGTCCGGTTGGTGGAACCGGCGACAACGTTGTCTTTACTCCTTCAGCGCACAACAACATGCAACCCTATACCGCTATCAACTACATCATCGCCCTACAGGGCACTTTCCCCAGCAGAGACTCCGCTGAACCTCTCCTTGGCGAGATCTTCATGTTCGCGGGGAATTTCGCACCCAGGGGTTTTGCATTCTGTAACGGGCAACTCTTGCCAATCGCCTCATACTCCGCCTTGTTTTCACTTCTTGGAACGACCTACGGCGGCGATGGACGAACCACCTTTGCACTGCCGGATCTTCGCGGCAGGGCCCCGATACACTCGGGCAACAGTACAGGTCCAGGTCTGAGCTCACGACCACTTGGATCAAAAGGCGGAACTGAAACGGTTACGGAGCCTCCGCATAACCACGACCACACTGAATCTCCCTGACTAGCACACGGGAGCAGAGGGGAAGCCTGTTGCTTGCAACAGGCTTCCTTTATCCACGACCTTCTGTCCGGCTCCCATAGTCGTTAGCATGAGTGCCCTGCATCAGCACTTCATCCGCGTGTTACCTGTTGTTGGCGCCTTGTTGTGTCTCCATGCGCAGTCCCAGGAGCGTTCCAGCGTGGACGGAGACTGGTTCTTGGAGGGCATTCATGTCCCCCAGCACGTCCGCGCCGGTTCCGCAAATCGAGCCATTGTGATCGCCGTTGTCGATGATGGTGTGCGAGTCTCCCATCGCGACCTGCAGGGCTTTATCTGGCGCAACCGCAAGGAAGTCCCGGCCAATGGTATCGACGACGATGGCAACGGTTATATTGATGATGTTAATGGATGGGATGCAGCAGACGGGGATAACAGCGTCACCCCGCCGGCCGGTCGCCTGGAAGAGTTCTATCATGGAACGCACCTCGCTGGGGTCATAACGCAGATCGCTCGCAGAACCTATGGAGAGAGCGCAACGGACCGGATTCAAATCATGCCGGTTAAAACCCTGTCGGACAGGGCCAGCCAGACCTACCTCAGAGACGGTTACAAAGGAATCGAATACGCCGTCCAGGCCGGAGCAGATATCATATTGGCCGCCTGGAGTGTCGGACACATCAGCGCAGAAGAAACGCGGATTCTGCGAGAAGCAGAGAGCAAGGGAGTACTGGTGGTGGCCTCGGCTGGCAACTTTTCACAAGGAACCGAACAATATCCTGCCGCGGATGAAGCGGCATTGGCTGTTGCCGCGCTCAATCAGCAGAATAAAAAGACCGAAATATCCAACTATGGGGCGTTTGTCGATCTTGCCGCGCCCGGCATCGACATCCTCAGCGCGGGCGTCAGATCGGATACCGATTATACGACCAGGGAAGGCACCTCCCAGGCGGCAGCGATGGTGGCCGCAGCCGCAAGCATTGTGAAGCAGCAACATACTGCATATTCCTGGCGGCAGGTGACTGCGTGTCTGAAGCAATCTGCCGACCCCGCAGACGCCGTCAACCCGAGATTTACCGCGGCACTGGGGGCCGGAAAACTGAACCTGGCAGCAGCCGTTGAATGTGACTTGATTAGCGGCGAGGGCAAGCAAGCGGTTGCGCTTGTCAACCCTCAGGGATATCTGCATTTCGACAAGAGGCGCGGGAAAACGGCCAGCTGGACTATCACGCCACACGGCGAGTTTAATGGCCTCCGTTTCCGGCCGCAGTTCAACAGCAAAAAAGCGCCAAAGGGGACAATTAGTTTCTACGCCGGAAAAGACGCGAACGCCCGCCTGGTCACAAGCCACCCTTTGGCAGAAATGCCTGAGAGCGTGTACGTTGCAGGCACTACCGCACATGTTGAGTTCAAGGCCGGCCGTAGCCGCAAATCACCCGGTTTGTTGCTGGATTACAAGGCCGAGCCCATAGACTTCCCTCGCTTGTACTGCAGGGACACGATCAACCTGGATATCGAAGGTGTAATCGATGACGGCAGCGGGCCGGAGGATTATTCTTACAATAGCAGCTGCAAATGGCTGATCACTGCACCCGAGGGTAAGGTCATACGTATCAAGTTCACCGAGTTTGACACGGAGGCAAAGATTGACAAGGTGTACTTTTTCGACGGCTCCGGTACGCATGAAGAAATCATGGCGATTTTCAGTGGCCCCGATATCCCGCCGGAATTGACCACGTGGCACAACCAGGTGCTGGTGTGGTTCGTTTCCGATGCGCAGAATCAGTCGGGGGGCTGGCGCGCAGAGTATCGATTTGTGGACCCGTGATGACGAGACAGGAAATTTTCGGAATTATCGTGCTGTTGCTGGCGCTGTCGATCAGTGCAGGTCAGGCGGCCGCTGATTCTTCCCCGCAATTGCCGGCGGCAACATCCGATGGTTCGCAGACCCAGTCTGTCGGGCTGTTGGGTCGATGGTATCGCGGCCCGGTTTATTCGAGCGCCACGTCGGGCGAGTACGTATTTTTTGGGTCGGGCGGTGCGATCCGTGTCCTCAGATCCAGTCAAGCAGCATCACGTTGGGAGGAAATCAGTTCAATCAATACATCCGGGGTGGTACGCGGTCTCGTTGCAGAGGGGGGCTATCTCTATGTGGCAGATGACAGCGGCGCACTGATCATCATCGACATATCGAACCCAATGAAGCCCAAGGAGACCGGGCGGGCCAAGCTCCCGGAGAATGTGAGGGACGTAGTTGTCCAGGGCGACTACGCCTACATGGCAGCCCAGTGGGCCGGCCTGATCATCATTGATATCTCGGACCCCACGCAACCGACGGTCGTGAGCAGCCACAAAACGCAAGGTATCGCACAAGATGTTTACGTACTTGGATCACTCGCACTGGTCGCTAACGCCTACAAGTCCAATGGCCTCAAACTGATCGACGTGTCGAATCCGCTGAAACCAAAAAGCGTCGGACAATTCGATATGCCGGGAATTGCGTACGGCGTTTTTGCAACCGGCAAACACGCTTACGTAGTGAACCTCGAAAAGGATGAAGCAGATGAGGCCGGTCTCACCATCATAGATATTTCTGATCCTGAATCTCCGGTAAAAACGGGATTTCACAAGGTAATATACGGCGCGGAAGGCGTCTGGGTCGAAAACTCGAACGCTTACCTGGCAGGAGTCGCCAATGACGCCGGCTTGATCGTGATCGATGTTTCCGATCCGGCTGCGCCAAAGCGGTTGGGGGCTTATGAAAGCAAGACATGCTCCGAGGCCGTCACCGTTTCAGGCTCTTATGCATTCCTTGCACATGGCGACAGAGGCCTCGAAATTATCGATATATCCCAGCCTGCCGTAACGCCGGTTGTCAATCATCATGACGCAGCCGGGAAAACGCGCGGCGTGGACGTGGCCGGCCCCTATGCATTTGTTGCCAATGGTTATGCCGGCCTGCAGGTTCTTGATGTATCCGATCGTTCCGCCGTGCGCGAGATTGGACACTTGCCGACCTATCGGTCATTGGGTATTCACGTTTCCGGCCCCTACGCTTACATCGCCGATGACTTTCTGGGTATGCGTATCATCAATATAACGGCGCCCACCGCGCCACGCCAAATCGCCCACCTGGAGACACCGGGTGAGGCCATGCAAATCACCGTGTCCGATAACCGTGCCTACGTTGCCGACGGTCTTTCCGGTTTGCGGGTAATCGATGTATCAAACCCGGAAAGCCCGGCGGAAATATCGGCCCACGATACACCGGGATATGCCTATGACGTTCATATCGCGGGTGATCTCGCACTCGTTGCGGACGGTGATTCGGGCCTCAGGATCATTGATGTTTCAAACCCGTCTGCAGTCGGCGAGATTGGACATTTTCTGCCCGATGGTGGGGACGTCAGGGCTGTGGATGTCGCTGGTTCCTATGCGTACCTGGCCTCAGGATATCCGGGGCTCGTTATCGTGGAGATTTCCGATCCCCGGAATCCGAGGGAGGTGGCAACCATTGATACGCCGCAAACGGCCCGGGCTGTTCGGCTGGACGGTTCGTACGCTTATGTCGGAGATCAAAAATGGCTCAGAGTGATTGATATCTCATCGCCATCGGCGCCGCGTGAAATTGCGTCATACAAGACACCGGGTTATGTGCAGGGCATGTGGGTCAAGGATGACACAGCCTTCGTCGCCGCTTATGACGCCGGGCTGATGATCCTGGGATTGGAGTCCGACGAAACCCATGTAGCGGCGGATCATCCAGATGCGGCCGGGCCGCATGGTAAGCAGCAGGCCGAGTAGAAAAGCAATAAGTGTAAAAGTATCAGATCTGTTTAATGATGAATTAGTGAAACACCACCCGCTTTCTTGGGGCGGTCATGTCTGCTCCGCTTACTGGTCAGGTTTGCACGTTGAAAGTGTCTTGGAAAAAGGCCTCAATGCTGCCTATACTCTCTATTCATCACAAACACAGGTAATTGTTATGCATTTAAGAAATTTTCTGATTCTCTTTTCGTTGCTTTGCGCCGCCGCTCTCGCACTGCCCCGTCCAGCCCTGGCTATGGACGACGATGCGCAAAAAGCACTGATCGCGGCCGCCGCGATCGCCGGCGTGGCAGCCCTGGTACACCACAATAAAAACCACGACGACGGCAAACACAAGAACGAAGCCGATTACGAAGCCGAGTATGAGCGCGGCTACCGGGATGGTCTGTACTCAGCCGCCTTCAACAATTACAACCGCAGCGATGCGTATTCCAGCGGTTTCGACGCCGGTCTTCACGAGCGGAACGTCCGTGTCAAACATAATCAGAGCAACAACTGGGAGGCCGACCGGCACGACTCGCCGAACGAAGCTCAGGTGGGCTGCATCAGGGAGGCCTCCAGCAGATGGGGCATCAACCGCTATGACATTACGCCCACCAGTTCGCGGAAGACGGACAAAAGGACCTACGAAGTGATCATCTCCGCCGGCTACCACCGGGCCACGTGCGGCGCCAATGCCAAGGGTGTCGTCAAGTACTTCGATGACCAGGAAGTCGATACGAACTGGGGCCACAACGGAAGCCACGGTCGCAACCGGCATGCCTATTCAACCGACGAATTTTCAGCGACCACCGAACTACCCTGTTCCTGGGGCCGGCCCTCCCACAATAAGCGCTGCTCGGCGGGAATCAGCCGTGGTGACCCGGGTTCGGCATCCATCAGGGTGCGCACGCCGCACGGCGGCGAACGGACCCTGAACTTCGACCGCAACAATGTTTCGACACCTGACGGCGGCCGCCTGACATGGGGACAGACCGATGGCGACTGGTACATCGGTATCGACGACCGTGAGTTCTACCTCGTGCCGGAGGCAGCTGTCTACGGCGGTTGATCTGCATTCCCGGGGACTGTTCGCAGATAAAGGCCGGAGCCCTTCCGGCCTTTTTTTTCGTGATGCTGTCCCGCCCCTTGATTAAGTATCGTGATTGCAGCGTATAATAAATGCGGTACACGGTCGTGTACCAGGTTGGAACATCGTCAAATCGAAATTGAGGGAGATGAAAATGGAAGAACAAGTTGGTGCAGGAATTGGTATTGCCATAGCGTTGTTGATCTGGGCAGTGTTCGGCGCCGTAATCGGTTTTATCGCGAGCAAAATCGTGAAAGGCACCGGCCTGGGCCTTGGCATGGATATCGTTCTGGGTATTGTCGGCGCGGTCGTAGGCGGCTGGCTGTTCCAGGCCCTGGGTATTTCGATTGGGACCGAAGCCATCAGCCATTTCATCGCAGCCATCATTGGTGCGGTGGTCGTGCTGCTGGTGATCAAGTTAATCAGAAAGGCCTGACCAGGAAACCATGTCTTTACTGCAGGAACTTCGAAGACGGAAGGTGTTTCACCTAGCTGCGCTGTATATCGTTGGCGCATGGGTGGTTTTGCAGGTTGCAGCCCGCTGAGTAATGGCGGTTCATAGCAGGAAGGGAATTAACGCACGCCGCCCGCCCGGATAATTCTCGAAAGTCTCCCTGTACCAACGGTGATGTGCAATGGCACGCGGCACCAGGTTGGCCATTGTCCACGTGGCGAATATCCAGCCTGCAAGCGACCATACGGCAATGGCCCAGCCAGTCCACTGGATGATCTCACCGAGATAGTTCGGGCAGGATACCCAGCGGAAGGCAAACCCGTGGGGGATTTGGTAACCCTCCCCGGGACCGCTTAATGCAGCCAGTTGTTTATCCGATATCTTGTTCAGGGCCATGCCGCTGAAAAAAACCAGCACACCCATAAGAAACTGAGGACTGGTCAGCCATATCTCGCTGTACTTGTCAGCCTGGCTGGCGATGGACCAGCCATTCAGGTAGCCATTACTGGTATTGAAGACGATGGCCATCAGCAAGATCAGCCATGGCATTTTCCTGCCCTTTTTCAGGGTCCATGGGTAGATAAATGCCCGATGGCAGTAGTGAACCTGCCAAATCAGCAAAAGGATAAGCGGGGTTGTGTTCAGATCGGAAAAGAACAGCAGGATACCGCCAAAAACCAGCACAGCCGGGCTTTCCATGATAAACCAGCCCCGGCGGTTATCCAGCACCGGCCCCCATCCGCCCCGAATGTACCTGCCGTAAGGCGCCTTGATAAATAAAAGCGATGCGAATACCACCGGTACCAGAGCGAGGGTGGCATAGGCAACCCAGTCAAAAGACCTGCTCATCCAGAGTTCGAGACCGGATGTGATTTCAGTCTCCACCAGACACCCATTTCAAATGGTTTAGTTTTGAATAAAATTGCAGCGCATCCCGCATCGTCTCGTGGAATGGCCGGGGCTGATATCCGAGCCTGTCTGCAGCCCGTTTATGGCTCATAAGCTTATTGGCAGACAGTGCGGTCAGGGAAACCCTTGTGTAGAGCGGCTCCTCGCCATGCAAACGGGCCCATACACCCATCAATGGCGCGGACAGCCGGGCCAGCCAGGCTGGACTGGTGAACCGTGGCTCAGCGATGCCCGTTAGTTTTGCAATGGCCGAAGCCACCTCGGGCATGCTTCGATAATGCCCGGACAGGATGAAACGGTCGCCGTGTACACCCCTTTCTGCAGCTTCAATGGCTCCCCAGGCCACATCACGTGCATCGACCCAGTCAAACCCACCCTCGACAAGCGCGGGCAAGCGTCCCTCGGCCATTTTCACAATCACCTGGCCAAACAATGACAGGTTGAAATCGTAAGGCCCAAATACAGCGGTTGGATATATTATCCGGGTGGACAAAGACGGATTGTTGTTCTCCCTGACCAGCCTGTCCGCCTCCGCTTTTGACTGCTCATAATCACCGCATTGATTTTGCCCCACTTCAAGCAACGGGTTGCCTTCGTTAACCTCCTGATCCAGGGGCCGCTGGTCAATCGCGTGAATACTCGAAAAATAAACAAGGGTGGAAACACCCTCGGACCGGCAGGCCCTCAACACATTCCGGGTACCTTCCACATTGGCCTGTTGCAGTTTTTCCTTGTCACCGGACTGTATCGATATATATGCGGCCAGGTGATAGACCTGGTCAACATCCCTGAAGGCATTTCGCAGGCTCTGCTGATCTGTAAGTTCACCATTAACCATAACGACATCGAGACCTTCGAGCGCACGACTGGTTTGCCTGACCAAAACCGTCACCTCGTAGCCCCTGCGGAGCAATTCCCTTACAAGGTTCGCCCCCAGGTGACCTGATGCGCCTGTAACCGCAACCCTGTTCATCGGCGCATCAATGTTTGAATCTGTACTTTGCCATGTTGTAATCCTAGCACCCGCAAGCGCATGTCACGAGACCAAATTGGAGCCATGACAAACCAGCTTAAGGGGATATCCTTGCGCAACAGCGGGCATCTATACAGAATGAGATAAACAGGCGGGCATATTAAGATGGAACAAGAAATGAGACTGCTTTGCAACCAATAGCGGTCGGTCACTCGTTGCCAAAATCGATGGCAGCTTCCGGCCTATTCTGTTGAAAAACTCGTTTGTAAGATGAGTGATTTTGTAGCTCGGGTTTCGATGCGAGGTTTGCGTTCCGGCTGATGCCGGATTTTGACTTTTGTTTGTACTTTTATTCGTTTATTTCATGTTTTTCGGTCAC
>CALBDB010000072.1 GCA_937927755.1 uncultured Lysobacterales bacterium
TTTTCCTTAATCAATTCGTCCATTTTATCCTGGCGGTGTTCAAACATAGCTTTACTCCTGTACGGGATGAAATTCACGCAAAACTGCGGGCGAACACAAACGGCCCGCTGGTGCGTGGTTGTGATTTAATAAATTGCGAAATGGTTTGTAGCGGATATCAGGAAGGCACAGCGAGCGGCTTGGAACCCTCGCTGCCATTATTCGGAGACTCCGATTATAAAGACAAAAATAACCATAGCGTTAAGCTAACATTAGCGCAAAGTTTGGCTTCTGGCAAGTTACAACTTTCAACGCGATTCGTGAAGCACGTATTATTTTTCGGGAAAGAGCAAGCCCCAAGAACTGGTTGAAACTTAACTGGTTTTATTAATTGTCCAGCAGGATTACATCAACACGGCGATTACGCGCCCTGCCGGCTTCACTATCATTACTGTCGATCGGAAAATCTTCACCCATGCCGAGGGCAGTGACACGGTCTGCAGCGACACCCAGGCTTATCAGCGCATCCCGCACCGCCTGTGCGCGTTTTTCTGATAATTGCATGTTGGTCTCTGCATCACCGAGTGAATCCGTATGACCTTCCACACGGATCTTCTTGTCCGGCTCGGTCTGTAAAAGATCCACCACCTCTTCAAGGCTGGAAAGCCCTCCCTCAACCAACTCGGTTTCACCCGAGGCAAACAAGACATCACCAAGCGTGACCACCACGCCGCTTTCTGTCTGACGCAATTGCAGGTTTTCAAGTTGTCTTGTCAACGAATCAATTTGCTGGCTGGCGATCTCGGCTTCACGGCGTGCGTATTCGGCTTCAGACGCACGAGATTCCGCCAGCCGGCGGGCCTGGTCGGCCTCCTGCGCCGACAACTCTGCTGCCCGGGCCGATTCGGCTTCTTTCGCCAGGGCATCTTCTTTTTCCTGTTTTGCCCGCTGCGCTTCTTCCGCGGTGGTTGCTACGAGCAACCTGGCCTGCTCAGCCTCCATGCGGGCATGATCAGCTTCGAGTTGGCTAGCCTTGATCAGCATCGCACTGTGTTCCTGCTGGAGTTCATTGAGCGTAGTTTCGTACTGCTCCCGCTCTGCCAACGTGCGGGCAATCTGGATTCGACGGTCAGCCATGTACACCAGGTAAGCGCGATAGAGATCATCGCCTGTTGCCATTTCCGCATTTCTAAGCGCGCGTTCTGCCTCCCCCAGGGCCAACGGTGCGTGCCCCGCCAATTCAGGATTCGATTTAAGGCTTTCCAGTTCATCCCTGACCCGCTCAAGCGCCAGGTCTTTCTTGGGAGCTGCGACACAAGCTGAAAGCAGTATGGCAATCAACACCAGGGAGAATCTTGTCAGCGGACGGCTCATTTAAATTCATCTCCGAACGTTGCACGTAAACTGGCGTCGAGTTCTTCATTGCTCTTGCGCTTCTCATTGACAAGGCGTCTTGATTTAGCCGTGCGGGATTTCTCTATTGCCAGTTCCGAATTGATTTCCGATTCATCCACCAGGTAGACAACCACTTCGTACTTCTGCTTCTCCATGGCAAGACGCGCACTCGCCAGTTTCTCCCGTGCAAACCGCATTTCTACCGGTGCAAATTCTTCACCGCCGGCCGCTTCAGCAGCCTTGATTGCAGCTTCGGCAGGCTCAAAAACTTCGGGATCGGGTTGCACCGCCGTGCAGGCAGCAAAAAACAGACAAACAACTAAGACAGAGATGAATTTCATGAATCGTATACCTGGAAAAATATCTTTTAATTATGACCGAACATTAAGCAAGGTTGAACACCTAATTTATAATCGATGGGTTTTTGCTTAAACCGGCACTGCATCGGGCTGGTTTTCGGGTGCTGCATCCAGGAAAGCCGGCACAGTGCGACAGTGCGCGACAATTTGACGAATGCATTTAAAACTTGAAATATCAATACCATAACGTTCTGCGTTGTAAACCTGGGGGACAAGAAAACACTCAAACAGTCCTGGTTTCTCACCCAGGCAGTCTGAAGCTCCGTGATTCCGGTCATCAAGCTGTTTCTCAATGGCGGTGAAACCCAAGGTCATCCAGTGCGACATCCACTCTTGTGAATCCACGGCACCACCGCCCTGGTTGACCAGGTACTTTTGCACACGCAGGTTGTTGATCGGGTGTATCTCGCAAGCAACCTGCAACGCCAACGACCGTACCTGGGCCCGCTGCGCGGCATTGGCCGGCAACAACGGGAACTTTGGGAAAACTTCATCCAGGTACTCGCAAATCGCCATGGATTGCGTCAGTACGTGGCCATCGTGCAAAAGAATCGGCACCAGGCCCTGGGGGTTGATCTTGCGATAGGCGTCACCGAACTGTTCCCCGCCATTCCGGACCAGGTTCACCGGTATGGTCTGAAATGGCAGCCGCTTCAGGTTCAACGCGATACGAACGCGATAGGCGGCCGAACTGCGCCAGTAGCTATACAGCGTTAACCGATCGGTTTCTTCAGCTTTCATACCGCACTATCTGTTGATCAATGGCGCCGAAGATCGAGTTGCCATCCGGGCTGAACATCTCGATCCGTATCGCGTCACCAAATTTCATGAACGGTGTTGAGGGTTTGCCGTCGGCGATGATTTCCAGCATACGGATTTCCGCCAGGCAGGACGCGCCTTTTCCGGTATCTTCATTGGCGATGGTGCCCGAGCCCACAATTGTACCGGCGGTCAATGGGCGGGTTTTGGCTGCATGTGCAACCAGCTGGGCAAAGTTGAACTGCATATCCACGCCCGCTTCCGGGTCGCCAAAAAAGGCGCCGTTAAGCGTACTGTGAAGTGGCAGCGATAACTTGCTGTCCTGCCAGTGACCACCCAGTTCATCGGGTGTTGCCAACACGGGGGAAAGTGCCGAGCGCGGTTTGGATTGTAGAAAACCGAAACCCTTGGCAAGCTCGGCCGGAATAAGATTCCGCAGGCTCACATCGTTTATCAGGCCGATCAGCTGAATATGCGCTTCCGCCTGTTCGGCGCTGACCGCCATCGGCACGTCATCCGTGATGACTATGATCTCAGATTCAAAATCGATGCCATATTCCTCGCTGACCACGGGCACCGGGTCACGCGGGCCAAGAAACCCCGCCGAAGTTGCCTGGTACATCAGGGGGTCAACATAAAAAGACTCGGGAACCTCCGCTCCACGCGCCTTGCGAACCCTCTCTACGTGCGGAAGGTAAGCACTGCCGTCGACAAACTCAAAGGCGCGTGGCAATGGCGCCGCCAGTGCTTCAAATTTCAGTCTCTCGATACCGCTGCAGGCCCCCTTGTTCAACTCCGCATAACGTGCATTCAATCTCGGCGCAGTTTGCTGCCAGTCATCAAGCGCGGCTTGCAGTGTGGGCGATATGTCAGCGGCGGACACATAATGTTCAAGGTCCCGGCTGACCACAACCAGGCTGCCGTCACGGCCACCGGTTTTCAATGAAGCGAGTTTCATGTCTAAAGATACTCCCGTAAATGTCACACAATTGTACGGGATTTTGGATCAGAGTGAGGAAGGGCAGGTGGGCCCCGGGTCATGTCCGGGGTAACGGTATATTTGTCTGTATTGTTAAAACACAAATTTCAGTGCCGGTGAGGCATATTTGTGCAACCCCGCACTTGCCTGATACATTGATCGCGGGACATTAAGCCTGGTGGGAACAATCCCGGTGAAAAACTTGAACCAGCGTTCTGCGAGTCCATATACAGACTTGAACATAACGCATGTTTCGTAGATAAAAGCTATTTTTACGAAATTTGGAAACTACAACTAAATGTCTCTAACCCGTTACATTACATTGGAATAACAAAACTGTGCGTCCATTATCTGGTTTTCTCTGGCTCATCCAATTGATCCTGATCATTCATGTGCTGAAAACAGGCCGTAGTCGCTATTGGATATTAATGTTGATTTTCATGCCCCTGATCGGAGGGCTTGCCTACCTGATCATTGAGTTAATCCCCGAGTTTTCAAGGAGTATTTCCGGGCAGCGAGCGGTTAGAAACGTCAAGCAAACACTGAACCCAGGCGCAGACTTAAGACAGCACGAAGCCGCCTGGAAACAATCCCCCAATGTCGACAACAGCCGGCGCTACGCCGAAGCGCTACTCGACTCAGGAAAAACCGAAGAGGCTGAAGGGATCATAAACCAGGCGCTCAAAGGCCTGTTTGAAACCGAACCGACCTTGCTGCTGCTCAAGGCCAGGCTCCAGTTTGAAAATGGACGAACTACAGAGGTTGTACAAACCCTTGAGTCCCTGCAGGAACACAATGCTGATTTTCGCTCGGCAGAAGGACACCTGCTCTACGCACGTGCACTCGAAACTGAGGGTAACGTTGACGAAGCCATCCGGGAATATTCAGCCGTCTCAGGCTACTTCCCCGGAGTAGAAGCCAGGTACCGGTTGGCGCTGTGCCTGCAGGCCGCAGGTAAAAACGCGGCCGCCCAATCAGAATACGAGTCCATCCTGAACGACGCCAAACTTGCGCCCCCGCACTTTAGAAAAAGCCAAAAGAAATGGCTGGATGCTGTTAAGCAAGAGTTGGCTTGAGTGCCCTGTTCAGGAACAGCAAGAGCAGAAATATCCACAGATTACCCCTTCAATCCCCCATAATCATTGCCCCATTAAAGCTTTTCTGGTATAAAGCCCTGCTCTCTCGGACGTGTTCGTCATGACCGGGGAACGGGGTGCCGGATTTGGCGGGGTTTTCCTGCCGGTCACTCGGCATCAAATACGCACACATACCGCAACCGTTCGGTTGGGTGCCCTGGGAAACCAGGGTTTCCGGACAGGGTATGTGGAGGATTAACCCGGAAAGTCAGCTACGCCAGATCAAGGATCATTGGCCGCTGGGTTTCTGTTATGTAAAGGATTTAATAATGCCTAACATCACCATGCGCCAAATGCTTGAAGCCGGCGTGCACTTTGGTCACCAAACCAAGTACTGGGATCCCAAAATGGCTCCGTATATTTTCGGATCACGCGGGAAAATTCACATCATCAACCTCGAAAAAACATTGCCCTTGCTGGTGGATTCCATGAATTTCATCGGCAAGATCGCCTCCAAGCGTGGCAGCGTGATTTTCGTGGGCACGAAGCGTGCAGCATCCAAGGCAATTGCCGAGGAAGCCCAGCGTTGTGGCATGCCTTATGTCTCGCACCGCTGGTTAGGAGGCATGCTGACCAATTTCCGCACCATCCGCCAATCAATCAAGCGTCTGCGCCAGATTGAGAAAATGGAAGAAGACGGCAGCTTCGGCCGTTTGGTAAAGAAAGAAATTCTGCAGCTTACGCGCGAACGCGACAAGCTCGAGAAAAGCCTCGGCGGCATCAAGGACATGAAGGGCCTGCCCGACGCCATGTTTGTTATCGATGTCGGACATGAGGACATCGCGGTAAAAGAAGCGCGCAAACTGGGAATTCCGGTTATCGCCGTCGTTGATACCAATTGCTCGCCGCTTGGTATTGATTACGTTATCCCGGGTAATGATGACGCCATCCGCTCCATCCGTCTTTACACGCAGCTGGCAGCCGATGCCATCCTGGAAGGCCGTGCATCGGTACCTCACATTGAAGATGGTGATGAGTTTGTTGAATTGGACGAGCACGGCAACCCGATCAAGCATTCTTCCAAACCTGAAAAGCCCAAAGCAGCAAAGGTAGCTAAAAAGAAAGTTGCCAAGAAAGCCGTGGTTAAAAAGGCGCCCGTAGTAGAGGAAGCTGAAGCTGCAGAAGTAGAAGCTGCGCCTGCTGAAGCTGAGGCGGCACCCGCGGAAACCCCTGAAAAGCCAGAGGCAGAAGCCGCTCCTGAAAAAGTCGTTGAAAGCGTTGAAGAAAAAGACGAAACGGCTGAAAGCGCGGAAGTAGCTCCTGAAAAAGCCGCCGAAAACGTTGAAGAAAAGGACGAAACGGCTGAAAGCGCGGAAGCAGCTCCGGCAAAATCTAAAGCTGAAAAAAAGGCAGCCCCAAAGAAAAAGGCCGCTGCCAAGAAAGTAGCTAAAAAGAAAGTTGCAAAGAAAAAAACGACCAAGAAAAAGGTCGCCAAAAAGGCAGCTGAAGACTGAGTTGGAACGCCCCGTTTCGTAACGGGGCGCTCATCCGGCAATGCTGCCGGTTTGTTTAAACTGATACGAAAAGGAATAGTACGATGGCAGTAACTGCCTCAATGGTAAAAGAACTTCGCGAGCGCACCGGCGCTGGCATGATGGAGTGCAAAAAAGCACTGGTTGAAACCAATGGTGATATGGAAGCCGCGGCAGAGAGCTTGCGTAAAGTCGGGCTCGCAAAAGCCGACAAGAAGGCTTCACGTATCGCTGCTGAAGGCAAGATCGCCCTGGCTTCGAACGATGACAATACAAAGGCTGTCATGGTTGAGGTAAACAGCGAGACCGATTTTGCGGCCAAGGATGCCAATTTCCAGGCATACGTAAAGATGGCGGCCGACCATGCCCTGGCCACGGATACCACTGATGTCGAAACATTGATGGCCGCTGACCTGGATGGCTCAACCCTTGAGATTGAACGCCAGGCGTTAATCGCAAAGATCGGTGAAAACATCCAGGTTCGCAGGATCAGCCGCATGGCCACTGATGGCAATATCGGTGCTTATGTCCATGGCGGACGTATCGGTGTACTGGTCGAACTTGAAGGTGGCAACGAAGAAGTTGCACACGATATTGCGATGCACGTCGCTGCCCTGAACCCGGCTTACGTCGATGTTGACGATGTGCCTGCTGATGTTCTTGAAAAAGAGAAGCAGTTCCTTATCTCGCAAGCAGCAGACAGCGGCAAACCGGCTGACATCATCGAGAAAATGGTCTCCGGACGTATGCGCAAGCACCTGTCTGCAATTACCTTGCTGGGGCAGGATTTTGTAAAGGACGGTGAAATCACTGTTGCCAAGCTGCTGGAACAGAATGGCGCCAGCGTAAAAGGCTTCACCCGCCTTGCGGTTGGTGAAGGTATTGAGAAAAAGGTAGAAAACTTTGCTGACGAAGTCATGCAACAGGTGAAGGGTGGATAAACCCGTCTACCAGCGCATCCTTCTGAAACTCAGCGGAGAAGCTCTGCTGGGTGATGAAGACTACGGCATAGATCCGGTCATCATTGGCCGGATTGCCAATGAAATACGGGAAGTTCGCAATACCGGTGTGCAAGTTGCCATCGTAATTGGTGGTGGCAATATCTTCAGGGGAGCCGGATTGGCCCAATCCGGGATTGATCGCGTCACCGGCGACCACATGGGGATGCTGGCCACGCTGATGAATTCCCTGGCACTGCAGGACGCGCTGGAAAAAGCCGGTGTCGAGGCACGTGTAATGTCAGCGATCGCGGTACACGATGTCAGTGAAGACTACATACGCCGCCGCGCAACCCGGCACCTTGAAAAAGGCCGCGTTACTATCATCGCCGGCGGCACAGGCAACCCGTTCTTTACCACAGATACCGCTGCCGCCCTGCGCGCGATTGAAATCGGTGCGGATATCGTCCTGAAAGCCACCAAGGTTGACGGTGTATATTCAGCAGATCCCAAAATCGATACCGGTGCAAAGCTTTATGAGACCCTCAGCTACGATGAAGTTATCGAAGGCAAGCTGGGCGTCATGGATGCCAATGCAATCGTATTGTGCCGCGACCAGGGAATGCCAATACGTGTGTTCAACGTCTTCGGCACCGGCAACCTGATGCAGATTGTCAAAGGTGAGAAAGTCGGCACTCTTGTTTGCTGAGTAATCCCCAGTATTGGGATAAGGCAGGCTACATTTTCCTGTTTTGCTGTTAAAATCGGTTGTCCACTGCTTGAGCAGTGCGAATGATTTTTTGATGCACAACAAAATCATACCGGTACACACAAACCCAACGCTGGCAGACGGGAGAAGAAAATGCTCGATGACATTAAGAAAGACGCTCGAATCCGTATGGGTAAAACCCTGGTTTCACTGCGCACCGAATTGGCAAAGATACGCACTGGGCGGGCACACCCCAGCCTGTTGGAGCACGTCCATGTTGATTACTACGGCAGCGAGGTTCCGATCAGCCAGGCAGCCAATGTTTCGGTTGAAGACGCCCGTACGCTGGCGGTTACCGCCTGGGACAAGACCATGGTGCAGGCGCTTGAAAAAGCCATTATGAAGTCCGACCTGGGCCTGAACCCGGTAACCGCGGGAACCATCATCCGCATTCCTCTGCCGGCATTGACCGAGGAACGCAGAGTCTCCCTGGGCAAGGTGGTTCACCACGAAGGCGAGAATGCCAAAATTGCCATCCGCAACATCCGCCGCGATGCAAATCACCACATCAAGGAACTGTTGAAAGAAAAGGAAATTTCTGAAGATGACGATCACCGGGCTGAACAGGAAATTCAACAGTTGACCGATCAGCACTGTACCCAGGCGGACGAAATTGTCGCGGTCAAGGAAAAGGAGTTACTGGAATTTTGATACCTGCTCCTGATGGCGGCGCCACGCTGAAGGAACACCAGTGACTGCGCTGCCAGCCATTCCCAGTCATATCGCAATTGTCATGGACGGGAACGGCCGTTGGGCAAAGAAAAGAAACCGGCCACGCACCATGGGTCACCAGGCCGGTCTCAAAGCGCTGCGCACCACCATCGAACATTGTGCCCGTCTCGGGGTGGGAACACTGACAGTTTTCGCATTCTCGAGTGAAAACTGGAATCGGCCGCCCAGTGAGGTATCACGCCTGATGGAGCTTTTTCTGAGCGCACTGGACAAGGAAGTCAAAGAACTCCATGCAAACAGAATCTGCCTGCGTTTTATCGGCGATAAAGCTGCCTTCAAAAGCGCCATCCGGACAAAAATGACAGATGCCGAAAAACTGACCGCAGCCAATGATCTGCTGATCGCCAATATCGCGGTCAACTACGGGGGCCGCTGGGATATCACACAGGCCGCACGACAGGTTGCCAGGGCAGCTATCGAGGGACGCCTGTCTCCCGATGATATAGACGAGTCCGGTTTCGCAGATTTCCTCGCCCTCTCGGCGTCACCGGACCCGGACCTGTTTATTCGTACAGGCGGTGAAATGCGGATCAGTAATTTTGTACTCTGGCAATCGGCGTATTCAGAGTTTTGGTTTACGCCGGTATTGTGGCCTGACTTTGATGAAACCACCCTTGACGAAGCCATTTTGGCGTTTCAATCGCGTCAACGCCGGTACGGCCGAACCGGTGACCAGGTAACGGGTGCCGCTGATGCTTAGACAACGGGTGCAAACCGCTTTAATGCTCCTGCCTTTGGCCATTGCGGCCATTTTTGCACTGCCGGTGAAGTGGTTCCTTGCCCTGTTGGCTGTCATCCTGCTCGGAGGAAGCTGGGAGTACGTGCGGTTGGCGGGCTTTTCCGGTCACGCTGGCGGTTACTTACCGGTGCTTGTGCAGGCGGTCATCCTGGTAACGCTGTTCATCTATGCAGATCAGTGGGATTCGGGCATCTTGACCTACCTGTACATTATCTGTGCTGCATGGCTTTTGATGTTTATCCGTCTGCCACTGTACCGCCCCGGAACAGCCGTTGATAACAACTATCGGCTGGTTTCCTTTGTAACCGCCATCGTATCCGTCACCACGGGCTGGTTTGCGGTTTGCTGGTTACGGACCCAAACGGACGGCTCATGGTTAATCCTGTTACTTTTACTGATAGTCTGGGCGGCCGATACCGGCGCATATTTCACCGGCAGGACATTTGGCAAGAAAAAACTGGCGCCACACATCAGTCCCGGTAAAACACGGGCAGGCCTGCTGGGCGGACTGGTATCCGGCCCGCTGGTTGCACTGCTGGCTGCCAGCCTGATGCCGCTGGAAAAGGTAGCGCCCGTAACGCTGGTCATGATCAGCCTGGTCACCGTACTCGCCTCCGTTGGTGGCGACCTGATGATTTCCCTGCACAAGCGCACCAGTGGGTTCAAGGATTCCAGCAACTTACTCCCCGGACATGGCGGCATACTTGACCGGTTGGACAGCCTGCTGGCCGCCGCGCCGTTTTTTGCGTTAAGCTGGGTGGTTCTGGGTGCTTAAGGAATTGCAGCGTGCTTAGCCAAGGTATCACGGTACTGGGTTCAACCGGTTCTATAGGCAAAAGTACACTCAACGTACTGGCGCAGCACCCGGACCGTTTCCACGTGGTGGCGCTAAGCGCTCATCGGAATATCAGCCGTCTTGCTGAGCAATGCCTGCAATTCGAAGCGCGTTATGCCGTGATAAGCGATCCTGCAAAGGCCGGAGAATTGCAATCAGCGCTTGATGGCCTGGGTAGTAAATCAAAGGTCATTGCAGGGCCGGATGCACTCAGTATCGCCGCCTGCATGGAAGAAACCGATACCGTCATGGCCGCAATCGTTGGTGCAGCAGGGCTCGAGCCAACATTCCACGCCGTGCAACAAGGGAAACGCCTGCTTCTGGCCAACAAGGAATCAATGGTCATCGCCGGTGAACTGTTCCGCAAAGCCGCTGCCAGGCACCAAGCAACTATCATTCCCGTTGACTCCGAGCACAACGCCTTGTTCCAGGTTTTACCGGCAAACTTCGACGCCGGGCTCGACAGCGCCGGCGTGGAACGATTGATCCTGACTGCATCCGGCGGACCCTTCCTGCACAGGCCGCGGGGGAGTTTGAAGAACATCACCCCCGCCGAGGCGTGTAACCACCCGAACTGGGACATGGGCCGTAAAATATCCGTCGATTCAGCGACCCTGATGAACAAGGGCCTGGAGGTTATCGAAGCCCGTTGGCTGTTCAATGCGCGCCCCGATCAGATCGAGGTTACCATCCACCCACAGAGCATCGTGCATTCGATGGTTGCTTACCGCGACGGTTCGATCCTCGCCCAATTGGGTGTGCCTGATATGCGGACGCCCATTGCTTACGCACTTTCCTGGCCCGACCGCATTGAAGCCGGCGTAAAACGCCTCAATCTGGAAGACATGAGTAATCTCGAGTTTTACCCGCCTGACCTGGATAGTTTCCCGGGTCTCGGGCTCGCGTTCGAGGTTCTGGAGGCCGGTGGAAATGCGCCGGTGATATTCAACGCGGCAAATGAAGTGGCGGTCGATGCATTCCTTGGTGAGCGTATTACCTTTTTGGACATTCCATCGGTCGTATCTGCAACCCTGGACGCGTGCGAACCGGGTAAAATTGATAGCCTGGACGAAGTGTTGGAATTTGACCAAATTGCACGTGAAATTGCCACAGGCATCATTTGCTCACATGAAGGTGTTTAAAAATTAACAATGTCTGAGTTTCTTGGTTCAATCTGGTGGTTACTGGTAGCGCTGGGGCTGCTGATCACATTTCACGAATTCGGCCACTTTTGGGTGGCACGGCGGATGGGGGTTCGTGTACTCAAGTTTTCCATTGGGTTTGGCAGCAAATTGTGGTCCAGAAAAGGGCGTGACGGCACCGAGTACGTGATTGCCGCCATTCCCCTTGGCGGCTATGTCAAAATGCTGGATGAACGCGAGGGCGAAGTCGATGAACGCGACCTGGACCAGGCATTCAACCGCAAATCGGTCTGGGCACGCATCGCCATTGTCATCGCGGGGCCGGCATTCAACCTGATATTTACATTGCTTGCCTTCTGGCTGATGTTTCTCGTCGGCATGCCGGAATCCAGGCCGATAGTCGGCGAAGTCAGCGGTATTGCCGCCAGCGCCGGTATTAATGCCGACGACCGGATTGTTTCACTGGACGGGGAATCGACAGACACGTGGTCTCACGTCATTCTCGGTATTGTCAACCAGGCACTGGACCGTGAAGAAGTCACGGTGGAACTGGAACGGCCTGACGGCCTGCAACGCCAGGTCCAACTGGACCTGGGCCAGTTGGACAGTGATTTTCAGGAAGAGAAAACACTCGAGGGAATAGGAATCACCCCCTGGCGGGCAAAACTGCCGGCAATCGTGGGTGAAGTAAGCCCGGATAGCCCGGCCTTTAACGCGGGATTCAGGGTGGGCGACCGCATCATCAGTGTCGCAGGCGAGGAGGTTCCCGACTGGGCATGGGTGGGCGCGCTGATTCAGAAACACGGTTCCACCGATGCGCCCATGACGGTTGAGGTAAAACGCGGCCTGCGCACAGTGGAACTCGCAGTCACCCCGGCTAAAAGCAGTACAGGCGCTTTTTCAAACCGTTTGATTCTGGGCATCACCAACACGGGCCCGGATGCGGACATGCAGGCACAGATGGACCGTGCCTATTTCCTGCATAAATACGGCTTGATAGACGGATTTACCGCCGCTGCTTCCGAAATGTGGCGCCTGACGCGTTCAACCGTGGGTCTGCTAGGCCGTATGCTGACCGGTTCAGCTTCCGTCAGGAACCTTTCCGGTCCGATCAGCATTGCACAGTTCGCCAACAGTTCGGCCAACGCCGGTGTCTCCAGTTTCCTGTTTTTCCTCGGCGCAATCAGCCTCAGCCTTGGAATCCTGAATTTACTGCCGATTCCTGTGCTGGATGGGGGGCATTTGCTCTATTACCTGATAGAATTGGCAAAGGGTAGCCCGGTGTCCGAACAGATGCAGGCAAAAGGCCAGTATATTGGCCTCATTGCATTGTTTGGTCTGATGGGTATTGCATTTTTTAACGATATTTTACGTCTGGTCGGATAGACTTCCTGCCTCGAAAAAGAAACCCGTACGGATTTTAATTCATGAGAAGAATCATAATAATCCTGCTGTGTGGCCTGTTTTCAATAAAGACCGCCCTGGCACTCGATCCGTTTGTCATTTCTGATATCAGGGTCGATGGATTACAGCGTATTTCAGAAGGTACGGTGTTCAACTATCTGCCTTTGGACGCCAACGAACTGTTGACTGCTGCCAAGGCCCGCCAAGCCATACGTTCCCTGTTTCAGACCGGGTTTTTCCATTCCATCGACCTGGAGCGGGAAGGTGACATACTGGTCATCAAGGTCGAGGAACGGCCGGCCATCGCATCGATCTCCCTTTCCGGCAACAAGGCGATCAAGGATGAGGACATGTACCCCGTCCTCGCTGATATCGGCCTGGCCCAAGGCGAAGTGTTCCAGCCGCAATCCCTGGACCGTATCCAACAGGAACTGGTCAGGCAGTATTTCAGCCAGGGTCGTTACGCGGTTAGCGTCGAAAGCCGCGTGGTTGAACTGGACCGCAACCGGGTACGCATCTCGATAGCCATCGAGGAAGGCAAGACAGCTGAAATCAAGCACATCAATATCGTTGGTAATACCCTTTTCACCGACAAGGAAATCAAGAAGGAATTTGAGTCCAAGATACCGCCGTTCTGGAAAGTCTGGTCCAAGGATGACCAGTATTCACGTGAAAAACTTTCCGGCGATCTCGAAAAAATCCGCTCGTACTACCAGGACCGTGGGTATATCGACGCCAATGTTGAATCCACGCAGGTATCTATCAGCCCGGATAAACAGCACATCTACATCACTGCAAATATCATCGAAGGTGAACAGTACACGATTGAGAAAACCCAGATTACGGGTGACCTGGTTATTGAAGAGGCGAGCTTGCAACGCCTGATCATGACCCAGGAAAATGACATTTTCTCACGCAAAAAAATGGAACAGAGTGTCGAGAACATTACGGCGATCCTGTCCAACATTGGTTATGCCTTCGCCAACGTAAACCCGATACCACAGATCGATCGTGAGAACCGCCTCGTGACCATCAATTACTTCGTGGACCCTGGCAAACGGGTATACGTCAGGCAAATAACTTTCGTTGGTAACAGTGGCACCAAGGACGAGGTGTTACGGCGTGAAATGCGGCAATTCGAAGGTGGTTGGTTCTCACAGGTGGCCATCGACCGCTCCAAGGTCCGCCTGCAGCGCCTGACCTATTTCGAGTCGGTAAATATAGAAACACCAGCCGTTCCAGGAACGGATGACCAGATCGACGTCGTCGTCACCGTTGAAGAGCGCGCCGCCGGCAGTTTCTCCGTTGGTCTTGGCTACTCTCAAATCCAGGGCCTGATTGCTTCCCTGAGTGTTCAGCAGGACAACTTCCTGGGCAGCGGTAAACGCGTTGGCCTGTCATTGTCGCACAGCAGCATTATCGACAGTTTCTCTCTGAACTATGACAACCCCTACTGGACCGAGGACGGAGTCAGCCGTGGCTTCTACCTCCGTTACCAGGAATTTGACCAGCAGGGCGCCAATATTTCAACATTCACCAGTACCGAGGCCGCCGCCGGCATGAGCTTTGGGATACCCATCACCGAGGTCGATTATCTACGCGCCGGGCTCGGCATCCGGCAAACCGACCTCAATATCGGCTCTTATGTCAGGGAAGTGGAATTCGTTGACCCCGATGATCCGGATAACATCCTGTGTAACGACATTAACCAGAATGGAATATGTCCCGAGGAATATTTCGTTCCACGCGCATTCGACCCGCTGTCACAGTCACTTGACCACAATGGCGACGGTATACTTGACGATGAGGAACGGGATTTCAGGACCTATGATTTTACGGCCGCCTGGTCGCGTGATTCACGCAACCACTTCCTGAACCCGACACGTGGCTCGTCACAGCGCCTCAGCCTGGAAACCTCGCTGCCAGGCAGCAGCCGTCAGTTCTACAAACTCTTCTACCGTTATGCAAAGTACATCCCGATCTGGGCCGACCTGGTATTTTCGTTCCATGGTGACGTTGGTTACGGTGACGCTTATGACGACTATGACAGCACCTCGCTGGCTACGCCGGTTGACACTGAACTACCCGAAGGCGTTGAAAGGGAATGTCTTGAGGAAGAGGTAATCTCACTGGATACCGGCCTGCCGTTTTTTGAACACTTTTACGGCGGCGGTGTGCGTGACATACGTGGTTTCGAAGACAATACACTCGGACCCAAGGATACCGCTTGCCGGGCAGTGGGCGGTGACTTCAAGGTATCCGGCGGTCTTGAACTTGCCATTCCAACACCGTTCACAAAGGGTGGCGGATCGCGTATCGCCCTGTTCGTGGATGTCGGTAACGTGTACGAAAATATCAGTGCTTTTGACGCAAACCTGTTCCGGGCATCCGCTGGCATTTCGGTTACCTGGCAGGCGCCCATCGGGCCCATCATCATGAACTATGCTTTCCCGATCAAGGAGCACTTCGGCGATCGTACAGAGAGCCTGCAATTCTCATTTGGAACAACATTTTAGAAATCCGCCGGCCATGGCTGGCGGATCTCCAGAACAACCAAACACTTAAAACTTAATACATTTGTCCAAAAAGGGTACAATTTGGCGTTATGAAGCGCTTAATACTCATTTTGCTGCTGTTTTTCATGGGTGTGGCCACTTCGGCGACAGCCCAGCAGTTGCGCGTGGGTTACGTAGATATGAAGCAGGTGCTTGATAATGCCCCGCAGGTCCTCGCGGGCCGGGAGAAGCTGGATCTTGAATTCCGCCCCCGCAATGAAACCATTGAGTTTCAGGAGAGGCAGGCACAAGCCATGGAAGACCGCTTGCAAATGGGCGACCTGACCGAAGATGCAAGACTTCGCCTGGATCGCGAGTTGCGGGAAATGCAGCGCAACGTCAACCGGCAAAAAGAAGACCTGCGGGATGAGCTTTCCTTCCGCCGCACCGAAGAGATCCAGAAACTCGAAGACCAGATTAACCAGGCTGTCGATGAAATTGCACGCAATAACGGTTACGACCTGATTCTTTCCAGCCCCGTAGTGTACGCTGACCCATCGCTGGATATTACACAGCTAATCCTGGATCAACTCAGACTGGAATACGAAGCGGATAAAAGGGATCGGGCACAACGCTGACGCGTATTGTCCGCACCAGGAATAGCGATCCGGGGGATCCTAAATGCAACATTCTATCCGTCGACTTAAACTATCGGCGCTGGCCGAACAGTTCGAACTCCGGTACACAGGGGATGGTGACACGCTGATCGATGGTGTCGGGACCCTGGCTGACGCCACGGCTTCGCAAATGACTTTTTTGTCCAATCCGGCGTACCGCAATCAACTGGAACATACCCGCGCCGGCGCCGTTGTCGCTACAGCAGAAGACGCTGAGAATTGCCCGGTTAATTGCCTTGTCGCTGATGATCCCTATGTCAGCTATGCAAAAATTGCCGCCCTTTTTGATACCCGGCGGCCGCGAAACCCCGGCATACACCCTTCAGCCAGCATCGACCCTACTGCAAGCCTGGGCAACGATGTCCAGGTTGATGCAAACGTGGTAATCGGGCCCGGCTGTGAGATTGCCGATGCCTGCACCATTGGCCCGGGTTGCGTTCTGATTGCAGATTGCAAGCTGGATACAGGCAGCCGGCTGGTGGCAAATGTGACCGTTTGCGAAGGTGTAAGCATCGGCAAACGAACGATTATCCATCCGGGTGCGGTAATCGGTGCAGATGGCTTTGGCCTGGCTTTCGACCATGACCAATGGGTCAAGGTACCGCAACTGGGCAGCGTTCAGATCGGCGATGACTGTGAAGTGGGTGCAAACACGACTATTGACCGCGGCGCTATCGGCAATACCATCCTTGAAAACGATGTAAGAATAGATAATCAGGTTCAGATTGCACACAATGTACAGATTGGCGCCCATACGGCCATGGCCGGCATGGTGGGGATAGCCGGCAGCACGAAAATTGGAAAGTACTGCATGTTCGCCGGAAACTCCGGTGCTGTAGGGCACATCCGGATAGCCGATCGTACGACCGTGCAATTCAGGGGCGTGATAAGTAAATCAATTGAAGAAGCGGGAACTGTTTGGAGTGCTGCCCTGCCAGCGCTACCATTGAAGGAATGGCAACGCACTGCGGTCCACCTGCGCAAGCTGGACAAACTGGCCAAACGAATCAAGAAACTTGAGAAACAATCCGGAAACCAAGCTGAAGATGACTGAACATATGATCAAGACACCCATCGAAATCAATGAAATAAAGAAGATTCTGCCGCATCGCTACCCTTTTCTATTGATCGACCGGGTACTCTCTTACACGCTTGAACCGGAAAAAACTCTTACCGCGATCAAGAACGTGACTGTCAACGAACCATTTTTCGAAGGTCACTTCCCGGAGGAACCCGTCATGCCCGGCGTATTGATTCTCGAATCAATGGCACAGGCTTGTGGCGTGCTGGCGCATGTTGCACTGGCAACGTCAAAGGATACCGGCAGTGTCTATTACCTGGTGAAAATTGACAATGCCAAATTCAATCGAAAAGTGGTTCCGGGCGATCAACTGCTATTGGAAGTCAAACAAACACGTGTAATGCGCGGTATGGGCAAGTATGAAGCCCGTGTAAGCGTCAATGGACAGCGGACCGCCAGTTGCGACATATTATGTTCTGAAGGTAAGTAACGATTACATTCCCATAAGCTTGAACGAGTGCAAAACGATGATCCATCCAACAGCCATCGTAGACCCCAAAGCTGAACTCGCGGATGACGTTGAGGTCGGCGCATTTACAATCATAGACTCCAAGGTGCGGATAGATTCCGGTACCAAGGTCGGGCCGCATGCCGTACTGACCGGCCGCACTACGATCGGAAAAAACAACCATATATTTCAGTTCACATCCATCGGTGAACAACCGCAGGACAAGAAGTATGCGGGTGAAGATACCGAGTTGATCATCGGTGATAACAACACCATCCGCGAGTTGTGCACGTTTAGCCGCGGCTCCATGCAAGGCGGCGGTGTTACCCGGATCGGCAGCAACAACTGGATCATGGCCTGTGTTCATATTGCCCACGATTGTGTCCTGGGTGACAACATCATCATGGCGAATAACGCATCCCTGGCCGGCCATGTCACCATTGGTGACCATGCAATTTTGTCCGGCTACTCGCTGATCCATCAATTTTGCTCCGTTGGCGAAAACAGCTTTACTTCTTTCGCCAGCCACGTGAACCAGAGTATCCCGCCCTACGTCACGGTTTCCGGGGAAAAAGCAAGGGTAAAGGGCATCAACTCAGAGGGGCTGAGGCGACGGGGCTTTACATCAGAGCAAATCAACCAGGTGCGGCGAGCTTACAAGGCGATCTATCGCGAAAGCCTTACGCTGGAAGACGCCACTGCCCGGTTGGCGGAAATGGCAATCAATTCTCCCGAAATCCAGCCCATGGTGGATTTTCTGAAAACAGCTGAGCGCGGCATCATCCGGTAATGATTATCACCTTGGTGGCGGGAGAAGCATCCGGCGATCAACTGGGTGCGGCGTTAATCAGGGCAATTCGCTCAAGAAACCCGGATATCCGTTTCGCCGGGATCGGCGGGGCGTTGATGAAAGCTGCCGGCATGGATATCTGGTGGGGCTCCGATCAATTGTCTGTGATGGGGCTTTTCGAGGTCATCAACCACCTGCCCCGCCTGGCAGCGCTGCGGCGCCAACTCATTGCGCGGCTGTTAGAGCAAAAGCCGGACGTATTCATCGGCATCGACGCACCTGACTTTAACCTCGGCGTAGAGAAGAAACTTAAAGCAGCGGGAATCCCGGTCATCCACTACGTCAGCCCAACAGTCTGGGCATGGCGCGCCGGCAGGGTTAAAACCATCGCACGCTCAACCGACCGTGTTCTGTGTCTCTTCCCTTTCGAGCCAGGCTATTACAAACAGTTCATTCCTGCGAATTACACCGGTCACCCGATGGCCGATGACATACCGCTTCAGAACAATAAAGAGGCTGCGAGAGCTGCTCTTGAAATCGGCCACGAAGGTGTATGTATCGCGCTATTGCCGGGAAGTCGCCAATCCGAGGTTCAAAAACTCTCCGTTCCGATGCTTGACGCTGCTGCCGACCTTACCTGGCGTTTCCCCGGCATCCGCTTTCTGATGCCGGCGGCGACTGAACTTGCCCGGGATATTTTCACAAAGGAATTGAAAAATTACCCTGCCGTGAACTGCCAGGTATTTCCATCGCGCAGCAAGGATATAATAGCGGCCTCGGATGTCGTGATTGTTGCATCGGGCACGGCGACGCTCGAAGTCATGCTGATCAACCGGCCAATGGTGGTTTGCTATCGCCTCGCAGGCATGACATACAGTCTTGCAAAATGGTTCAAGCTGGTAAAAAGCCACTTTTTCTCCCTGCCCAATATCCTGGCTACCGAAGCACTGGTGCCGGAACTTCTGCAACACGAAGTAAACGGCCAGCGGATTGCTGACGAGGTTGCGAGGTGGCTGGAACAACCCCGGCTGCGCAAGACCCTTGAGCACCGTTTTGACCAACTGCATAAACAATTGAAGATCGATGCTGCGGCCACCGCGGCCCAAGCCGTGCTTCAGCATATCGCAGACCCCGCCAGAGAAGATGAAACCGGCTCCAATTCTTGAAGCAGGGGTAGACGAAGCCGGACGCGGCCCCCTTGCCGGGCCTGTTGTAGTGGCTGCAGTTATACTCCCGGAAAATTACCAACTGGACGCCCTGGATGACTCAAAACGCCTCAGCGCGATTCACCGGGAGCGGCTGACCCCACTGATCGAAACCCAGGCAATTGCATACAACGTGCAGTTTGTAGACGTGGACGAAATTGACCGGTTTAATATCCTGCAGGCCACGCTGAACGGGATGCAAAGGGCCGTGGAGAGCCTTTATCCCGCGCCCCTGAGAGCCGTGATTGATGGCAACCGCGCACCGCGCCTGGCCTGTGAAACCAGGACTGTCATCGGCGGAGACCGGCTTGTGGCTTGTATTTCAGCCGCATCAATACTGGCAAAAGTTTACCGTGATCGCCTGATGCTGGACATGCACGATTTATATCCGGACTATGGTTTTGACCGTCATAAGGGCTATCCGACTGCACACCATCTTGAGCGTCTCAAGACGCTTGGGCCCTGTCCGATTCACAGGAAATCGTTTGCACCGGTACGGGCTGCCGGCGCCCTATGAATTTCCCGCCTAAAGGGCGCTAGTATGCGTCGATAAATGACTCGATATGTTCCCCGGTAACAGGCCCTAGGTAAGTCTTAACCGGAATACCATCATAATTCAGGATAATCGTTGTCGGTAAAACCTTGGGGGCGCCAAACGGTTCGGGTGGTGAATAAACATCGACTAGTAGAATCGGGTAACTGGGATTAAACTCCTCGAGAAATTCATCAAAATTCTCGATTTCGGTATCCTCGAATGCCAGGCCCAGCACGACAACATCTTCACGGGCCTCGTGCAGGGCCGATAGATCAGGAATTTCCTTCCGGCAGGGTGCGCACCACGTGGCCCAGTAATTCAACACCACCCATTTTTGCCGGTACTCATTCAGGCTGACAATGTCGCCATGCAACTGTTGCAGTTCGAAATCGACCGGGGTTTCACTTTCATAGGCTGCCTGGGTACAGGTGGTGACCATCACCAAGAGCATCAGAACCATACGTATCATTTTTGTCATTATCATTTCCAAATTCAGGCTTAAACCTGACTGTACATATCTTTCAAAGACTGTTGCATATTCATCTCACCCAGCTTAACAGACTTGAAAAACGCTGCGTCCCATAGGCTTTCACTGGCAAATTCCGGGGTCTCATCAATTGGCAGGAAGTACTCACCCGCACGGTATAGGTCCAGCAAACTAAGCCTGTCAAGATCCCGGCACAAGAGCCAGTTCCCGCTCTCATTCCGCGTCACGATTCCGGCATCTTCCAACAATTGAAGCTGGCCGGCTAACTCAATTTCAGTCGATCCTTCCAATAATTCCAACAACTCTTCTGCCGACAAGGCTGTACCCATCGTCTGTGCCGTCCACAGGTGACCAACCATCCGGTAAGCGAGCAAAAACTCCCATTTATGCGGCCAACCCCAGTCGACCCGGCGATCATTGAAAGTTGTCAGGGATGCCGCGAGTGATGCACCCAGCAGGATAACTATCCAGACGAGGTACAGCCATAAAAGAAAAATCGGAATGGCCGCCAGCGCGCCGTAAATGACGTTGAAACTCGCATTTGCCACGAAGGCGACAAAACCTTTTTTTGCCAGGTAGAACAGTAAGGCGGAAATCAATGCACCGACAAGTGCGTGCGTGAAATTGACGCGACGGTTCGGAACCAGCATAAACATGATTGTAAACGCCAGCCATGACAATAGAAAAATACCCAATGCACGCCAGTTCGAATGTGCAGATACGCCCAGGGTTACCTGTTCGAATACCGGTTGCGCACTGAGGGCTATGGCAGCGCCCAGGGCAAGCGGACCCAGGGTAAGAACTGCCCAGTACATCACCAGCCTGGTACGGAGACTGCGGGCGGTCGGTACCCGCCAGACCAGGTTAAACGCCCGTTCAATCCTGACCATTAGCAACAAGGCGGTCGCTATCAGAAACAGGGTGCCCGATAATGTTAATTTACCGACGCTGTCCAGGAAGCCGGACACGGTAGCCTGGACCTGGTCGCCGGCAGCTGGTACAAAATTTGTGAATACAAAGGTCTGTAGCTGGTCGCTCCACTGTTGGAAGACCGGGAACGCCGAGGCCACGCCAAACACGACAGCCAGCAAGGGCACCATCGACACCAGGCTGGTATAGCTCAGCGACGCCGCTTCATCAAAAAGCCTGTCTTCACCAAAATGGCGCCAAACGTGCGCAGCCAACCGCTTGACGCGGGGAATGCTACTGAAAGATTCCAGTACGTTCACAATATCCTCCTAAGAGGGGAGACCCCTGTATAATGATCCACCCATTCACGCATTGTAAGAAGGTTAACAGTTTGAAAGTTCAAATTCTGCATAATCCCCGTTGCTCAAAATCCCGTACCACACTCCAGCTATTACAGGAAAAAGGTATCGAACCTGAAATTATCCTGTATCTGGACACGCCGCCTGATGCGGATCAATTGGCTTCAATTCTCCGAAAGCTCGATATGAGCCCACGGGAACTGTTGCGTAAAGGCCAGTCAGAATATAAAGAAATGGGCCTGGATAACAAACAACTCGGTGACGAACAACTGATTGCCGCCATGCTGAAGGCCCCAATTCTTATTGAACGGCCTATTGTACTGGCAAACGGCCGGGCTGCCATCGGCCGGCCGCCCGAGTCAGTACTCAAAATTCTCTGAGCGGAACCCGCGTAAATGAATAGCTGGTCACGTATCATGCTGGCCGCCTATGTCTGCACCTTGCTTTGGCAACCGGTCTGGCATGGGCTGCTACCGCCGCCCTATGGCGCGCGTAATGTCTGGCTTGCCGCCTTTGCCAGCCTGCCATTATTGATCCCCCTGCGTGGTCTGCTGCGCTCGAATTACCGCAGTATGATCTGGGCCGGTTTATTGCTGCTGTTGTATTTTGCCATCGGCGTCATGGAGGCCTGGAGTAATCCATTACAAAGACTGCCCGCCCTGGTACAGGTCATTCTCCCGGTTTGCTACCTGCTGGCTTTCAAAGAACGTAACCGGTCTTAACCGGGGCCCTGGAGGGGGAGGGATTCATCTACCGGTTCGGTAGCTTCCTTGATCTCCTGCAGCGGCTCGGGCCGGGGTATAAAGAAATGCCTGTAGATGATGTTGATACGTGTCATCGCGTGCATCAGGCTGGTGGGTATCGATCCCTGTTGACGCATGGCTTCAGTTTGCTGTGACCAGGCCTGCCGGAGTTTAAGCAGGCGTTCAAAGGCAATCCCATTAACCGATGTCAGCGCGATGTCATCCTCGCGGAAACGGCGCAAAATACGACCATCGAGAAGACCCGCGTCACCGGCGATGGCGGTGCGTATGGAATCGGAGTTCAAAAGCGATTCCGGATAAAACAGCATCATCTGCATACGGATCAATGCCTTGTTGATCGACACCTGTGACATTTCCGAAAACAAGGAAACATCATCACCCTCTGAATTGCGCGCATTTGGCAGTAACAGCCGTTGGTAAATTCCGGCCTGCTCCGCTTGGTAAAGGTTTTGAAGATGCTGACTCAAGCGGGTTGTGATGTCCTCAGCCGGCGGCAAATCCAATGGAGTTACGCCGATTCCGGTAACAAACCAGTCACGCCACTCTGCACCCTGATCCCAATTGCTCTGTAGCAGCCGAGAGGGCAATTTCCTAGATGCGGCAAGATAGGTCAGACGATCAGGGACTATTCCGCCGCGGCTTTCACGCAGAGGCGTCACCACGCGGCTTCCGATCCATTCCACTGGACAACTGTCATCCAGAACTTCCCCGGACGCCTGTGCAAACAGATAATGGTACTCATCCGGGCTGGTGAAGCGGAAACCAAAAATTTCACTGCTCTGGCCGTTTTCCACGTATTGTCCCACCAGGTCAAAACCCAGGCGGCCGAAATAATTGGCGACATTCTCATCGTCCGCCCTGACCAGTTCAGAACGGCGTTCAACCCATTCCATGTTCCTGTAACAAATCTCGATCTGGCCCATGCCGGTCTGCTCTGCGACGAGGTATTCGTCGGGAAACAGGCCGATCAGCGCCCGCGTGGTACTGAGGCTGCCGGACATGTCACAAACCGCCCGGTTGTCACAAGGCTGAATGACAAGATCGTCAGGCCTGTAAGCCGTACTTTGCGTCGCATCCCTGTCAAGCAAGACATCGGACCCCGGGCGGAGTCTCTGCGTACGGAAATCAAGCTCGGCACTCTTTACACCTGAATCCAGTTCCCGCAAGGCAAGTTCATAATCCGTCATGCTGCGGCTGATCAGGTCATTGTTCCCGGTGCCGGCCGCGGCCAGGCATGCAGCCTGTTCAGACAACCCCAGGAACAACTGTTCACCCAAGCTTTGCATCTTTGCAATGCGAGCCTCGTTCTCCGGTGTGTAGAAGAATTCTGGAGAATGCCCGGCAAACCAGTTCACGGTATTGGCCAGGACAGCCCATTCCAGGGGATTAGGCAGTGCATTGGCAGGGGGCTGGCAAGTGCTGGCATAGCGCCGGTGTATATAGCCGATGCCGTAGTTTATTCTCTGCCAGGCGGCAACATTCAATTCACGCCGCAGGGTATCCGTAGTAAACGGTCCATTGACATCGCCTGATAATTCGGCCAGGCGGGCATCCTGGTCGGCCAGTTTCACCATGGTTTCCATGCAGGCGTCAAATTGGCTGCGGGCCATGGCCGGGGCACCGTTCTCATCCCGGCTAGCGGCAATACTGACACATATATCAATTTCCTCGACAATCCTCGCTCTGACCGGCATATCGAAGTAATAGCCCATATCGGGGATTAATAACGCCATTTGTGCGACGGCATCGGCCAGGATTGCCCGTGACTCCTTAATCGGGAAATCAGCCACGGCCGCACCCCCGGCGTCCGCATCCCCGCTTTCGGTACCGGCTGAATAGGCAATGTTTTGGAGTACCGTATAGGCGGCAGCCATTGCTGGATTCAAGCGCGAGTCCACCGCCGAAAAACCTGCAGCGTATCGCTCAGAAATGGCAGGTAACTCGGCCACCAACCAGTTAACCAGGAATGATGTTTCCGACTTATCCGCAGTGTCTTCGAGCAGCCTGGAGGTAATCGAAAGCAGGCCCTGGACAAACTCAAAATAACGGCCTTCATGCAGGCCATCAATTAGACTTGCCAGGTACAGGGAGTTTCCGGCCTGACCTTCCGCGCGTTTATTTTCAACCGGCACAGCTGCTGTCACATTCAACAACGTATATCGAATCTGCATTAACTCCCGGCCGTCAGGGGGGCTTACACCGACCACGCTCTCAACGAGTTTTGACATGACCTGCGGAATGTTTTCCAGGCCGGCTTGAAGGTCTGCC
Organism: uncultured Lysobacterales bacterium; assembly: GCA_937927755.1. GTDB lineage: Bacteria > Pseudomonadota > Gammaproteobacteria > Xanthomonadales > SZUA-36 > SZUA-36. Next base: position 24,657 of record CALBDB010000072.1, read on the forward strand.
GGGATTTCTTCCGCTGACGGTAATCCACGACCGCTAAACCAGGAAACTTCAACCTCCTTCCATGCCGTATCCGGAGAGCCCGGGGGGCCAACCAATTCCAGGAACTGAGTCCACAGGTCTACGGCGCCGGGTTCAATTTCAAGCAGAAAAACCGGAAGATTTGCTGCCGCGAGACGTTGGCCGGATCGCTGAAAAACCTGGTAAACCAGACCACTGCCGGGTGTGCGGCCCGGAAACACCAGCGACAAATCAGCAAGGTCGTGCTGCTGTAACTCCCCAACTACCAGCCAGGCTGCAGGATCGAGGACTGAACTGCGCGGTTCAACCCAGCCATAACGGTCCACCAGCATTTCCAGCCAGGCGCGGTCTTCAAGAAAATTTTGCGCCAGCGCAGCGTGGTCCAACTCGGCCTTGCTGTTGGCACGGCTCAATACATTTGCAGCTGCTGCCAGGTCAAGTAAGGCCTGCTTGCGTAATTGTGGGGTTGCGAGCGCCAGCGCCATCTGCTGGCTGCCAGGCAGCGTTACGGTCACAACTTCCGGCACTGCCGGTGCCTGGGCCGTTTTCTCCAACTCAGTTGCTGGGGGTTCAGCCGGCGCCTCCTCTACCTGGGCAGGCACAACGGCAGATAGCGACAACAACAAGACACACGACAATACCCCCTTCACGCCAGGTATTAGGCTGTGTTGAGGTTTCCCTGTTTCTGGATTACGCTGCCGGACTTTTAGAATCATGTTTGTTTATCCGTGACAATGGCCTGATATTGACACCTTAAGGCTATACTACCCGCTGCAACCCAACAGCGGCAATGAATTCAGTCGGACGATTAAAAATGAAAAAATTACTGATAATTACAACCGGCGGCACCATCGACAAAATTTATTTTGACGATCTGAGTGATTACCAGATCGGTGATCCACAGATCGGCCAGATACTCCACGATATGCAGGTTGGGTTTACCTTTGAAGTCAATGCGCTAATGCGTAAAGACAGTTTGCACGTCACGGATGAGGACAGGCAGGTGATCCATGACGCAATCGCCGCCAGCGACGCCACACACGTACTGATCACCCATGGTACCGACTCCATGGTTAAAACCGCGTTGGTGCTGGACGATATTCCGGATAAGACCATGGTCCTGACCGGTGCCCTGAACCCCGCAAGGTTTCGTGATTCAGATGCAATATTTAACATCGGCTGCGCCGTAGGCGCCCTGCAGGCCTTGCCACACGGTGCCTGGATAGCCATGAATGGTTGTGTCTGGGACCCAAGAAATGTTCGCAAAAATCGCGATAAAAATCGTTTCGAAGCGAATTAAGAGATCAGTTTGGTACCGTCATCCCGGGCTTGACCTTCTCAAACCCCGAGCGTAATCGCGTGTATCAGCAGTCCGACCAATCCGCCAACCAGGGTGCCATTTATACGGATAAACTGCAGATCACGGCCGATAGCAAGTTCGACCCGGCGACTGGTATCCAGGCCATCCCATGATTTGACCGTATCACTTATCAGGCTCGCGATCTGGGCACTATTGCGCCCGACCACCAGTGTGATAGCGTCAACCAGCCAGGTATTGACCCGCGCCTGCATGTCCGGGTCCCCGTCCAGTTCTTCAGCAACTCCGCCAAGCCAATTCCCGACCTGTTGCCTGATCCCTGAGTCCGGTTTTTCAATATCCAGCTCGATATTTTCTGCAATTTCACGCCACAGGCCGTACAGGTAATCCTGCAGTTCATCATTCGCAAGCAACTGCTCTTTGAACTCCTCACCCGAGCGCTGATGTTCCGGACTGTTTTTCAGATCATGGGCAAGGTTTTGCACCCAATCGCTGAATTTGAAGCGCATTGCGTGATCGGGGTCCAGCGCCATTTCCAATAACTGGTGCTCGATCCGCTCAAGCATTTTTTTGAGGATGCGGTCGTCCACAAAGCCGGGAACCCACCAGGGACTTTCCTGCTGTACTTTCGTGCGGATTGCATCGCGGTTATCGTGTACCAGGACGATGGTATAGCGCAGCACCTGCGTCAAGATCTGCTGGTGTCTTTGCCCCCGAACCAGCCATTCCAGTGTATTACCGAGCAATGACGCCAGGTTCACCTCTGCCAACTGCTTGTTTGAGAGCCGCGACAGGAAATGGCGGACGCGCTCTTCATGCAGGGCGCCAAGTGCCCATCTCAATACTGCGACCGTCAGTTCTTCCACACTGCGACGGCCTTTTTCACTCTTCAGCCAACTCACCACGAAGGCAGCCAGGTTGGTCCTCTGTAGTTTTTCGCGGACAACGTCCGGTTCAAGAAAGTGATCGGCCACAAAACGCGACATGCTCTCGCCGATATCATTTTTCCGGTTGGGAATGATGGCGGTGTGGGGGATGGGTATACCCAATGGATGACGAAACAACGCCACCACCGCAAACCAGTCAGCCAGTGCGCCAACCATGCCGGCCTCGGCGAACGCATGTAACCAACCCGCCCATGGGGCCGGGTGATGCAGGGTAAAGGCAAACAACAGAGCCATCAACAGCAGCAGAAACAGCGGTATGCGCTTCATGCGGCACAGTTGCAGTGCCTTGTCAGCTTCTCCGGTTAAAGCGGTGGGTTTCACGTCCAGGTCAATGCCTTTCCTGTCAGGTTACGCCTGAACCTTACCTGCTTAGGGCCGGATTGTCTGTAGGTACCAGGTCATGAATTTCCAGGTGTAGTCTTCCATATCAGAATATGGACCAGGCTTGTAGTAACGTGACCTGACACCTTCGGCATTGTACTCAATGATACGTTTATCGGCCACGGTGGTCACATCCCATAGCCATACCAGGCGGTCCTTGTCGTAGTCTTTTCCTTCCTCGGCGTCACCATTGACCAGCCAGGTGATATCGCATTCGCAGCGGCCCAATGAAACCGGCGTAAACCGGTAAATCACGACATAATCGCAATAGGCCAGGCCAAAGGTGACAGGCCCGACCTGGAAATCCGTGGTGCCGCCATCATAGCCCTTGATATCGCCCAGCAGCGGCGCCACCGCCTGGCCGTCTTCGCTGCCGGTTAGGTGACCCTTCCACATCGGGTAACGCTCAAAGGCAAAACCCATCCCGAAACCCGGCTCATCGAGGTATACACAGTTCATGGATTCCTCGCCAAGACCGCAGGCCGCGGCCCGTGACATGACCTCTTCCATCATTTCCGATGTTCTTGCCCCGGGTTTGGCCAATGCGTGACCACGGGTGTATTCGGGATGTGATGGCGCACAATGGTAGCACTCTGTATAGTTTTCGACCGCCAGTTTCCAGTTGGCATCGATTGAATAAGTCTGCCGGTGGGCAACCTTGGCATCCACGAGGCGGTATGGTTTCAACTTATTCGTCAAACCTTCCCTGACAGCCTCAAAAGATGCAGGCTGTTCGGAAAAATTGATGAAAATCATTCCTTCCAATATGCCGGTATGAAGCTTCTTCAGGCTGACCCTGGATTTGTCGAAATCATCCGCCATGTATGCCGCAGCGCGTAAGCGACCGTCCAGCGCGTAGCTCCAGCCGTGGTAGCGGCAAACGAGATTCCTGGAACAGCCCTTTTTCTCAAGACAGATTTTAGAACCCCGGTGCCGGCATACATTGATCAGGGCGCTGACCTCGTCGTCCGCGCTACGCACCACGATGACCGACTCCCCTGCCATTTCAAACAGGAACCAGTCACCGGTGGCGGGAATCTCGCTTATATGACCCACATACAGCCAACTCTTGAGATACACTTCCTCGATATCCCGCTGATAGATCTCATTGTCCGTATAGAACGCCTGCTTTAACGAGGTTCTGGCAGGCTGTGCATCAATCATTGCTTGTATTTCCTGTTTGTCCATCAATGCCTGTCCGCCGTTGTTCAGTCAGAAAAATGGCGCGGGAATACCCCCCGCAAATATGCCATGCTTATTTCGTGCGCCTGCTCCAGGTTCATTTCAGAGGGGCTGAGCAATAAATCCAGCCACAGGCCTGCGTGCATCGCCACCAGGCCGGTTGCAATATGCTCCGAGTCCACAGCGTACCCCCCCTGCCTGGCGATCTCCTCACATAACCCGGTCAGCATTTGCTTGTACTCCCGGCCGAGTTCCGCATAGATCTTGCGATAGGTGAGCCGTGAACGACCTTCACCCCAAAAGGCAAACCAGACGGCAAGCTTGTTGCGCTGACATATTCGTTTATCAAAATCCACGCACACCAGAGCACGCAATTTCTCGGCTGCATTATCTCCGCTGTTCTGCAGGGCCTTGTGCCAGGCCACACGGTACTCATCCACGACAAACAGTAATGTTTCTTCCAGCAGGCGTTCCTTGCTTTGGAAGTGCAGGTTGATAATACCCTGGCTGAGCCCTGCTTCATTGGCCACCGCAGCCAGTGTTGTAACCGACAGACCATGTTTTGCAATCGAACGAATTGTCGCCTTGATCAACTGTTCCTGGCGCTCCTCCTTGGGGGCTGTACGCCTCTGGCTGCGGGGCTTTGTGATGGGCTGGCTCAAACCGTATCCTCGTTCGGGTTCAACATATATTCGACTGCTTTCTCCAATCAGCATAATTCCTTTTAACAGGCTTTTCAATGAATGAATAGCCATTCATTCGTATGGACAGGAATGGTAAGATGTGCGACTCTATGCCAAGCTCGAAACAGCCGCAGAACCGTCTGGCTGGCAATTACACCCGGGAGCCCGAGAGCGTGAAAAAATACGATGCCATCGTCATCGGCGCAGGCCATAACGGCCTGACCAATGCTGCATACCTCGCCAAGGCGGGACTTGATGTCCTGATGGTGGAGAAAAACTCTTATATTGGTGGCGCCACCGCCAGTCGTGAACTTCACAAAAACTGGATATATTCCAACGCCTCTTACGTCAGCAGCCTGTTGCGGCCGGAAGTGTTCCGCACCCTGGAACTGTCCAGGTACGGTCTGCAGATCGTCCCCTACGCCGGCGGAAACGTAACCATGTCCGAGGACGGCAACTATATCGGTTCATATGTTAACCCGGATGTATCACGCCGGGAAATGGCCCGGATCAGCCCGCGTGATGCAAATGCCAAGGTCCGTTTTGATCGTGACCTGATGCGTCAGTGCCGCTTTATCAGGCAGTTCATGCTAAGCACCGCCCCGGATCCAACCTCTTTCAAGCCCCGTGACCTGATGGGCATGCTGCAAATGGGCAAAGCACTGCTGGATCTTGGTGAAGACGTTATCTATGACATGATTCGTCTTTATACCATGAGTATTTCGGAGTACCTGGATGAGTATTTCGAACACCCGTTGATCAAGGCCGCCAAGGCAGGCAGCGGGATTATCGGTTCCGCCATGGGTGTCATGTCCCCGGGCACGGCTTACGTCCTGTTACACCATGCGATGGGTGACGTTGACGGCACCATGGGTGCCTGGGGGTTTGCACGCGGCGGCACGGGCGCCATCGCCCGCGCAATGAAAGACTCATTCGAGGACAACGGTGGTACGCTCCTGACAGGTTCCGGTGTCGAACAAATCCTGGTCAAAAACGGCAAGGTCGCAGGTGTTGCACTGGAAAACGGTGATGAGTACCAGGCTGACATCGTAGTTTCCAACATGACACTGCCACGTACTTTCCTTGAGTGCATGGACCAGAAAGACCTTGATCCGGAATTTATCCGCAGGGTCCGAAACTTCAAGATTCGCGGTTCATCCGGCAAGGTCAACATGGCACTGGATGGCTTGCCCGAATTTACTGCTTTTGAAGGCAACACCGAACTCATCACCGGCGATATGCACGTTATCGACTCCGTCGAGCGACTGGAAATTGCCTACGACGACTGGAAGAACGGAACGTGGTCCAAGGACCCCTATCTCGACATCCTCATACCATCACTGACAGACCCGACCATGGCGCCGCCCGGTAAACACTTCATGTCGGTATTCGTGCAATATGTGCCGCCCAAAGTAAATGGCAAGGACTGGACCGATGATCAGCGCGACCAGTTTGGCCAGACCGTCATGAACCAGATCGAAAAACATGCGCCGGGTTTCAAAGACCTGGTCCTGCATGCGGAAATCCGTACTCCACGTGAACTCGAAAACGAAATCGGTCTGACCCAGGGCAATATCTTCCAGGGTGAACTGACTATGGACCAGTTGCTTTTCAACCGGCCGATACCCGGTTATGCCCAGTATCGCGGACCCGCAAAGGGTCTGTATATGTGCGGTTCCTCGAACCACCCCGGCGGCGGCATAATGGCAGCCCCCGGCGCCAATGCGGCACGCGAAATCCTGAAGGATATCCGCAAACCCAATACCGTACCGGAGGGCTGGGCAGATGACTGAAATCAATAATCAAATCGTCATCATCGGCGGCGGCCATAACGGTCTTGTCTGTGCCAGCTACCTTGCGAAGGCTGGCAAACAGGTCACTGTGCTGGAAGCGGCCGGCCAGGTGGGCGGTGCAGCCATCACACGGGAATTTGCACCCGGCTTCAAGGTATCAGCCGGCGCGCACCTGTTGTTCATGCTTGATAAAACCGTGTGCAAAGAACTGTCGCTGGAATCAGCGGGGCTGTCATTTTCACAACAGAACATGACGAGCACAGCGCTGGCCGAAGACGGCAATCATCTGATGATCGCGGGGGATTCGTTACAGGGCGCAAACATCAGCAGCGCAGACCAGGCAGCCATGAAGGAATACCGGCGCTTTATGAACCGCTTTGCAGGTATCATCAATCGCCTGAATAACCGTATTCCGCCCAGGGTTGGAACTAAAAATCGCAGCGACTGGATTGGCCTGGCAAAAACTGCACTGGATGTGCGTATGCTGGGTCGGGACGATATGCGTGAATTCCTGCGTATCGCCGGTATTAACATTTACGACATCCTGCAGGAAAACTTCGAAAATCCGTTGCTCAAGGGCGCGTTAAGCCTTGACGGTGTGCTGGGCACAAACCTGGGGCCCCGGTCCAACAACAGTGTCTTTTGTGCATTGCACCGCCTCAGCGGCCTGCAAGGCATGGCTGTACCCCGGGGCGGCATGGGCGCGGTCAGCAACACGCTGGCAATGGTGGCAAAACAACATGGCGCAACGATCAGGACCTCTGCCACGGTCTCGCGCATCCTGATGGATGGTGACCGTGTATCAGGTGTTGAGCTACAGGACGGCGAGCAGATCACAGCCCGAACCGTCGTATCAAACGCTGACCCCAAGAAAACCTTCTTCGACCTGCTGGGTGCACGTAACCTTGAGGCCGGTTTTGCACGCCGGATCCAGAATATCCGTATGCGCGGCAATGTGGCCAAATTGCACCTGGCCCTGGACGGCGTGCCTGACTTCAACGGTTTGAATCAGAACCAACTGGCAGACCGCTTGCTGATTGCACCGGACCTGGACTACGTGGAAAGGGCCTTTAACCACTCGAAGTATGGTGAATACTCGGTCAAGCCGGTGGCAGAGATCTCCATCCCAAGCCTGCATGACGACAGCCTGGCCCCTCCGGGCAAACACGTGCTCTCCGCTGTTGTGCAGTACGCGCCATATCAGCTGAAAGCGGGCTGGTCTGAAGAGAAAGCCGTTTTGACCGATAAGGTTATCGATTTACTCGCGGCTTACGCACCGGGAATCCGTTCCCAGCTTGTCCACAAGGAACTGTTGACCCCGGTGGATATCGAAAACGAATTCCGCATAAGCGGCGGCCACTGGCACCACGGTGAGCTGGCAATTGACCAGTTCCTGATGTTACGTCCAGTTCCTCATTCCGCGCAGTACGCCAGCCCGGTCAACGGCCTGTTCCTGTGTGGTGCGGGCAGCCACCCCGGTGGCGGTGTGATGGGTAGCGCCGGTCGCAATGCCGCACACGCCGTGTTAGGTGCAAAAGATATTGAGGGTGAAAACTCATGAGCCAGATAAATCAGGATGACAAAGTGAAACCGATCGATTTTTCCACCAAGGCGCACTACCTGACCAAGGCTTTTCGCAGCCCGTTTTACTCGCGCCAGGAACCTTTGAACCACTTGAAAGAATGGGGGCGCTGGGCAGACTACCTGTCGCCGCATGCCTATACCTGTTCGGGTATCGAGTATTTTGCCGCCCGCAATGCCTGCACGGTGTTTGACCTGACACCGATGACCAAGTACCACATCAGTGGGAAGGACGCCCTGCCTTTTCTGAACCGACTGGTCACGCGGGATGTCAGCAAGATAAAGCCGGGCCGTGTCGGTTACTGTTGCTGGTGCGACGACGCTGGCCAGGTGATCGACGACGGCACTATATTTCACCTGTCTGAAAACACCTACAGACTGTGTTCACAGGAACGCCACATGGATTGGTTAATGACCAACACGCTGGGGTTCGACGTGCTGCTGTCGGAAGAGACCCACAATGTCGCAGCGCTTGCGCTGCAGGGCCCCACCAGTTGCGCAACACTCAAGAGAATGGGCCTTGATGGTATCGAAAACATGAAGTTGTTCGATATCAGGCACTTCAATTTTGAAGATACCCAGCTGATGGTATCCCGGACCGGTTTTACCGGCTACCTGGGCTATGAGCTTTGGATAGACCCGGAGCACGCCGAAGTTTTGTGGGACCGTTTGTTTGAAGCCGGCAACCTGCATGGCATAAAGCCGATGGGTGACGAGGCATTGCAAATGCTGCGGGTTGAAGCCGGTTTTATCCAGGCTGCTCACGATTTCATGCCCGCCAATGCCACCATTCGCACCGGGCACACCCGTTCACCGTTTGAGCTTGGGCTTGGCTGGCTGGTCGACTTCAAGAAACCGGTATTCAATGGCCGCAGGGCATTACTGGAAGAAAAAAAGCGTGGCCACCGTTACAACCTGGTCAAGCTGGATATTGACGGCAACAAACCCGGTTGTGATTCATACGTATTTACAAAAAATAAAAAGCGCGTCGGCACGGTAACATCTGCAACATGGTCGCCTTCGGCCAAGGCGAGTGTTGCATTGGCATCACTGGAAGCACCACATGGCAAACCCGGTGAAGAACTCCTGGTCGAGATTTACTACCAGAAAGAGTTGAAGTGGAGCCGGGTCATGGCCAAAGCCAGGGTTGTAAAAGAAGTGTTTTTCGATCCGCCGCGTAAACGCCAGACGCCACCGGCAGATTTCTGAACGGGCAGACTATTCGATGTCGGCGCGCATGTTTATCGCACCGGCATCGATCAGCGGCAAATAACCGGCGTTTTGGATAGCCTGCCCGGTATCTCCTCTACCATTAGCGGAAGCAGGTAACCGGGCAACCGGCTGCGTAATTCCCTGTAGATACCACAGGCTTCCTTTCGCGATAAATCAAAATGCGCGGCACCCTCCACCTTGTCCAGGCAATGCAGGTAGTAAGGGACAATATGACTTTCAATCAGCCGGTTGGATAATTCAGCCAATGTCTGCGCGCTATTATTTACCCGTTTGAGCAAAACAGTTTGGTTAAAAAGCCCGTGGCCCTGCTGTGACAGCCGATGAAATGCAGCCCGGTTGTGAGCGGATATTTCATTTGGATGATTGATATGGGTAACAAACACTACCCGCCCCGCGAACTGCTTGATGGTGTCGATAAAGACTTTGGTAATACGCTCCGGCAATACGGATAATGCCCGGCTGTGGATACGTAACAGGCGGATGTGGGGAATGCAATTCAGTTTGGCGATCAGCTTTGCGAGCTTTTGATCACTAAGCATCAACGGATCACCACCGGAAAGAATGACTTCATTGACCTCTTCGTGCCCGGACAGGTACCTCATGACGGGGCCGTCAGACCCGTAATCAACACCGGCCTCGCCATAGGCAAAGTGGCGCCGAAAGCAATAGCGGCAATGGATTGGGCAGGCCCCGGTCAAGGTGAGAAGGACCCGGCCATGATACTTGTGTATCAAGCCAGGAACAGGCATTGACTGGCGGTCACCCACAGCGTCCCTGCTGTATCCATCTACATGCTGAAGTTCTTGTACGGTGGGCAGCACCTGGAGCAATAACGGATCCAGGGGATTGCCTTTTTCTATCAGTGACGCAAAATACCTGGTTACCCGGGTGGTAAATTCCACGCCGTCCGTGCTGACGGAACCTGACCGGTCAATCTCACAATACTCGAGCAAATCATCAAGATTTCGAAATGATTCCGAATTAACGATTTTCCAGTCGCGGACTTGTTGCGGCCACCCGGATTCGGGTCTGATAAGCATTTCAATAACCAATCATCACATCATTTTTTCTTGGCCTGTTTGCGCCTGTTCTCCAGCCGTTTATCCGCACCTTCTGTGTAAGCCCTGGCCGCCGCCAGCAATACATCCGGGTGCAGTCGCACCTTGTAGTCCGGGTTGACGTAGGCAAAATTGATGATTCCATCGCTTCCGATAATATAGGTTGCAGGCGCCGGGAGGACATGGTGTGTCTCGCCCGAGGCCTTCTCAATATCGATATTAAAACCCAGGTATCGCTGATGCAGATCATCGCTTACACGAAAAGCAAGCCCGAACGCCCTGGTCGCGTCAAGTGCGGAATCTGAATAAATGGTATAGCCGATGTCAGGGTCATCAAGGCTCTCCAACAGCAATTCTGGTTTATCAATACTGATGAACCAGATGTTGAAACCCATTTCTTTCAATTCCTTTTCTGCCAGGCGTAACTCCGACAAGTGCAGGTTGCAATAAGGACACCAGCCGCCACGGAAGAATGTCAATACGAGTGGTTTTTCCAGGCCATTGGGCTCAAAACTGAAATCCTTGCCCTCTGCGTCCTTGACGGTGAATGACGGTGCATCCATCCCGGGTAAAAGTGGCTGAACCAGGTCTGCACTGGCGTGGATAGCATTGCGGTCTTCTGCCGCCGTGCTTGCGGTTGAAACTACCAGTAAAAATGCACATGCAAGTGCCAGGGTTATTCTTGTCATTGTTTTATGTCTACCTTGGTGGTTGTCAATATGACCTTCCAAACCATAATTCTATTACATTAATTAGCGTTTCCGTTAATTGGTATCCACGCAGATCGCCATGGTTTAAAAGTGTTTGGGGAAGAGCCGACTCTGCTGAGACTGATAGTTTCATTCAACTTTTATTGATCACCTGTTGATTTGTGTCAATATCCATACTTAAAGTATTGAATACTCTTATTTGACTAGTTTTTTTTAACCATTTTCGGGGAACCATGATATGAAAATCCATTTGAAAGCAGCCGCATGTGTAACGGTGGCATTGAGTTTGGGCATTGCCAACGCCGCAATCGCGTTTGAACCGGGTGACTGGCTGATTCGGGCAGGCGTTACAAACGTTGACCCCAAATCAAACAACCATGATGTTGTTTCGGTTGATGACGGGACCAGTGCAACGATCAATTTCACCTACATGATGACTGATATCTGGGGATTGGAACTGCTCGCAGCTTATCCCTTTGAGCATGATATTGAATTGCTGGACGGTACTGAAGTTGGCAGTACCAAGCATTTACCGCCCACGATCAGTATCCAGTATCACTTCAGGCCTACAGAGAGTTTCCAGCCGTATATTGGCGTGGGCATCAACTACACCGACTTTTTCAGTGAAAAAACCACTGGTCCGCTTGAAGGCACAAACCTTAAGCTGGGCGCCAGTTGGGGATTGGCAGGGCAGATCGGTTTTGATGTCCTCATCAGTGAAAACTGGTTCCTGAACCTGGACCTGCGTTATATAAATATCGAATCCGATGCCAAGTTGAATGGTGCCAGCCTGGGTACAGTGAAAATTGATCCCTGGATATATGGCGCGCATATTGGGGTTCGTTTCTAAACTACCCGCTTGATGATTTTCTGTTAAGCAAAAAGGCCCGGTTTCCCGGGCCTTTTCCTTTCCTTACTCCTGGGTTAAATCAGGATTTACGTACTGCTGCCGGCCTGAAGTACCAACCAGTGGCCAATAACATCAAGACCAACAAGGCTAATGTGATCGCGCTGTTAACCGGTACCGGCACGGTTGGGTTCACCACGGGTGGATCTTCGTCTTCCGGATCAACCGGAATACTAAGGCTGTCAGTCACTTCCGCTGTCTCATCTGAATCGACCGTTGCAATATTATCTATTGAAAGGAGACTGGCGATCTCCAGCTCCGATACAGTCTTGGCGGCTGTACAATTCATGACCGCAGCAGGCGCCAGTACAGCTGGTTGTGCCGGCACACAGACAGGAACGGCATCCGTGTTGTCATCTACCAATGTGACATTGGTCAGCGTCGTATTGCCAGTGTTGGTGACTACGTAGGCGTAATCAATTACATCGCCGGCCTCTATCACTACAAACGTAGTGGAAGACTTCTCCAAAGTCACAGTAGACATCGCATCCAAGAAGACTATAGCACTGTCGCTGTCATCCCCCAGTTCGTTGCTGGAAACGGTCGCGGTATTGTCGATGTCGCCATCTCCACCACCATTATCGTCGAGATCGGCCTGCAGCACCGTGTAGCTGCCGGTGTAGGTCCAGGTCTCACCCACGTCCAGTTCGCCATTGGCCGTACCGGATTCAACCGGCCCCGCCAGGGCGCCCAACAGCGGATCAATGACCGTTACGCCGGTGATGGACTGATTACCGGTATTGGTCACCACGATCTGGTAGCTGATCACATCACCGGCCGCGTCTACTTCACCGGCAGGGCCATCGCCGCCCACGTCCGTGACGCTCTTGGCAATGGTATAGGCCGGCACCTGTGCAATAGGTACCGTCGCACTGTCGGTATCGTCTGCCAGTTCATTACTGGAAACGGTCGCGGTGTTG
>CALBDB010000073.1 GCA_937927755.1 uncultured Lysobacterales bacterium
CTATCCTGCTTTTATCGATTCGGGAAAGTATTCATCAGTCATCGCGCATTGAAATGAAGAACATCAGAACTGCACAAACGGTTCCGTAACGAAATGCCCCGTTTACCGACCCAAGGCCAATTTCGGTTTGCCACATGTTGAAATACGCCTCGCCCAGCACGATAAAAAAGCCGTACCAGACAAACATCCCAATGGCGCCACCAGCAATTGCCAGCATCTTCGCATTCTGAAACTCGGTTGAAACAGCTGACCTGGCGCCAAACAACTTGGCTGCACCAACAAACCCAAGGACGCCAGCGGTTAATTCGCCCGCCATTATGACTCCCAAGCCAAGCCATCCCTGCCAACCAGCAGAAAATACAGGGCCAATAATTTTGTAGTACGGCTGCTCTGGTGCGGATATGACCGCTGCCACAAATGATTGCGCGCTCATAATGTTAAAGAGATTATTCAAGAAAGCCAGAAGCCCCATCAGACCAATAAACAGGGCAGCAATAATTTTGAGATGTCGCATTTTTATTGTTTCTCCTCTTCGTTGTTTTTAATTAGAGCATAGCATATGGAACATCACCGACTACCTGAACCACAGATCAGACAGCAATCGACTGACGGCAGGTAATTATCTGCATGTGGTGTTGAATGCTTTTGCGACCCGTAGGCTAATGCTTCGTGTAATTAATTAGCGTTTCCAGATAGCGGGATTTAAGCTGCTTGCTTGCTAAAACCTGCTTAATCGGCGGCAGTTTCAATATCACACCCAATACGCCGGCCATGGCTCGGTGGCTCCATAAGACGTGATTATCAAAAACCAAGTTCTGTAATTTACCGCGTTCAATGGCCATAACCACTGCCCGGTGCGTTCCATTCAATGGTGTGAGAATCCGCTTGGGACGCGATTCCAAAGACAAACTGTCATGTTTATTACAACTGCGTATACACACACCGCAACCCAGACACAATTCGTCATTCAGCCGGGCCGTTTTCATCCTGGGCTTGTTCGGATCATGGGCTGAAACCAGGGTCATCGCCTCGACCGGGCAGACATTGACGCATTTGCCGCAGCCATTGCAGGTTTCCGCATCTATAACCGGGATAAAGTTGGTGGTGTGCACAGGGTTGAGAATTGCAAAGCGGCGTGCGGCGATCATTGCCTCACAACAGCAACTACAGCAATTACAAATAAAATTGACCTGCTCGCGTACATTCTCACCAAATTGCACCAGGTTGTGCTCATAGGCTTGCTGTAATAGGTCATGGCATTCCTGCTTGTCAACCGCACGTGCTACGCCATGTTTTGTAAGTGAGGAGGCAGTGGCGTTGAACGTCATACAAATATCCTGCGGTGCAGAACAGGCTTTGCCCATATGTTCCATTTTGTGCCGGCAATAACAGCGCCCCACACCAATATGGCTGGCAGTTTCAATCACTTCGCTGGCCCGTTCATAATCCAGAACATGCAGTGCATTTTCATCGGACAATGCCGGTTCATGAACAAAGGTTCTCCCCAACTGCGTTTCGCCGCGGGTAAACAGTTCCCGAATAAAATCCTCCTCTACATTCATATACTGGTAAAAAAGTTCGCTTAGTACCTTTTGATCAATATCATCGCGTACGCGCATTAGCGAAAACTCGAAAAAACCGGCCATCGGCGGCGGCAGTGCATAAACTGCCTCACCGTTTTGCTCGAAATCAACCAGGATGGCCCTCTCGGCTAACTCATCAAGTATGTTTTGTGTTTCGGTGAGGTTCTTCTTCCAAATACGGCTGGCTTTCTTTGCGGTAAATGGTTTGATTGGCATCAGCGAAACCAGGCCGGCTTCGTCCTCACTGAACAGCATCGACAAAATTTCAAACAAAAGGTTGGATGGAGGTGCGCCCTGCGGAAAACGGTTTAACCTGTCGGTTAAGGCGGAGTAACCAGTTTTGAGCGTCGTATGAGCCACGTTTCAATAACTGCCAACAGTAAATGAACCCTACTAAATATTATTAACTACCTTTTCAGACTTTCCAACAATTTTCGAGAACTTTACCTGATCGCCCAAGGTAAATGGAACCCGGGCATATCACCAATCAGCAATTGCCTCGCAGAGTCCAGATCGCACTAGAACCTGGTCCCCGGTTCCTTACTCCCCGGCCAGCACCTGTCTACCCGGCACTACTCCCGTATCGTGCGACGCCGGGTTGTTGGTTTGGCTTGAATCTCAGGGCATTCAGTCAAACACGCCTTTCAGTATGTCCGATATTACGAGGCTTCCACTAACCACCAGAACCAGGTCTGTTCCTGCTTGCTGCCACTCATAACCCTTGTGGTAAGGCAACTGGTTAATAAATGATTCCGGCATTCGCGTTTTCTGGATTCCCGGCGGCATGGGCTTGCCACGAGCGAGGTTTTTACGTATCCCAGGCGGCATTGGCTTGCTTCCGGTAAGCTCGTACCTGGAGGCCAGATTGCGTGCGTCACCAATGCTGATTCCGGCGGTCACTATGACTGAAAGGTCGGCATCAAAGCTGATGTCACTCCCACCCGAAGTTCCTTTACTTTTTGAATTTCCTTGCTTTCCCTTGTGTTCCGGCGGGTCTGCCAGCAGTGTGCCACTAAAAAAAACCGTGGCAAATATCAATGTGAAAATAGAGAATATCTTACGGCTACTCAACATGTTGCGGACCTCCTTGTCTGCATGAAGATTGTTCAGAGTCAGCTAAGGATAAAAGCCAAGTTGCCTGAAGTCCACAGTTAACACGGATCGGTGCTTCCACGCGCCTATCTCGCCCAATACCAACGCACACCATTCTTATCGGTATCAATATTGAATTCACCCGCATATAAAAGGTAATTCAAGTGTGCAATAGCCTCACCGGTTGCCATGATCAGATTATTCTCGGTTATCCTTCCCTTGAATAGTGCAGGAAATACATCCAGTGCCCGCTTTGGCTCCTTGCATAGCTCCCTCAACTCATCCAGACCGTCTTCGTGCTCCTTGACCAAAGCGTCAAGGCGCCCTTTCACGCCGCGAAATGGCTTGCCATGTGATGGCAAAACCAGCACGTCATCCGGCAGCAGGGTTTTCAGGCGCTGCAGGGATTCGAACCAGCCCTCCAGTGGATTTGCGGCCGGTTCAGTGGGAAAAACACTGACATTTGGCGAGATGGTCGGCAGCACCTGGTCGCCGGAAATCAGCACATTGAGCTCGGCGCAGAAAAGACAGGCGTGTTCAGGCGAATGCCCCCTGCCCGTTATCACCTGCCATTTGTTTGCACCGATCATTACATCCCTGCCTTCATGCAAACGACGGTAGGACTGGGGCAGTTGTGCCACGACCCGGCCAAATGACCCGAACATCTCGATATAGCGGCTCATCTGTTCTTCGCTAAAACCCGCAGCCCGGTAAAACCGCTTGCCCTCCTCCGGCGCCGGCTTACCGGTATCCGCCACCAGGATACGACACAGCAAGTACTCATCACGGGGCATGAACAACTCGACATCGAAACGCCCGCACAACCAGCCAGCGCAACCCGCGTGATCAGGGTGCAAGTGCGTGACCAATACCCTGGAAACCGGCACATCACCTAAATGTTCCGCCAGTATCCCGTCCCAGGCTTCCCGCGTGGTATTGGTATTGAGGCCCGTGTCTATGATCGCCAGGCCGTCGCCGTCGTCCAGCAGCCAAGTATTGATATGGGACAACATAAATGGAAGAGGCAGGTTTACCCACGTGAGACCGGGCAAAATCTCGACGGCTTCACCGCATTCCGGGCGAAAATCATATTCGTACTCGATTGGATCGCTTGATTTCCCCATGGACCCATTATGTAGTAGAGCGCTCACCGTTGATATGTTTTCGGTTATATTTACCCGGTGTATCATTACCAGGAATAATTCGGGGAATGCCGTTTTTGCGTCGAAAACATACCGGCAAACTGACCTAAATCACTGCCCCTCATTGATTTTTAAAATACCATTCACAGCAGTTTTATTTCACTAATTTATAGCTTGACCCAGACCCGGAGTTCAGACATGACAGAAATGAATCAGACCCGTAAGTACGTTTACCTTTTTGACGAAATGGACGAACTTATGACCCGTTTTGAAAATGATTGGGAATCCGTACGCGGGTTGCTCGGCGGCAAAGGCGCCAACCTCCTTGATGCCACTCACCAGGAAATCCCTGTCCCCCCCGGGTTCACCGTAACTACCGAAGGTTGTAACGACTACCTTGCCGCTGGTGAGACATTCGCAGCCGGCATGTGGGAACAGGCCCTGGAAGCTGTCGGCAACCTGGAAAAGGCTACCGGCAAACGCTTTGGCGACCCGGAAAACCCACTGCTTTTGTCCTGCCGTTCCGGCGCCAAGTTCTCCATGCCGGGCATGATGGATACCATCCTCAACATCGGCATGAACGACGAGACCGCCGAGAGACTGGCTGAATTAAGTGACCCCCGCTTTGCCTATGACCTGTACCGGCGCCTGGTTCAAATGTTCGGCGGTGTGGTAATGGGTGTTCCAGACGAAGAATTTGAAGAAGTCATAACCGCTCAGCGGCAGGAATCCGGGGTAAAAGTTGATTCTGAAATCGGTGCGGATGCGTGGAAGTCTGTCACCCGGAAGTTCAGGGACATCATCCTCAAACACACCGGCAGGGAATTCCCAACCGACCCGTTTGAACAGTTGCAACTGGCCACCGAGGCGGTGTTCAAATCCTGGAATGGGAAACGTGCCTTTGATTACCGCAATGCTGCCGGTATTCGGCATGACCTGGGCACCGCGGTAAATATCCAGACCATGGTTTTCGGAAACATCGGTGAAGACTGTGCGACAGGTGTATTCATGTCGCGTAATGCAACCACAGGTGAAAATGTTCTTGAAGGCGACTACCTGCTGAACGCGCAGGGCGAGGACGTGGTGGCCGGCACACGCGCAACGCTGCCGATCAAGGAACTGGCCAATGACATGCCCGAAAATTACGCGGAACTCGAGGCCATCGCCAAGCGCCTTGAAAAGCACCACCGCAATATGCAGGACATGGAATTCACCATCGAACAGGGCAAGCTATGGTTACTGCAAACACGCGACGGCAAGCGCACCGCACAGGCTGAAGTCCGTATCGCGGTAGAAATGGTCGATGAAGGCCTGATTTCAATCGAAGAAGCCGTCTCTCGTGTCAAACCGGATCAAATTGACTTTTTCCTGCACCCGCAACTGGACCCTGAGGCGCTGAAGCGTGTTGAACCCATCGCCAAGGGGCTTAATGTATCACCGGGCGCCGCCGTGGGTGTTATCGCCTTTGAACCCGGACTGGCGGAACGCTGGGCCAAGGAAGAAGGCAAGGAAGTAATCCTCGTCAGGCCGGAAACACGGCCCGACGACGTACACGGAATGCTGGCAGCCAACGGCGTGGTCACCAGCAAAGGCGGGCGTACCAGCCACGCCGCGCTGGTCGCGCGACAATTTGGTAAACCGGCCGTGGTTGGTGTTAACGAGATCGAGATCGACCTCGACAGACACCTGATGAAAGTTGGTGACGAGCTGGTCATTCAGGAAGGTGAACACCTGTCCATAGATGGAAACACCGGTCTTATTTATCACGCCGAATTGCCCACGCAGGTTCCGGATTTCAATGACCCCTACCTGCTGAAGATACTTTCATGGGCAGATGACATCCGGGTGCTTGGCGTGCGTGCCAATTCGGATTATCCCGAAGACGCAAAGCGCGCCCGGGAGTATGGCGCCAAGGGTATCGGCCTGTGCCGCACCGAGCACATGTTTTTCGAAGAGGAACGTCTGCCCATAATGCAGAAGCTGATCCTCGCCAGCACAGCAGAGGAACGCAGCGAGGCGATCGCCCAGTTGATGCCGATGCAGCAGTCGGATTTCGATGGACTGTTCCGCGCCATGGATGGATACCCGGTAATCATTCGCCTGCTCGACCCTCCCCTGCATGAATTCCTGCCGTCCGCACAGGATTTGGCCAACGATATAACTGAACTGAAATTGCGTTTGCAAAGGCTCGACGAAGGCGGCGAAGCGGACAAGGTTCAGCGGGAAATCGATGTGAAAAACGCCCTGCTGGCACGTGTCGAGGAACTGCATGAATCAAACCCGATGCTGGGTACCCGCGGTGTGCGCCTGGGAATAACCATCCCCGGTCTCTACGAGATGCAAACCCAGGCTATCTTTGAGGCTGCCTGCAACTGCGCGGCTGACGGTATCGATGTGATTCCCGAGGTAATGATACCGTTGGTTTCAAACGCCAGTGAATTCAACCTGATCAGGGACTCGCTGCAAGGCGAAGCACGCAAGGTACTCGAAAAGCACGGTGCCAGCTTCAAGTACCTGATTGGAACGATGATTGAAATACCGCGCGCGGCGCTGACTGCGGGTGAGATTGCAAAAACCGCCGAGTTCTTCTCGTTCGGCACCAATGACCTGACCCAGACCACCTACGGCATCTCGCGTGACGATGCCGAGACCGGCTTCCTGGTGCATTACCTGCAGACCGGCCTGCTCAAGGACAACCCGTTCGCCAGCATTGATCCCGATGGCATCGGCCGCCTGATGAAAATAGCCATAGAAGATGGCAAAGCAGCACGGGAAGACCTCGAAATCGGCATCTGCGGTGAGCATGGCGGCGACCCGCAGAGTATTCACCTGTGCCATGAACTGGGTGTCGATTATGTTTCCTGCTCACCGTTCCGGGTTCCGATTGCCCGGCTGGCTGCAGCACATGCTGCGCTGGGAGGCAATAAAGCATAGCCGGACATGCGCAATAGTCTTCATTATTGTTACTATGGCGGATGCCTAGCCAAACCACGTTAATACATTAGCGTGGTTTTGGGGCCGTCTTATTCCGGTCAAGACAGTCGAAGGGAAAGGCCATGAAGATCGATTGCATAGAACTGTATTTCGTCAAGATTCCATTGCAAGAAAAGAAACCCGGCTTTTTCAAACAACCCAACTATTTTTCACCAAGCTGGATTCCGGGATTCCGGCAATCTGAAGTGCGCTTTTACCTGCTGAAACTCGGCACAGATGCGGGAATTGAGGGTCACGCCGCTATCACCGCGATGGGCCTCGAACGAAGCGGTCTGGGCGCGATCCTCGGCAATTACCTGATGGGCATCAACCCTTTGGATATTCAACTCGTCAACCAGCGTATCCAGGAGTTTTCCTATATTGGCATGCGTAATGGCTGGATAGACGCTGCCTTCTGGGACATCATCGGCAAGGTAAAGGGCGAACCCCTGTGGAAAATCCTTGGCGGCAGCGGTGGAAACGTTTATCCCTACATGTCAACCGGTTCAACACATGACCATGACCAGGCGAAAATCACCCGGATCGGCAAACGGGCTGCGGAGCACGGCTACAAGGGGATAAAAATACGGATCAAGAGTAAAGACCTCGCAAGAATGACGGATTTCGTTGGCGCGGCCCGCGAAGCGATTGGCGGTGACATGAACCTGATGGTGGACGCCAACCAGGGATGGCCCGTGGATCTTCTCGACGAAACACCCAAATGGGACCTGGATTTCGCAACACGCTTGGCACAGAGCATCGAGGCTTTTGACGTCAAGTGGCTGGAAGAACCCCTGAACCGGGGTAATTTCGACGGCCTGGCCCAACTCCGGAACAACACTAATACACCTATCGCCGGTGGAGAGCTGAACTCAAGCTGGTGCGACTTCAAGGCCATGCTCGATGCGGGCAGCCTTGACATCTACCAACCTGATGCGGTGATGGCCGGCGGAACCTACGCCGGCGGAACCTCCTTGGTTTACTGGCTGATCAAAGAAATCCAGAAACGTAACGGTGAGACGCATGACGAAGGCCAGAAGGTCAAATTCTGCCCGCATACCTGGACCACCGGGCTCGGGTTTGCCCTCGCACTGCAACTCGTAGGCGTGGTGCCGCCCGAGGAACGAAGCCTGCTGGAATACCCGCTGGAAGGTCACTGGAAACCGGAATACTGGGCACGATTCATAAAGGGCGGGTTCAACCGGGACAAGGACGGACGCATCCAGATCCCGGATAACCCCGGACTGGGAATAGAGATCGACTGGGATGTCATAAAACGCTTTGGCAAACGCATCTACAGGGGGACACCGGGCAATGTTTCCTACCAGGCTGTAGTAGACCGCGGTTTAAAACAGGCGATGTATCTAAAGAGGAAAAAAGTCGTGCAAGCGGAGCGATCAGCCAAGGCGGAGTTCGTCATTCCGGCTGCGCCCTTCTAAGCCGGAAAAGTACCTCAAACCACGAGATCAGCCTTTGTTTTTTCGCGGCGCAACAGGTAAATGCCGCTGCCAATCACGATCACACCGCCAAGAATGGAGAATTTATCCGGCAAGGCGCCGAAAACAATATAACCAAAGCCAAGTGCCCAGAATATCTGGCTGTACATAAATGGCGCCACGGTTGATGCCGGTGCAAAGATGTGTGAAGCAATAATACAGCTATGGGCCGCGCCCCCGAAAACACCAATAAGCAGCAAAGCAAACCACTGCTGCCACAGAGATGGGGTCTCCCAGGCAAACGGAATAATCACCAGCATGATCGCGGCGCCTACGAACGCCGTGTAAAACATGGTCACCGGCAGTGGATCCTCGTCTGCCAGCAGGCGCGTAATGATGTTGAACAGGCTTGCGCAAAAGGCGGCGCCAAAAGCAAGCCAGGCGCCGATCCCGATGGCACCGGTACCCGGCCTGATGATGACGAGCATACCTGCGAACCCGATCGCCACTGCGATCAGCCGGCCCCACTCAGCGCGCTCTTTCAAAAACAAGATCGACAACAGCGCCACCAGCATGGGCACGCTGAAAAATATGGCAGTGGCTTCCGCCAGACCGATCAGGGTTAGCGAGAAGAAATACAAGGCGGTATCAATCAGCAATAGAAATGAACGGCCGATCTGAACGACCGGGCGCCTGGCCCTGAACACGCGGAAGCCATGACGTGGCATTAAAATCACCACCATCAATATGAAGTGACCAAGGTAGCGCATACCGATCACCTGCAACATGGGCAGGCTCTCCCCGAGAAATTTGGCCATTGCCTCCTGGACGGCAATCAGGGCGACCGCTAAGGACATATAAAAAATGCCTTTTAACGGTACATCCCTGCTGCCGGCTGTGCTCATTCTGGGCAGACTACATTCCCGGATCGCCGGGCTGGCTCACCCAGACCACTTCAAGCATTTCACGAAGTCCGGCTTCCCTGAATTTTGGCGGGCTGTTTTCGAGATCATCCCAATGACCGACGCGCTCCAGGTTTTGCCAGTAGGCCTGAACCTCATCAGGCAGCACAGAGAATGGCGGGCCTTCAATTTTCTCCTGCTCGTATTCAAGCGTGACCAGTAATTGGACGGCAGTCGGTTTTAACAGGCTTTTTGTCTTTTGAATATACTCAGGTCGTTTCTTTGCAGGTATGGCAACCAAAGACGCGCGGTCATAAAGCGCGTCGAATGGCTGGTCTGAAAAATCAAAATAGTTGCCACAGGCAATCGCTATACCCGCTTCCGGGTTTCGATACCAGTTGAATCCATTCGCGGCACTCGTTTCAAATTGAAGATCGTTTTCCTCGAAAAAGGCACGGGCGGCAATTTCCGAAAGCTCGACACCGGTAACCTCGTAACCCTCCCCCGCCAGCCAGGCAAGATCGGACGACTTGCCACACAACGGCACGAGCACGCGGCTACCGGCCGCCAGTGCCGGCCAGAACTTTTTTAGCGCAGCATTACCGTCTGCTTCATGCCAACCGGTCTGGCCGTTCTGCCAACGTGAAAGCCAGAAATCTAGCACTTAGAGCCTGCCAACACCGACCAGATCAAAACTGCTCCTCGTCCAGCGCCATGATGCTTTCGCTGCCGGCCTTGATGGTAGCCAGGTAGCTAGTGGTGCGTGGAAGCAGGTGGTCAAAATAGAACCGGGCGGTCAGTTGCTTGGTTTTCAGGAAAGACTCATCGCCGCCACCCGGGGCAAGTAACTGGCTTGCCTTGAGTGCCGAGCGCCCCATAACCCAGCCACCGCACAGGTAGCCCAAAAGCATCATGTAATTGACACTCGCTGCACCCATGGCATTGCTGTCCTGTGGCGCACGCTCAAGCAACCATGCCAGTGCTTCGCGACCAGTCTCTACTGCAGCCGATAATGAGGTAGCCATACCGGCAAGATTTTCGACAGCGGACATATCCCTGGCTGCCTGCTTGATCTCATCCAGTAAATCGCTGAGGGCTTGACCGTTATCACCAAGGGTTTTCCTGCCGGCCAGGTCGAGACCCTGGATGCCCGTGGTTCCCTCGTAGATCGTCATGATGCGTACATCGCGGTAAAACTGGGCGCTGCCGGTTTCCTCGATATATCCCATGCCACCATTGATCTGCATACCAAGGTAGGTGAGCTCCTGGGCCAGCTCCGTAATCCAGCCCTTCACAATAGGCGTGTAAACACCGGTTCTGGCGGCGTGCTTCATTGCCTGCTCCGGGGTCTTTGCCGCACGTTCCCGGTCACCTTCTGCAGCGGCAAAATAGATCAGGCCGCGCATAGCCTCGGTTGCGGACTTCATCAGCATCAGCATACGCCGCACATCGGGGAACTTGATAATCGTGTAGCGGGAACCGTCTTTACGGGTGCCCTGCAATCGCTCTTTGGCAAATGGCAGTGCCTGCTGATAGGAACGCTCGGCAACACCGAGACTCTGTATGCCAACACCCTGACGGGCTTCGTTCATCATCGTAAACATTGCCGCCAGGCCCAGGTTCGGTTGGCCCACAAGGTAGCCAATCGCGCCGCCGTTATCGCCGAAATTCAATGTACAGGTCGGGCTGGCGTGAATACCCAGCTTGTGTTCGAGCCCCACGCAATAAACGTCGTTACGCTTGCCGGGCCGGCCATTCTCGTCCAGTACATACTTGGGCACCAGGAACAGGGATATACCCTTCACGCCCGCAGGTGCATCCGGCAAGCGGGCCAACACCAGGTGAATTACGTTCTCCGTCATCTGGTGATCACCCCAGGTGATATAAATTTTCTGGCCGCTAAGCAGGTAGTGATCATCCTGCGGCACTGCTTTACAGGCGACCGCGGCGAGATCAGAGCCCGCTGCAGACTCTGTCAGGCACATGGTTCCCATCCACTCGCCGCTGATCAGGTTCGGCAAATAGCTGTTCTTCAGTTCTTCCGAACCATGCTTTGCAATGGCTTCGACCGCACCTGTTGTCAAAAGCGGCCCCAAAGAAAACGCTGCGCAGGCGGAATACCAAATCTCAGTAGCCCCCGCCGCCACGACTCGCGGCATGGCCTGGCCACCGAATTCCTCATCACCGGAGAGCGCCGGCCAGCCATTGTCCACGTACTGCCGGTAGGCTTCGGCAAAACCCCGGGCCTCGTGCACTCCGTCATCTTCAAGCATGGCTCCCAATTTATCTCCAATGGTGTTCAGGGGCGCTAAAACTTCGCTGCCAAAACGCCCTGCTTCCTCCAGTATGGCCAGTGCAAGCTCTCCGTTTACATCTTGCAGGCCGGCATCCAGGCACATCTGGTCAAAATCAAGCACATCATTAATCAGAAATGCTGCGTCTTTATATGGGAAACTATAGTCAGTCATGGGATACAATTCCTGCTTGCAAAGATTTGAAATATCACGGCTATATTATGAACAATTCCAGTCTTCGGGGATACACAAAGTGCTTGAAAAATCGTCCTTTGACGTTGCCATAATCGGTGGCGGCCTGGCCGGTATCAGCGCAGCACTCGAGTTGCTGGATCACGGCCTGAAAATTGCAATTGTCGACCGTGATTCCGAGCAGAATTTCGGCGGTCTCGCGATGGAATCACTGGGTGGTATGGCACTGGTCAACACACCCATCCAGCGCCTGAACGGAATCCATGACAGCCCTGAAATAGCCCTGAAAGACTGGCTTTCGTTCGCCCAATTCTCCGCTGACGATACCTGGCCAAGTAAGTGGGCGGAGCTCTACGTCAACCGCAGCGTTGATGACATTTACAACTGGCTCAGGCCCAAGGGTATCCGTTTTATTCCGATCCCGCACTGGGTTGAGAGAGGCGAATCGGGTGATGGCAACTCCCTGCCCCGCTACCATATCATCTGGGGTACAGGGCATCGCCTGATGCACACGCTGATTGACGAACTCAGGCAACATTCACAAGTTGACCGGCTAACCTGCCTGTTTGACCACAAGGTCGAATCACTGGTGATGCAGAATGATGCGGTGTCAGGTGTACAGGGCCGTCACGAGAACACCGGGCTGGCCTTCGAGCTGACCGCCCCCGTGGTGCTGGTTGCAAGCGGCGGTATCAACGGCGACATCCAGAGGGTGAAACAGGAATGGGACAAATCCTGGGGCAATCCACCGGAACATATCCTCAACGGCGCTCACAGGTACGCTGACGGAAGTGTCCACGATGCCGTGCAGAGAATCGACGGCAAAGTCACCGGTCTCCACCAGATGTGGAATTATGCCGGCGGTATCCACCACCCCGAGCCGCGCGTTCCCGATGAAGGTCTGAGCCTTATCCCGCCAAAATCGGCATTGTGGCTGGATGCAACCGGCCAGCGATTTAGACCGCCATTGGTGACCGGCTTTGACACACATCGAATTTGCAAACGCATAGCGCAGGATACCTACGGTTACAGCTGGCAGGTCATGAACTGGAAAATTGCACTGAAGGAAGTCGCCGTCTCGGGAGCCGAAAGTAATAGCGCGATTCGCGATCGCCGCTTATTCCGTTTTGCACGGGACATCCTGCTGGGCAATCACCGCCTGCTGGAGTACCTCGTTAACGAGTGCGAGGATGTCGTGACCGGCAACAACCTCGAAGAGCTGGTAAGCAACATGAACCAACTCAATGCGACCAGCCGGTCCCGTTGCAGGGGCGTGGTGGATCTTGCCAATATTGAAAAGGCTGTGCGCCATTACGACGAGCAGGTTGAACTCGGTGAAGCACATCACGACGATGAGCAACTCAGACGCATAACACAGGTTAGAAAGTGGCGGGGAGACCGTTCACGCACCTGTAATTTTCAGAAGATACTGGATGGCAGGGCCATGCCGCTGGTGGCTTTCCGCGAGTTCATCATCAGCCGGAAAAGCATGGGCGGCATCCAGACTGACCTGGAAAGCCGGGTGCTATCCTGCAACGGAACACCCATACCCGGTCTCTACGCGGCCGGCGAAGCGGCCGGTTTCGGCGGTGGCGGAATCAGTGGGTTAAAATCACTGGAAGGCACGTTTATATCCAACTGTATTTTAAACGCCAGGATGGCCGTGCGTTCCATCACAGGTCAATCACTGACTCCCTGATGATTAAAACGAGTTCAACGAGAAGAATATGAAGAAAACAGGTGCATGGTTGGTTCGCTACGCGCTCGAGCAGATTGGCGTCAAGTACACATTTGGTATTCCCGGCGTGCATAACACCGAAACCTACGATGAGCTCAATAAATCCGAGTTGATCCAACCTGTCCTTGTAACGCACGAGGGTGGTGCTGCATTCATGGCCGATGCCATCAGCCGAACTTCCGGTCACACGGGGACATTGTTAATCGTTCCGGCTGCCGGTGTCACTCACGCAGCCAGCGGAATCGGCGAAGCATTCCTTGACGGCATCCCGATGCTGATCATCTCCGGCGGCATCCGCACCGACGTCACCAGGAAATACCAGTTACATGACGTTGACCAACATGCCCTGCTGGCGCCCATCACCAAGAAAACCTTTAAAATTGATACACATGAAGAAATCATCTCCACCATCTACGAAGCTTACCAAATTGCCAACGCGGGTGAACCGGGGCCAGTTTTTGTAGAAGTACCGGTCAACTTGCAACTGTTTCCGGGCGAGGTTAGTGAAACCCCGCTCTTTGTATCCAGCAGCACAGAAGCACAGCCCGATCAGGATGCAATCTGCCGGGCTGCACAAATGTTGTATGCTGCTGAAAACCCGGGCTTATTCCTGGGGTGGGGGGCAGTCGATGCCTCTGATGAATCCATCCTGATTGCCGAGTTTCTGAATGCACCGGCATCTACCACTTTGCAGGGTTTAAGCGCCTTTCCCGCAAATCATCCCCTGCATACCGGAATGAGCTTCGGGCAAGCCTCCGTCCCGGCGTCCGAGAATGCATTCAAGGATTGCGACTGCATGCTCGCCGTTGGCACCCGCTTCAGTGAGATCGGCACCGCCAGTTATGGGGTTACGCCACCCGCCAACCTGGTTCACACCGATATAAACCCGGATGTATTCAACGCTAATTACCCGGCAGCCGTGAACATTGAAGGTGATTCAAAGACCGTTTTGAAAGCGCTGTACGAAGCACTTCAAAATATCGGGGAGCCAAAACCTGACAGCGGCGATCTTAAATCCAACATCAAAAACGACAAGGCGGCCTACCTGGATGAGTGGCTTAAACATGACAGCAAAGACCGCGTAAATCCTGCAGTGTTTTTTACCGAACTACGCAAACAGCTGGACGATAACGCCATCGTTGTTGTTGACGACGGCAATCACACTTTTTTGACTGCCGAACTGATGCCAATTCACACGGCGCGTGGGTTTATCTCCCCAACCGATTTCAACTGCATGGGCTACTGCACCCCGGCGGTGATCGCTGCAAAGCTCGCCAACCCGGATAAACAAGTCGTCGGCATCGTCGGTGACGGCGCCTTCCTGATGACATGCATGGAAACACTGACGGCTTCGTCGCTCGGTCTGGGCGGTATCTTTTTCGTATTCAATGATGGTGAACTGTCGCAGATCTCCCAGGCCCAGGAAATCCCCTACAACCGCAAGACCTGCTCTGTATTGCATGAGGCAAAATTCAGCGGCGTGGCGGAAGCGACTGGCTGTGCATTTATCAGCATCAATGGCGACGCCGATTGCAAAGAAGGCATCCAGCGGGCCATCGCACTCGCTGAACAGGACAACCCAGTCATCGTTGACGTCAAAATCGACTACTCCAAGCGTACCCGTTTTACCAAGGGCATCGTCAAAACCAACCTCGAACGCTTTACGCTAGGCAACAAAGCCCGTTTTGTAGGCCGTGCCTTGCTACGTAGGTTAACAGGTTAAAGATTTGCTCTTTTGAATCATATCGCACAACAATTTCAATTGGCCAAACAGGCCTATGCCAATGGCGATTTCAAGCAAGCTTTACAGGTCTGTGACCAGTTGTTGAAACGTCTTGGCGCACGTGATGACCTGCTCAATGTCAAGGCTCTTTCCTTATTGTCTTTGGGGCGGTTAGAGGATGCCGAGACTACAATACGCGCGGCAATCAAGCTCAACCCCAATATTGCGGGGATGCATATCAACGCTGCCAGAATCTACAAGGCGCTATGTCTGAACAAGCGGGTTAAACGGCATATTCTGGATGCTGTCCGCCTGGCTCCAAGAGAAGCTGTGATACTGAACCCGGCGGCAGGATTGTGTGTTGATATCGGTGATTACTCCCTGGCCCTTCGTATTATCGACCGTTGTCTTCAGCTTCAGCCCGGCTTTTCCCCTGTCTGGGCTCTGAAAGGTTTAGTGCTGATCGTTTCAGGCAAAACCGAGGAAGCCCGGCCACCGTTGGAAAAAGCCGTGGAATTGGATCCTGAAAACGCAGTGGCAATGAGCGACCTTGTCAGAATACGCGGCGATAAGCTGACCGATTCTGTCGCTGTCACCCAACTCAAACACATCCGGTCCAAAGGCAAAACAAACAATGACAGGGGCATTGCCTGTTTCGCATTGGCCAATATGTATCATCGTGACGGTCAATATGATGAGGCATTCAATTTGTTCGTTGAGGCCAACCGGCTGGTCGCGACAGGAACACCATTCGATCCGGATGCCTGGGAACAGAAACAACGGCATGTTTTGCACGCAAGTTCCGAGCCCGGCGCATTGGATTCCCCACGTGGCAACAGTGGTGCAAACCTGGTTTTCATTCTGGGTATGCCCCGGTCCGGAACCACCCTGTGCGAGCAGGTATTGAGTATGAGCAACGATGTTCTCGCCAGTGGTGAGTTGGCTGCCATGGACCACATAGAAAGCGGATTTGAACGCAGAAAGCTTGATCCATATAAGGAGAATCTGTCCAGGAAAGAGCTTGATCAGGCCGCAGACACCTATGTTTCAGCCTTGCCCAACGATCATCAAAAATTCAGATACGTAACCGACAAAGCCCCGATGAACTTCGAGCGTATCGGGCTGATTCGCCTGTTATTCCCGCAAGCGCGGTTTTTTTACTGTATCCGGCACCCTCTCGACACGATTCTTTCCTGCTTTATGCAGAACTTCCAGGCAGGAATGAAGTTCGCTGTTGATCTTGAGCACATCTCACGGGTCTACATTGCCCACGCCCAACTAATGAAGCATTGGATGAAGTTGCTTCCAGGGCAAATCCATATTGTTAATTACGAACAATACATAGCAAACCAGGAAGCGGAAACCCGGAGTATGGCTGGGTTTTTGCAGTTGGGCTTTGAACAAGGCATGTTGACCCCGCACCTGCAGGAACGGGTAGTTATTACCGCCAGCAATTTGCAGGTAAGGCGGCCTGTATACAGTTCTTCAATCGGTCGTTGGAAGAATTATCAATCACAATTGGACGACGCTATCAATCTGCTACGGAAAGCAGAATTACTGGATGCAGACCTGAATAGCTTATTGCAAAGCTCGATACCAAACCGCCTGCCTGCAAGCCTCTAAGGCTTTTAACAAGCCAGTTCCTGTAATTCAGAATCCTGCGGAATTTTCCGGCGCCTTTTGACCACGTCGATAACGCTGTCGGTGTTTTGCCGCGCAGTGTGCAACTCTCCCCGCTGTTTCACAATGCGGTCAAACAGATTTTCAAACTTCACCAGGTTATCAAGGGGTTCGCTTAATCGAACCTGGTTCTCGATTTTATCTGCCACATTGATGGTTACGTAATCCCCCAGCAGGAGATTTGCCTTCGACTTTTTTTGTTTTCCCCTTAACATCATGTTCCCCAGTCTCCCATTCCAGGTTGATGTCAATAATTAATGCAATAAACAAGCCAAATAAACACGATAATTCCATTAACCTAATATAATCATCATGATATGAGAATAAAAAATACCTTCGTTAAAGACCAAACTTATGCAAAAGTGCCCATTTTTGTCAGAAAAGGACAAGTTAACCCGGGGATGATACTCTGGGTTCATGGGATTTTATGATAAATACCTGCTGCCAAAACTGGTGCACTTCACCTGCGGCCAGAACCCCAATATGCGTCAACGGGAGAAGGTGGTTCCCCTGGCCCGGGGACGGGTACTGGAGGTAGGAATTGGCTCAGGGCTCAATATACCGTTTTATGATGCATCCAAAGTCGAACATCTGTGGGGCTTGGATCCTTCGGCAGAGATGTGGTCAATTGCACACAAAAATGCGTCTGAGCATCACATAGACACCGAGTTCATACAGTCCGGTGCAGAAGCCATTCCGTTGGACAATGACAGTGCCGACACAGTGATAATGACGTATACGATGTGCAGCATTCCCGATATCCGCCCGGCGATGGAGGAAATCAGGCGGGTACTGAAACCGGCCGGCAAACTGATTTTTTGCGAACACGGTAAAGCGCCTGACGAAAGTGTTCAGCGCTGGCAAAACCGCTTGAACCCGGTATGGAAAAAACTGGCCGGCGGCTGCAATCTGAACCGCCCTATTCCGGAGTTACTCGCACAAACGGGTTTCAGATGTACTGACATGCAGACCATGTACCTGCCCGGCTGGAGACCGGCAACGTTTAATTACTGGGGCACCGCCAGTACCTTTTGATACAAAAAAGGCCGGGCTCGCGACCCGGCCTCATCAGCAACTTTATCTGCCCTGCGTTATTTCGCGCCAACCATGTTCTCGAGTGCTTTCTCGATCGCGCCGGGGGCCGAGATCAGCTTGGTAAAACCGTGCTCACCCATCATGCTCAGGTTGGGGAAATGCACGGCCATGCGGAACCGCATATGCAGCGCTTCAACGTTCGTTCCGTCAACCAGGACCTCGTAGGGGAAGTAGGCGCGTTTCTTACAGCCTTCAAAATCGACGATGCTCATCTGGAAAGCCGAATCGAGATCCTCTTCGTCCTCGTTGGTCATAATCATGCCAACGCCGAATACCGTCTGCTGCTTGCCGGGGATGTCAATCCGGTAAACCTGGCTCAGGGCATCACCCTCCACGGCCAGGCCGCTTTCCACTGCCGCAACAGCTGCCTCGTAAGATTCAAAGGTGCCCAGTTCCGATGGATCATCAAATTTCTGCATGCCCATCATGTAGTTATATTTACCGAGCTTTTTCGCCGTCATTTCCTTGTCGCCGCCACCACAGGCACCCTCGTTGCCCAGGCTCCCGGATAGCGCATCATAAACGGGCTGCATGTCGCCTCCGAGGCGATAGGCGTGCTGGATATACACAGGGTTTACAAAAGAAACCTCAATATTTTCGCCAGCCTTGGAAATACTGATTCGCTGTCCGGCAGCATAGCCGCCACGGTCTGACATCGCCGCAATGCTTTTCAGTTCATCGTTGGTGACGACGATATTATTGGTACCTTCGACTGGTGAATACTGGCCTGCAACTTCAAAACCTGCACTTTCCAGTGCAGCCAGGGTTGACTGGGTTTGGTCTGCCAGTGTGCCCGGACTGGTTGAGGCAACAACAAAAGGTTTGTACAACGTATCTTCGGCCGCTACGTTTACGGTAAATAACACTGCAACCATCAGCAGTGACAGGCAAACCAGGGTCTTCATGTTTAAATCTCCTCGATCGGAACGGGGCCGGTTCTATCTGTTCCGCACGGAAGCAGCGAACTGGAAGTGTTTATTAAGAAAACTCAATATACACCCTGTTGCATTCACATCGAAATAATTTGTGAGACACTTGCAGTTCATATGACCCAAGTCAAAAATAATATAAAAGCCGATGCAATTCTGTGGGATTTCGACGGCACTCTGGCCAACTCCGCCGCCAAGAATATCGCCATCACGAGACAAATCCTGGCCCGTGTGGCGCCACGATTATCCGGTGATAATCTGCCTCTTTGCCTGCAAAGTGAAGCCGATTACCATGTCGCTAACCACGGTGCGGATCACTGGCGTGATCTTTACCGCGACTTCTTTGGTATGAATACGGCGGAAATCGAAGTCGCCGGCCCGCTCTGGGATTCTTACCAGCTAGAGGATAAGACCAGCGTATCGCTATTCGATGGTGTAACCGACACCATACAGCGTCTGTCTTCTTTTCCCCAGGGAATCTGTTCGGCTAACTCTACGCAAAATATCACGCAGGTACTGGATAAACATGGAATAGCCGGATGCTTTCAGTCCGTAATCGGTTACGAGGGATTGCAGGATCACGAGCAAAAACCCGCCCCGGATGGCGGACTCAGGTGCATCAGCGAAATATTTGGCCGGACAACTGGCCAGGTACTGCACAAGACCATCATCTACATCGGCGACCATATCGCCGATGTTATATTTGCCAGGGGTCTCGGAGCAAGGCTGCACCCCTCCAACACCGTGATATCGGTGGTGACCACCCACAGTGGTGCACGGCCTGAACAGTGGAGAGAGCAACCGGACGAGGTGGTCGAAAGCCCCTCTGGCCTGCTTGCCCTGCTCGGCGACTGAAGCCGGCAATACCGGCCACGGTCGCCAGATTTTTTTACCGGCTCTTTGCTAACAGGTACTCCTGCAGGAACATGATCATGGCCTGTTGGTAAACATCGCGGTTTTCTTTCTTTCTGTAGCCATGGCCTTCATTCAGGGCATTCATATACCAGACAGGCTGACCCTGTTTTCTCAGGGCATCCACGATCTGGATCGCTTCTGTCACCGGCACCCTGGGGTCATTCTGGCCCTGCACCACCAGCATCGGGATGTTGATCCGGTCAACATGGGTCAATGGGCTTATCGCTTGCAGGTGTTCGCGCATCGCCGGTTCACGTTCGTCACCGTATTCAGCCCGCCTCATGTCACGGCGGTAATCCTGCGTGTTTTCCAGAAAGGTCACAAAATTGCTGATGCCCACTATATCCACCGCCGCCTTCAGACGATCGCTGTAATGCACGGCGCTCGCCAGCACCATGTAGCCACCATAGCTTCCGCCCTGGACAGCTATACGCCCGCTGTCCATGTCGGGCTGAGTGGCAATCCAGTCCAGCAAGGCGCCTATGTCCCTGACCGAATCCTCGCGTTTGAAACCATTGTCCAGCGACATGTAATGTTTGCCGTATCCTGCCGAACCGCGCACATTGGGCCGGATGATTACGGCACCGAGCTCTTTCAACCACATCTGGTAGGTGCTGTTAAAAGACGGGCGCGCCTGTCCTTCCGGGCCGCCGTGAATACTGATGATGACGGGGTGAGGCCCCTTCCCTTCAGGTTTGTACACCCAGGCTGGAATACTTTCAGGTCCGCCGGTTGCGCTGTCAAAAGTCGGGTAGTGAACCAGTTCAGGCTCAATAAAGCCGTCCGTGTCCAGGCCACCCACTTCGCTGAAAGTCCACCGGGTCAACTCACCGTATTCAAGCGGATCATCACCCAGGTCCAGTACAAAACTGTCACTGGGTGTTTTCGAGGTATTCAGGGTCATGCCCAACCTGCGGCCATCCGGACTGAACTCCAGCCCGTAGGCCAATCCGACCGGAATGGATTTAACCGGTGAAAATTCACGGCTGACCATATCCAGAAGGTAGATATGTGACATACCGTCCACGTTCATTGAAAAAGCACCGCGCTTGCGGTCCTCACTAATCTCTGCGCCACCCACGTTCCAGGGTATTTCACCGGTGATGATGACGGGGTCGGAACCTTCATCAAGAGACTGCCATGCCAACTGCCTGAAATCGCCCGCGACATCGGTGACATACCAGAATCCGGTGCCCTCGTGGTCGAAAGCGATTGGGAAATTTGAACTCGGATTATCGGGGTCACCCGCCAAAAGACGCATATCCCCGGATTCGATATCCAACAAATGAACTCTTGAATCTGCATTACCTATATAATTTGATATCAATAACTTACGATTATCTTTTGAGAAATCAGATGCAGACCAGCCTGTACCGTCAGGCGAGGCCAGCGCCATGCGGGCGGTCTCGGGTTTGGACACGTTCATCAACCACACATCGTTGGATGCGCCATTGCGGCGCGTACTGCGATAGGCGATCCATTCGCCGCTACGGTCCCATGTAACCGAGCCGTTGCGGGACTCCCCATCGGTGAGCATGATGGCATCATCATTGCCGGCCGGATCTAACAGGAAGATTTGTGAAAACTCACTACCGCCTGCATCCATTGTAAAGAGCATTTTTGAGCCACCCGGCTGACGCTGAACCCCGCCGATCGGTTCGTCAAAAAAAGTGATCTGCTGACGCGCACCACCCGCGTGTCCTACCCGGTGCACCTGGCTCACATCTCCAAAACGAGTGGACACAAATATCCCGCCGCCGTCTTCGGTCCAGTCGAGAAAAGCGGCCGAACGAACATTCTGGAAGCGGTTCAGGTCCGCCACTATGGAAGCCGGGATTTCCGGAATATCCTGCATGACAAGATTGCCATTGTTGGTTTCTGTCGTAATGACTTCTGCAGGCGCTGATGCGCTGAAGACCAGTAGAGTGAGTAGACTTGAGAGGATTAGGTGCTGCTTCACGGCTTTCTCCGAATTGATGACAGGAGGAATGACAAATCGTAAACGGAGCCACCTGTAGATAACATGATAAAGATCAACGAAGTGTAAGACCTCCACAAAAACCTGTGTTTTCGGGTTTTGATTTCGTAGCAGGCAGCTACCTGTTAAAGTGAGGCAGGTTAGAGAGACCGGGCAAATACTTTCAAAGAAAAAGGTCACTATGCAAAGAATAAGCGAGAACTCGCCTGTCAGAACAATCGCCCTGGTCATCGCACCACTGATCAGTATTTCCATCATTCTGTTTGCCGACCTGGACCCCACCAACCCGAATGTCACCTACACGTTTGCCATCGCTGTCCTGATGGCGATCTGGTGGATCACCGAGGCCATACCGCTGGCTGCAACGGCATTGCTGCCGGTTGCGCTTTTCCCTTTATTTGGCGTTGTCGATGGGAAGACGATCTCTTCCATGTACTTTAATTACCTCATTTTTCTGTTCATTGGCGGGTTTTTGATGGCGCTGGCCATGGAGCGCTGGGATTTGCACCGGCGGATTGCGATCAAGGTGTTGATCTTCTTCGGTATCAGCCCGGGAAGAATACTGATGGGCTTCATGGTCGCAACTGCTTTTCTGTCAATGTGGATGTCGAACACGGCCACCACCATGATGATGATACCGATTGCCCTTTCGATCATTTACAAACTTGAAGAGATCCTGGGCAAGGTGAAACTGGGGACCTACTCAATCGGACTGTTGCTGGGAATTGCCTATTCGGCGTCCATCGGCGGAATAGCGACACTGGTCGGCACACCACCCAACCTTTCATTTGCCCGAATCGCAAATATCATTTTTCCGGCGATGCCTGAAATATCATTCGCCGACTGGTTGATTTTTGCCATCTGGATCACGCTGCTCGTCTTCATCGCCGCCTGGCTGTTGCTGTATATCATGTATAAACCCAAGCATCCGTGGGACGGTGTCAACAGGAAGGAGTTCAAGAAAGAGTACCAGTTGCTGGGCAAGGCAAAACCGGAGGAAAAAATCATATTCGCGCTGTTTATCCTGATGGCGTTATTGTGGGTTTTCAGGGCGGGCTTTCACATCGGCTTTGTGAATATTCCGGGATGGTCAGACCTTTTCGACAACCCGGCTTATATCAACGACGGCACCGTGGCCATTGTGATCGCCATCATCCTGTTCATCATTCCGTCAAAAACCAACAAGGGTGAAAGGCTGATGGACTGGGAGACTGCCAACCGTCTTCCATGGCACATCGTCATCCTGTTTGGCGGTGGCTTTGCGCTGGCGCGCGCTTTTGTGGATTCCGGCCTGTCAATCTGGTTTGGTGAACAGCTGTCCGGCCTGGCCGGTACCCACCCGATGGTACTCACCTCTGTTGTTGTGACGATGATGTCATTCTTGACCGAACTGACATCCAATATCGCCAGCACCGAGATGATTCTGCCTATCCTGGCCGGCATGGCTGTCAGCATACAGATAAACCCCCTGTTGCTGATGATCCCTGCAACGCTGGCCGCCTCCCTGGCATTTATGTTGCCGGTGGCCACACCGCCAAACGCGATCATTTTCGGAACCGGCAGGTTGCATATCAAGGACATGGTAAAAACCGGCTTCCTGCTTAACCTTGCCGGGGTAATCGTTACCACGCTTGTCACTTATTTTTGGGGAACGCTGGTCTTCAAAATCGATGTAAGCAGTTT
>CALBDB010000074.1 GCA_937927755.1 uncultured Lysobacterales bacterium
CCCGCGCTGGAGGACAAGATTGTCCAAAGGGCCGCGGCTGCGATCCTAAACGTCATCTATGACGTGAACTTCTATGAATTTTCCATGTTTGATGAGTTCCATGAATTGCATGGTGACCGCGCTTTTGCCGATGACCATGCCATAGTCGGCGGCCTGGCACGTTTTCGTGACCGTTCTGTAATGATCATCGGCCAGCAGAAAGGGCGCGATACCAAGGCCAAGGTGTTCAGAAATTTTGGCATGCCGCGACCTGAAGGTTACCGCAAGGCGCTGCGCCTGATGAAAATGGCGGAACGTTTCCGCCTGCCTATCCTGACCTTTATTGATACCCCGGGCGCCTATCCCGGTGTAGGCGCCGAGGAACGTGGGCAGTCAGAAGCTATCGCAACCAATCTCAAGCGCATGGCGAGGTTGCCAGTACCGATTATCTGCACCGTGATCGGCGAAGGCGGGTCTGGAGGCGCATTGGCCATCGGTGTCGGTGACCGTGTGAATATCCTGCAATACAGCACCTACTCCGTCATTTCACCCGAAGGCTGTGCATCCATCCTGTGGAACGATGCAGCGTTGGCGGAGGACGCGGCTTCTGCGCTTGGCATCACATCAGACCGGTTATTGCAGTTGGGTCTGGTTGACGAAGTGATCCCCGAACCACTGGGTGGCGCACACAAGGATCCTGAGCTGGTAGCATCACGGGTCAGCGACTGTTTGGCAGCCCAGTTGGAGGAACTTGATAAGCTGACAACGAACGCGTTGTTGAATGAGCGCTATCAGCGCTTGCTCTCCTACGGTGAGTTCAAGGACTGAGGGAATACCGCGCAAACATGAGCAATCGTCCGTTAGCTTTTACTGCAGAACGGTTGCTGCACATTCTCAGGTCATTTCCCGCCGTCGATGCTTACGTAGTGGGTTTTAGCGGCGGTGCCGATTCGACCGCCCTGCTGCATGCACTCAATGCAATTGCAAACCAGTTGGATGTACCGGTCTCGGCGGTGCACATCAATCACGGTCTACATGAGCACGCGGATCTCTGGCAAAAACAATGCGAAGATTTCTGCCGGTTGCATCACATTGAACTGGTTTGCAAGAAGATCACCGCCGACAAAAATTCGGGAAAAGGACTGGAGGCAGAAGCCCGGCATTTACGCTACGAAGCTATTTCAACGCTTGTCAGGCCCGGCGTCTGCCTGCTGACAGCACATCATGCGGACGACCAGGCAGAAACGCTGCTGCTGAATTTGATGCGCGGCAGTGGTGTTGACGGCTTGTCGGCAATGCCCGACAGCAGACCGTTCGGCACCGGGCTGTTACAGCGGCCATTGCTCGCGTTTCAAAACAGCGCGCTGAGAGACTACTTGCAGGAAAACAATATCGCCTGGTCCGAGGACCCTTCGAACCGGCAACTGGATCATGATCGTAATTTTGTACGCCATGAGATCATCCCCTTACTGGAAGAGCGCTGGCCGGGAGTAAGCAAGCGGTTGCTGCTGACACGCAAGGCAATGACCGATGCCCGGCAATTGCTGGAACGAGTGGCGGATGAGTACCTTGCTCACAATCTTGTACACCCACAGGTACTTGTCATCGGCACTGACCCGTGTGAAAACCCGGAGTTGTTAAAACTTGTGATCAGACGCTGGATGAAGCAATCGGGCTCCACCTCGATCCCCGCTTACAGGCTCGAGGAGTTCTGTGAACAGGTACAGCAAACCCACCGTAATCACAATGTGAAAGTCTGCTGGGATGGCTGGGCATTACATTTATACAAACAGCAATTGTTTTCACACCGGGACAGGGAGTTGCTGCCCTGCCCCACTGTTGAGTGGCCGGCTACGGAAAAGAGCGTCGAGTTGGGCGCCGATGCCGGACATCTGGCTCTTCAGGGTCAGAACCCGGTCACGCCGGACGGCAGGTTTGCCGTGAATTGCAGAACCCGTTCGGATGAAACCACGATCCACAGGGATGGGCATCACAAAAGCCTCAAAAACCTGTTCCAATCAGCGGGTATTCCAACCTGGCTGAGGGATTGTATTCCACTGTGCACACTGGACGGTAAGCTGGTGGCAATGGGCGACTGGTGTCTTGATGAGCACTTCGCAAACTGGTTGTCAGAAAACCACACGTGCTTGATCTGGCGCCCGCATAATCCGCTGCTGAAATTCCTGCAGGCCCGACAGTCGCCAGAGATAGTTGACCCTTGAGGTGCGGTGCGTTAGTGTCGCTCCGCCAAACCCGGAACACAGATCATGAGCAAAAAAACTGAGGCTGGACCCGACTTTGAAAAGACGTTGGCCGAACTCGAAAAACTGGTCACAAATCTTGAGCAGGGTGATTTGTCCCTGGACGAATCCCTGGCCGGATTCAAACAGGGTATAGAGTTGACACGCCAGTGCCAGGCGGTACTGGACAACGCCCAACAAACTGTCGAGCAGTTGATCGACGCCGACGATGAAGATTCACTGAAGCCATTTGAACCGGATGCCTGAAACTGTAACAACAATTGCCGCGTGGCAAACCCGGATTGAGAGCATTCTCCCCGGGTATTTGCCAGGACCGGCAGACACACCGGAACTTCTGCTAAAGGCCATGCATTATTCGGCCACTGCGGGCGGTAAGTTTATCAGGCCGCTGCTGGTGTATGCATCGGGGCGAGCATTAGACTTGCAGCCTCGGTCGCTTGATGGCATCGCTGCCTCCATTGAATTGATTCACACTTATTCCCTGATCCACGACGATTTACCGAGCATGGATGACGACGATCTCAGGCGCGGGCAACCCAGTTGCCACCGCAAGTTTGACGAGGCCACTGCGATCCTGGCAGGTGACGCAATGCAGGCGCTTGCTTTCGAAATATTGGCGGATGACACAGTACTGTCGGCGCAGCCAAGGCAGCAATCCCAAATCATTCTCGGTCTCGCAAAGGCTTGCGGAGCAAGCGGCATGGCAGGTGGGCAGGTGCTGGATCTGGACAGCCTGGGCAGACAGATAAGCCAGCTGGAACTTGAAAGGATTCATTCATTCAAAACGGGTGCGCTGATCCAGTTCAGCGCCGTCGCGCCGGCACTATTGGCATCGGCAACGAGTGATCAACAAAACGCGCTTTCCAGGTACGGCGCACTGACGGGGCTTGCTTTCCAGGTCTTTGATGATTTACTGGATGTCACCGGAGATAGCGAAGTTACAGGAAAACCCAGCCAGGCAGACGCGGCACGATCAAAACCGGCTTTCCCAGCCATCATAGGGGTGGAGAAATCCATAGAACGGGCATATGAACTCCGTGACCAGGCCCTCAATGAACTGAAGAATTTACCCGGCGAAACCGACGCCCTTGAGTGGCTGGCGGCTTACGCCGTGGACCGTGACCGGTAAAATAAGCATATGAACCCTGAAAAATACCCATTGCTGAGCCGGATTTTTACGCCGGCAGACCTGCGCACAATGGATGAAGACCAACTTCCGCAGGTCGCCGACGAGTTGCGCGCTTACCTGGTCGAGTCCATTTCCGGCAGTGGTGGTCATTTCAGTGCGGGCCTCGGTTGCATTGAATTGACCATCGCTTTGCATTACTGCTTTGAAACCCCGCATGACCGGGTCGTCTGGGATGTCGGTCACCAGGCCTACCCGCACAAAATCCTGACCGGCCGGGCAGACCGGATTGCTACGATCAAGAAAACTGGCGGTCTCGCGCCATTCCCGAAACGCGAGGAAAGTGAATTCGATACATTTGGAGTCGGCCACTCGTCGACTTCGATCAGCGCCGGCCTCGGGATGGCACTGGCAGCGGACCAAAAAAATCAGGAACGGCGTGTTGTATCCATCATTGGCGATGGCGCCCTGACGGCTGGAATGGCCTTTGAGGCACTCAATCACGGCGGCTCGCTGAACCCGAATATGCTGGTTGTTCTAAATGAAAACCAGATGTCCATTTCACCCAATGTCGGCGCCATTACCAAAGTACTGGCCCGCATGATGAGCGGACCGACGGTCACTAATATCCGTGAGCGCGGCAAACAGCTGATGCACCGGGATTCGCGCGTATGGCGTTTCATGAGTCGGTGGGAGGAGCACGTCAAGGGCATGATCGTGCCGAGTACCCTGTTCGAGGAATTCGGGTTCAATTATCTCGGGCCCATCGACGGCCATGACCTGCCGGTACTGATACGCACACTTCGTACCATTCAAAACGTAGAGGGCCCGAACCTGCTGCATATCATCACCGCCAAGGGTAAGGGCTACGCCCCGGCGGAAGAAGACCCGGTAAAGTACCACGCAGTAGGTCCATTTGACCCTGAAAAGGGCATCGTTGCACCAGCGCCGTTGGCCGAGCCCCGGCCCACTTATACCGATATCTTCAGTCAATGGTTGTGCGACATGGCAGCACTTGATGAAAGGCTGTTGGCAATCACACCGGCGATGCGTGAAGGGTCCGGGCTGATTGAGTTCTCGCAGCGTTTTCCGGACCGTTATTTCGATGTCAGTATCGCGGAACAGCATGCTGTTACGCTGGCCGCCGGCATGGCCTGTGAAGGCGCCCTTCCAGTCGTGGCGATATACAGCACGTTCCTGCAACGCGCCTACGATCAGTTGATCCATGATGTTGCCATACAGAACCTGCCGGTCCTGTTTGCTATTGACCGGGCTGGCCTGGTCGGGTCCGACGGTCCAACCCATGCAGGCAGTTTCGACTTGAGTTTTTTGCGTTGTGTCCCGAACCTGTTGATCATGGCCCCGGCCGATGAAAACGAGTGCCGGCAAATGCTCTACACCGGCTTCAGCCACAAGGGGCCCGCAGCCGTGAGATACCCACGCGGAACCGGGCCAGGCACCCACGTTGAGACCGGCATGCAGCTTATCCCGATAGGCAAGGCTGAGGTGGTAAAACGGGGCAGCGGCGTAGCAATACTGGCGTTCGGCAGCAGTCTCGGGCCATGCATTGAAGTCGCTGAGAGCACCGGTGCGACGCTGGTCAATATGCGTTTTGTCAAACCCCTTGATGCAGATACTGTTTTTGAAATGGCCAAAGGCCACAGCCTGCTGGTAACGGTCGAGGAAAATGCGGTCACGGGTGGGGCCGGAAGCGGTGTAAATGAACTGCTCGCAGCAGCAGGTATCAGTGTAAATATTCTGAATATCGGTATCCCGGACCGCTATATTGAGCACGGCTCACGGGATGACTGCCTGGCGATGGCCGGCCTCGACGTAAATGGCATACTTGAACAGGTGAATCATCGGCTCCAGAGTTGCAACGACAGCCAACCTGCCTCCGGAAGCAGCCTGTAGATTCTCCGCATTACCTTGCAGCCAGTGCCCTGATCTGGCGATCGTGTAATTTCGACAGCGCCAGCAACGCGAGGATGGCGCCGGACAGTGCCCACATCATGTCCGATTGCGTGTCCCAGATATATCCCTGTGTGCCCAGAAATGAATCGGCGGCTTCAGCACTAAGCAATGCGGCCCACCACTCAACCAGTTCATACATAGCGCTGATAGCAAGCACGATGCATACAACCAGGAAGGCCAGCCAACCCCTGCCCTGCACCACCTTGTTGCGGATCAATATTTCACGGGCAATCATCACAGGTATAAACCCCTGCGCCAAGTGCCCAAGCTTGTCATAGTTATTCCGGTCGCCGCCGGTAAGGTCACGCAGCCAATCACCAACCGGGACTTCGGCATAGGTGTAGTGACCACCAACCATCAGGATGACAGCGTGAACCAGGATCAGGATATAGACCAGTTCAGTCAAGGGAAAACGCTGCCGGGTCATGACCAGGATGACGAAACCGGCCAGTGCCGGAATTACTTCCAGCCACCACGTCACCCTGTCGGCAGGCCCAATAGCAGACCATGCCAGTACCGCAAAAAAAACCCCAAGCCATGCCAGGACTTTTTTATCCACGCCCGGTCACTCCGGTGCCTGATAAAGACAAGGGAGACCGTGCCGGTACTTCAGCCCTTAACAACCCTGGAGAGTATTTCTCTATTTTTCAGCGCCAATTCTGACAGATAGAACGTCGCACCCGGCGCCGTGCAACACTGCATTGGCGGTGGAGCCCAACAAAAGCTGGAAGCCCTTTTGGCCATGAGTGCCAATAACGATCAACTGGGATCCGGTCTCCTTGGCGAAGCGGTGTATTTCATTGGCTGGCGAGCCATGCAGGATATGCAGGTATTCAGGCGCCAGGCCGAATTTCTCACCCAGAGCAGCCAGTTTCTGCTTCAATTCGTCGCCCAGTTGTGACTCGAGATCGCCCAAACCGCTGAACGCGGCGCTTTGTGGAACAATACCTACGTAAACGTTATCCATTGGTTCCTGAACGTAAACCAGGTGAATTTCGGCATCTGCATCGGCAATGAGTTGCGCCTTATTCAGCACCACTTCGGATTCACTGCTCAGGTCTACGGCAACGAGAATTTTCCGATAAGTAGCCATGTCATTCTCCTATATCCACACTTTAATAATAGTCCAATACCGTTGGAATTTATTGATCAACATCAAGCAAACCGGCCTGTTATGGTTCATTTTCATAACCCCGTGATGTCTGCAGGTAGGTCGCAAAACTTCCCAGCCAGTGGCCGCCTTCATAGTGTTCACCGGTCACGGACGCAAGGCCGGATTGTCTATGTACACCGGCCGCCTCAAGCAAGGCTGACTTGCGGGGGTCCTGCGCAAGCAGGCCGGAGGCAATTCCCTCCAGCATCCACGCACGGCTGATGTTCAAACCATCAAGATGCGCCAGTTTGCCGTCGGTCGGGTCAGTCACCACGGCCAGTGGCAACCAGTCACTACCACCACTGACAGGTATTTCAGGCATGAAGCCTGACAACCAGGCGGAATACTCTGCAGCCGTAATGATACGCCGCATAAGGTCTGCTTCCGCCAAACAGGGTGAAAGAAAATCCTGTCCGCCCGGTTCGTATGCAAGCGGGCAATTCCGGTCTTCAAGGTAAAAATCCCTGGAGCGCCGCTCGACCAGTGTGAAAAAGTCATTGCGGCCCGATACTTTCGCCCAGTCCAGGAACAGGCCAAAGGCAAACGCCGTCTGGGCGTGCTCACCGATACGTATCGGGTATGCCAGTTTCTCAAGCCAGTCTCGTGTTTTTTCAACCAATGCGGACTCCAGTGGTTCGAGCACCGCCAGCCATCGCTTTGCGCGCGGGTCTTCCCACTCACGCAATTCTGCGGTCAATTGCAACAACCAGGCGACGCCATATGGTCTCTCGAATGAGTCACGTTTTACATGCGTGACATAACGTACCTCGAGTGCAACTTTTTCAGCGACAAAGCTCTTTTCCAGCGCGGCCGTGGCTGCATCAGCAAATTCCGCATCCGGATACAGGCGTAGCAAGCGAACCAGCAACCAATGCCCGTGTACCGAAGAGTGCCAGTCAAAACAACCATAAAAAACCGGTGTCAGTTCACGTGGTGGCGCCACATCATGATCACCTGTCATAACGTGCGCGATTTTGTTTGGATATTCCTGATGCACGCAGGCCAGTGCAAGGCCGGCAAAACGCTGGACTTCCGCTATGGAACCCGCAGCACCTGTGTCCGGCTGGGCGCAGAGAAAAACGGCCAACAGTAATGTCAGAAACCGTCGATTCATCTTCTACTCCTGTAGTCAGGCAGCCAAGTTAACCCAATTGCATCGCCCGACATGTTAACGAAAACCGCCTACTTGACGGTCGCTATACACTCGATTTCCGTCCTTGCCCCCATCGCAAGGCCGCTGCTGCCAAGGGCGCTGCGGGCAGGTGGGTTGGTCGGGAAATAGGTCACATAGACCTCGTTCATGGCCGCCCATTCCTTGATGTCCGCCAAAAATACGGTGCATTTGACGACCTCGGCCATCGAAGACCCGTGTTTCTCGAGGGTGGCTTTTATATTTTCCAGTGTTTTCCGGGTCTCCGGACCAATTCCGCCTTCAACCAGTTTTGAGGTGGAACGGTCAAATCCGAGCTGACCGGAAAGATAAAGCGTATGTCCTACTCGTACCGCTTCGGAAAACGGCAATTGCATATCAGCCGACACGGCGTGGTATTCCACATCTGGCGCACCGGCGACCGTTACCTGCGAAAACAGGAGTATTGGTAATAA
The DNA here is from genome assembly GCA_937927755.1 of uncultured Lysobacterales bacterium. Taxonomy (GTDB): domain Bacteria; phylum Pseudomonadota; class Gammaproteobacteria; order Xanthomonadales; family SZUA-36; genus SZUA-36. The sequence continues at coordinate 8,099 of CALBDB010000074.1, forward strand.
CAGCAGTTTAGGGGTCAATTTCATTTTGTCTCTCCATAATTTAAATTTCATTGTTCCGGGCAAACCGGCTGATGTGTTCCGCGGCCCTGAAGGCCAGTGCCTGAATAGTCATGGTCGGTTGACCACGGCCCGAACTGACAAAGCTGGAGCCATCACAAATAAACAGGTTGGGTACATCGTGAGCACGGTGGTATTTATCCACCACCGAAGTTGTTGGGTCGTTACCCATCCGGCAGGTACCCAGCAGATGTGCGTGAATGGTTCCGCCCTCTACCGGGTCACGCCAGATTTCTTTCGCACCGGCCGCTTCTAGTATTTCAACTGCACGGTCCTGCAGAAATTTTGCCATCGCCAGGTCATCGGCATGATCCATGTATGTCATCCGAATTATTGGCCGGCCCTTGTCGTCTTTCAGGTCCGGGTCCAGGGTAATATTGTTACTCGCAAGGGGCACGGACGTGGTGCTGCCCAGGAGGTTAATTTTGCGGGTAAAATAATATCGCAATGACTGCTTGAATTCGCTTCCCCACCAAGGTGCTCCAGGTGGAAGCCCGCCCAGTGCGTGCATGATCGGGGTTGAATCCAGGTATGGCCTTGCATCGAGGCCACCGCCACCATAGAAGCCACGTGCCGGATCGTTCTCATAAAAATCGTGCACGATTCGTGTTACCTGCACACTTTTGAATTCATTCAGGGGATGCTCAAAAGCAGCCTGGGTACTTGAGTGCCCATTACCCATCAGGTACTTACCGACAATTCCGGAAGAATTGGCAAGCCCGTTTGGGGAACTTGCAGATTCTGACAGAAACAAAAGCCTGGGTGTCTCTGCGCCGTTTGCTGACAGCACCACGGCCTTTGCCTTCTGTGCTTGCTCTTGACCGGCGGCATCCAGGTAGACTACTTCCGTAACACGCCCGTTGGCATCGGTTTCAATGCGGAAGACCGTTGATAGCGGACGTATTTCACAACGCCCGGTATCCTCAGCCAGCGGTATCATCGACGCGAGTGTTGATGACTTGGCATTGGCCTCGCAGCCAAAGCCCATGCAGAATCCGCAATGTATACACGCCGGGCGGCCGTTGTGCGGTTTTGACAAAATGGCCATTGGCGCCGGCTGGGGATTTAAACCTATGGCCCGCGCACCCTGCTCAAACAACACACCGGAGGATTTGACCGGTAACGGCGGCATCGGATACGGCCTTGATCGTGGCGCCTCGAATGGACCGGGCTGACCGGATACACCACACTCCCATTCAACCTTTGTGTAATAGGGCTCAAGCTCCTCGTAACTGATCGGCCAATCGGCGAACCCCGTACCTTCCATCGGCCCGAGCAAGCTGCGTTCTTTGAAATCACTCTGGTGGAAACGCCAGTAATTGGCGGTGAAATGCACACTGCTGCCACCCACACCACGTGCATAAAGAGCCGGTGGTGGACCCCCTCGCCCTACCTCCGCAATTTTCGACTCAGCGTTACGGAAAGACTGTGGGTCATTCCAGCCGGGATGGTTCATCAACTCACTCTGAAACATGACTTCTATTTCATCATGCTTGAAATCTGCTGCTGTACGGTAAGGCCCTTGTTCCAGAACCACCACATCGAAACCGTTGCTGCTCAGCTCCTTGGCGAGCACGCCGCCGGCAGCGCCTGACCCAATGATGACGAAATCAACTGCTTCACGGGTTTTGAATTTGGGTAAACCCTCAAGCCTGCTCATTGGTTATTTCCCCTTTGGCTGTATCAACATGGACAGCAGCATCGTAATAGCCAAAGGGTGGTTGCCAGGCGTGCTGGTGATTGAAGCCCAACAGGTCCCAGCCGGTGTAATCGCGATTCCCCCCGTACGCAGGCATACAGAACATCCCACACATCGTCAGAAAATACAAGAAGCCGAAAAACGGGCCGTCTTCAATGCTCATCAGCAATTGCTTTTGCTGTTCAGAGTTCAGATCAGAAAACATATCAGCTTGAGATACCATTGATTTTGCGCGTGAATCCAGGTCTTCAAGACCTTCACGCAGAAATGCTTTCTGGTCGGCTATGAATCCGCCTAACGCCGCATCAATAAAATGAACAACCCCGGTTTCAGAAGCACCTGGAGTTTCATCCGCAGGTATGATCTGATCCACCACAGACCTGAGTACTGCGGCCTCCCGGGACGTGAGCATATTAAAGCCGGTGTCATTTTCCATGCTTTCATGGGCGCCCCGGCAGGCCGAAAGCACCAACGGCATGTTGATCGCCATCAAAGAGGCACCAAAAACGGAGCCCGTGGCTTTGAGAAAATTGCGCCGTGATTCTGGCTTACTTGTCATTATTATTCTCCTTTAGCTTAAAACGAATGAATGAGGCAGCAATTCTCCTATCGGCCAGCTATCAAAATCCGTCTCGCTATGGCAGGAAATGATCAAAGCATTATCTGCAAGCAACTCGCTCATAACCTGGCGACATGCACCACAGGGCGCCAGTACCTCGAAACCTGTCGCGTAAATCAATAATGTATCAGCAGTACCAGGTTTCATGCCGGCACTGACGGCCGCAGCGAGGGCATTGCGTTCTGCGCACTGGGTCAACCCATAGGAGGCATTTTCAACATTGCAACCGGAATAGATGACCCCATCCTGGTCCAGCACAACGGCCCCGACCCTGGCGCCACTGTAGGGCGAGTAAGCATTTTCACTGGCCGATTTTGCTTGGGCATAAAGCTTTTCGATGGCTGCTTTCGTATCCCTCATAGATTGGACTCCGGATTCAATATGGCTTCGAGCACGGACTCAATCACCGTGCCGAATGCATTTTGTCGCGCCTCGTGTGATGCCCGTTCACCGGTCGGTATCACGTCGCTCACCGAAAGTATAGTCAAGGCGCGTCTGCCGTGCTTTTTTGCCAACCCGTAAAGGGCGGCCGACTCCATATCCAGTGCAAGCACACCCCTCGCCTGGGCTGATTTGATAAAAGACTCATCCGGGTTATAAAACCAGTCACTGGCAAAAACATTTCCGGTCCTTGTATGCAGGCCTTTTTCAGCGGCTTTTTCATAGACGCGCTGTAACAGGCCGGGATCAGCCGGAACGGTATCGTCTCCTTCACTGAAATAGTGGTTGGCCATGGCGGAATCGGTACTTGCTGTGTCCGCCAGGACCAGGTCGCCAACCTGCATATCAGCCAGCAAGCCTCCGCATGTTCCAACACGTATAATCTGTTTCACGTCGTAATAATCAAACAGTTCGTGCGCATAGATGCTGATCGACGGCATCCCCATACCGGAACCCATAATGGAAACCGCCTTGCCCTTGAACTTGCCGGTAAACCCAAGCATATTGCGCACACTGTTTACCAGCCTGACATCATCAAGGTGTCGTTCTGCAAGTGCCTGGGCTCTCAACGGATCACCCGGCATCAATACTGTTTCTGCAAAATCCCCCTTCGGCGCTTCGATATGTGGTGTCCCGGTCATTCCTGTACCTTCTTGATTTTACTGAATCGGTGGTGCTTGAGATGCTATCAGATCAGTTCATATACGGCTGGCAAGGCATCAACCTTGCGGCCTAAGACAATAGCTTGCCTGAGTTTCTCGGCTGCCAGACTCCAGGCTGTTTCATCCGCGGCATGAATGGTCACCAACGGGTCCCCTTTGTTCACGGCACCACCAACCAGGCGGAACCCCGACAAGCCGACGCGATGATCAATGACATCTTCAGCCTGCCTGCGACCCCCGCCAAGGGCTACGATGCTTAAACCTATTGCCCTGGTATCCATGTACTCTACGTAGCCATTGACCTGCGCCACCAGATCGCGGACCACGGGAGCGGCGGTTAAATATTTTTGTGGTGAGTCCAGCAGGTCAACCGGCCCGCCCTGCATAACCACCATTCGTGCAAAATGTTCTGCCGCCGCGCCTGATTCGAGCACCTGGATTAACATCTGCCGGGCAGCTTTTACCTCTCCAGCCAAATCACCCAGCACCAGCATTTCACTGCCCAGTGATAATATAACTTCTTCGAGTCTCGGGTGACGGTATCCATTCTTCAGAAAGTCGATCGCTTCACCTACTTCCAGTGCGTTACCGGCGCTAAGCGCCAACGGCTGATTCATATCGGTTATCAGGGCACGTCCGGGCAGACCTGCCAACTTGGCAACTTCGATCAGATTGCGGGCAAGAGCGCCTGCCCGGTTGCGCTCGCACATAAACGCACCATTACCGGTTTTAATATCCGCCACCAGGCCATTGAGCCCTTCGGCCAGTTTCTTGGACAAAATTGAAGCAACGATCAGAGGTATTGAATCCACCGTTGCGGTGACATCCCGAACGGCATAAATCCGGCCGTCAGCGGGGGCCAGGTCACTACCCTGACCAGTGATGGCAAGACCGGCTTCCCGTACTGTTTGATCAAATGTGTGCTGTGAAGGATTGACATTAAAACCGCGAATGCTTTCCAGCTTGTCCAGCGTGCCGCCGGTATGGCCGAGGCCGCGCCCCGAAATCATGGGTACATATGCACCGCAGGCCGCCAACATGGGCGCCACGACCAGGCTGACGAGGTCTCCGACCCCGCCTGTGGAATGCTTGTCAAGAACGGGGCCGTCGAGGTCAGGCCAGTGAAGAGTGCGTCCGGAATCACGCATCGCCAGCGTGAGCAGGGATTGCTCTGTCATACTCATACCCTGGAAATACACCGCCATCGCGAAGGCGCCGATCTGGGCATCGCTGACATACCCACCAGCGACGCCCTGGACGAAGTCCCTTACGGCATCCTCCGTCAGTTCAAGGCCATCGCGCTTGGCTTTTATCAGTTCTTCGGGCAACCACATACGTTCATAATAGCAGCCGGCACGGATATTTGGTTGTATGCGACCGGCTTAACAGGTAGCTGGCTTTTTACCCGGATGATCAGGCCTTGGCTAGCCGCACTTGGAATAACCGCACGACAGGCAGGTTGCACAATTATCCATCACGACCACGGCCTTGGTGTGGCACTTGTTACACAGGGTAGCCGAAGCGGGGTAACCCGCCGCATCTCCGGCCGGATCGGCTGCGGCACTGCTTTGTACGCCTTCGGCTTCGACACGCTTCTGCTTTAGGATGAGCTTTTGCTGCTCTGACAATTCTTCTTTTTCCATCAGGCCGATTTTTTGCATATGGTGTGCAATTACATCACCGATCTCGGCAATAATGGATGGCATGAATTTCCCCCCGGGCTTGAAGTAACCACCTTTTGGATCGAATACCGCCTGTAGTTCCTCGGCAAGGAATGTCACATCGCCACCTTTACGGAACACCGCCGACATCAACCGTGTCAGGGCAACGATCCACTGGAAATGATCCATATTCTTGGAGTTGATGAAAATTTCGAATGGCCTGCGTTGCTCGTGTTCTGTACCCACGTTCAAAACTATGTCGTTAATGGTCACGTACATCGCGTGGTCATCCAACGGGGTCTTGATTTTGTAGGTCGAGCCTTCCAGTGCCTCCATACCCTCAGGGCGCATGACCTTTTCTGTCATGCGGATAACCTTGGCTGACGATCGGGCAGCCCTTTCTTCGGCTGCAACCTTCTGTGCAGCCAGTTCCTCTTCCGGCTTGACTACTTCGTAGCCTGCAATATTTTTACTGATCTTGATTGTCATCTTTGTATCTCATCTAGAATTTTCCGTAATAACCCTCTTTCAGAGCGTCAAACAGATTTGCTGCGGTATGCACCTCGCCGTCGTACTCTATTTCCTCATTGCCTTTTACTTCCACCACCTCGCCATCTTCCAACACAAAACGGTAGGTGGTATTGGCCAGGTCATGCTCTTTCACGAGCACTCCCTGGAAGGCTTCAGGGTTGAAGCGGAATGTCGTACAACCCTTTAGTCCCTTGCTATATGCATAAGTGTAAATATTTTTGAAATCTTCGTAAGGATATTCCGTCGGCACGTTTGCGGTTTTGGAGATAGACGAGTCTATCCACTTCTGTGCCGCTGCCTGGATATCGACGTGCCCGGTGGGCGTGATGTCATCTGCAGACACAAACTGTTCCGGCAACATGGTTGCGGGATCTGTTGAACCCGGCATTGCATCCGGGTTCACTAACTTCCGGTAAGCCAGCAGTTCATAACTGAATACTTCTACTTTCTCTTTGCTCTTCTTGCCCTCACGAATAACGTTGCGGCTGTAGTGGTGTGCAAAACTTGGCTCGATGCCATTCGAGGCATTATTCGCCAATGACAGTGATATGGTTCCGGTTGGCGCAATCGAAGTGTGGTGGGTAAAGCGACCGCCTTCCTCCGCCAGCGCCTCTACAAGTTCCGGCTCAAATTCAGCAAGCTGCTGCATATACCGGCTGTACCTGGCGTGCAGCACCGACCCATGGATTTTGTCGCCGATCCCAATTCCATCTGCGATCATTTCCGGACGCTTGCGCAACATCTCTGCATTTACGGTGAACTCTTCCCCCATCACCGGCGCCGGACCCTTCTCCCGGGCCAGTTCAAGTGATTCCTGCCAACCGGCGATGGCCATATCACGGGCAATTTTTTCGGTGAACTCCAGCGAGTCTTCAGCACCATATTTCATGCCCAACAGAGCCAGCGTAGATCCCAAGCCCAGAAAGCCCATGCCATGCCGGCGCTTACGCTCGATTTCATCGCGTTGTTTACCCAGTGGCAAGCCATTGATTTCAACGACATTATCCAACATACGGGTAAAAACTTTGACGACCTTGCGGTATTCATCCCAATTAAATTCCGCTTCTTCGGTGAAGGGCTTTTCGACAAAACGTGTCAGGTTGATTGAACCAAGCAGGCAGGCACCATAAGGAGGCAAAGGCTGCTCACCGCAGGGGTTGGTTGCGCGTATATTTTCGCAAAACCAGTTGTTGTTCATCTCGTTGATACGATCGATAAGAATAAAGCCCGGTTCTGCAAAATCGTAGGTGGAGGACATGATCATGTCCCACATACGCCGTGCCGGAATTTTTTTGTATACCCTGCAGGCGACCAGGCCATCTTCACGGGTAACGTAATCTGCAATAACCGGCCATTCCCTCCATATCACCTGCTCTGGATCATCGATATCCAGTTCGCTGGCTTCCTGTGGTGTCATCGGGAAGGCCAAGGACCAATCTTCATCGGCGGCGACGGCTTGCATAAACTCGTCCGTTATCAGCAACGAACAATTGAACTGGCGTAAACGGCCATCCTCGCGCTTGGCGCGGATGAACTCCATGACATCCGGATGCCCGATTTCAAAGGTCGCCATCTGTGCGCCTCTTCTTCCACCTGCAGAAGATACTGTAAAACACATCTTGTCGTAGATGTCCATGAAACTCAGTGGTCCGGATGTGTAAGCACCGGCGCCGGAAACATACGCACCCTTGGGTCGCAGGGTTGAAAACTCATAACCGATCCCACAGCCCGCTTTTAAAGTCAGGCCTGCCTCGTGCACCTTATCCAGGATGCCATTCATGGAATCATTTATGGTGCCGGAAACTGTACAGTTAATGGTCGAAGTCGCAGGTTTGTGGTCACGCGCACCAGCATTTGAAGTTATCCTGCCGGCGGGTATCGCACCGCGCCGCAAGGCCCATAAAAACAATTCATTCCATTTGTCGCGCAACTCGGTGGTTTTCTCAACCCGGGATATTGCCCGCGCCACTCTTTTATAGGTGTCGTCGATATCGGCGTCGATACATTCGCCAATTCTGGACTTCAAACGGTATTTCTTGTCCCAGATATCAAGGGATGCTTCCTGGAAAGGAACTGCTTGAATATCAGTGCCTATGGCCTCAACCCGAACACTGCTCATGAATTATCCTGTCTAATTGTTTGGTTTTATTTGATTATGGACACAAGTTATTGTGCCTCCCCCTCTCGAAAAACACAAGATATTGTGTCTGAGAACGTAGAAGATACCGACCGGAAGCGGCACTGTCAAATATACTTCAGCGTATGGTCAATAAAGGTAAATTTCTAAAATTTCAATACAAAATCATAATCTTATGTGCTTTGTGACGTTTTCTTTGCCGGTCGCGTCCTTAAAATTGATTGAAGAAACCCTGTTATTTCGGGCTTTCGTTTCGTCGCAAAAATATAAATTACTGGAGATTCATTCATGAAACACAATTTCAGAACCATTTTTACCCTAGCCGCCATCACGCTGCTGGCTGCGACCATCACGCAGGCGGATAACGACCAGAAAATGGTTATTGCGCTTCAAACCGAAAATTTCGGGTTGGCTGAAACCGACATCAGCGACATGCTTGTCGGCGAAGCAAAAACCATTGAAACCGAAAGTGGAAAAGTCATAGACATCCTGCGCACTTCCGTTGGCGTCGAGTTGTACATTGATGGCGAATTATTCGAACTGGGTTTTAAAGACGAAGATCTGCATATCGAGCACGTGAACGAGAAACACATCAAAATTATCTGTGATGAATATGAAGATTGCGACAGGCATGTCGTGATCCATGCAGATGGTGTTGAAACAGGTTTTGAAGAATTACACCCGAACCATGTGGGCGGTGAGTCTCACAAAGTCATAGTCATCAAGAAAAGCTCAAACAGTGAAAACTGATTCCTGACACGGTTTTGATTACAGGGCCCTGCCCGGCCGTTTGCCGGGCA
>CALBDB010000075.1 GCA_937927755.1 uncultured Lysobacterales bacterium
GCCGGATCATGGATTACGGCAAGTACCGTTTTGAACAGGCCAAGAAAGGGCAGGCGTCCAAGAAGAAACAGAAAGTGACGCATGTAAAGGAAGTAAAATTCCGGCCCGGGACTGAAGTGGCCGACTACCAGGTCAAGATGCGAAACGTACGGCGTTTTTTGGAAGCCGGCGATAAGGTAAAAATCACGCTGCGGTTTCGCGGACGTGAAATGGCTCACCAGGAACTCGGTGCAGAAATGCTGAAACGGGTTCGGGATGACCTCATCGACGAAGCAGTCGTTGAGCAGATGCCAAAGATGGAAGGTCGTCAAATGACGATGATGATCAACGGCAAGAAAGCCTGATCAGACAAATTTACCGTGACTGCAATAATGCGGTCACTTTTTGAAGAAGCGTTACTGAGCAAACAGGAAAGAGCCGGAAAAAAGCTTCCCCGGCCGCTTGAGTAACGCATTAAACAGGCCAAAAACGGCCCTTAGGAGTAAACCATGCCCAAGATGAAAACCAATCGGGGCGCGGCCAAGCGTTTTAAAAAAACTGCCTCAGGCAATTTTAAGCGTGGCTACGCATTCAAGAGTCATATTCTGACCAAGATGAGCACAAAGCGTAAACGTAACTTGCGCGGTACGGATTCTGTTGATTCCGCCGACAAGAAATCGATCAAACGTTTGTTGCCGTACGCTTAACAGGAGGCTCGGAAAATGGCTAGAGTAAAACGTGGTGTTGTCGCCAAAGCGCGGCATAAAAAAGTATTAAAGCAGGCCAAAGGCTATTACGGTGCCCGTCGCAAGGTTTACCGGGTTGCCAAACAGGCTGTCATCAAAGCAGGTCAGTATTCATACCGTGACCGGCGCCAACGCAAGCGCCAGTTCCGCCGCCTGTGGATTGTCCGTATCAATGCTGCCGCCCGGCAGTTCGGATTGTCCTACAGCCGCTTCATGGACGGCCTTAACAAGGCTGGCATAGAAGTTGACCGCAAGGTGCTGGCTGATCTCGCAGTTCATGATATTGCTGCTTTCGGCGCTCTCGCCGAAAAGGCCAAGGCACAGCTGAGCTGAAACAACAAACGGGCAACCTGAACGGGTTGCCCGTTTCTTTTTGCTGGACATTCGGGAAGGGCAGGCGCCCATCCTTTTGGAATTATATCGGTGGAATCGGTTAAACAAATTCTCGAGCAGGCACTGGCTGAGATCAAAGCCAGCAATGAATTACCTGCATTGGATGAATTGCGTGTACGTTACCTGGGAAAAAAAGGCGAAATAACCGCCTTGCTCAAGACCCTGGGTGGCATGGAACACGAACAGCGCAAGGCTTTTGGCCAGGCGGTAAACGTTGCCAAGGCTCAGGTAGCCGAGGCTGTATCAGCACGTAAGGATGCCCTGGAAAAGCTAGTACTGGATGCGCGTCTCGCCAGTGAAACCATCGATGTGACATTGCCTGGTCGTGGTCAGCAGCGCGGCGGACTACACCCGGTTACACACACCTTGCAAAGGATGTGCGATATTTTTTCCAGGCTAGGTTACGACATCGCAACCGGCCCTGAAGTCGAAGACGATTATCACAATTTCGAGTCACTGAATTTCCCTCCGCACCATCCGGCACGTGCCATGCACGATACCTTCTATTTTGGTGATGGCCGTCTGTTACGGACACACACCTCACCGGTGCAGATTCGTGAAATGATGAAGAAGGGAGCGCCGATCCGGATCATCGCACCCGGCAAGGTTTTCCGCAGTGACTCCGACCAGACCCATACACCGATGTTTCACCAGGTGGAAGGTCTGCTGGTTGGTGAAACCGTGACCATGGCAGACCTGAAGGGCGTCTTACAGACGTTTGTAAATTCCTTTTTCGAAGCATCCCTGGATATGCGTTTCCGGCCATCCTATTTCCCGTTCACCGAGCCATCCGCGGAAGTGGATATCGCCTGGGACAAGGGTGACGGACAGGAACCCGGCTGGCTGGAAATTCTCGGTTGTGGAATGGTGCACCCCAATGTTCTTAAAGCCTGCGGCGTGGATAGTGAAAAATATGTCGGCTACGCGTTTGGCATGGGTGTGGAGCGCCTGGCCATGTTGCGCTACGGCGTGACCGATCTGCGCCAGTTTTTTGAAAATGACGTGCGCTTTTTGCGCCAGTTTCACTAAGGGCTGAGGGCAATAAGATGCTGTTTAGTGTGAACTGGTTAAAAAAATGGGTGGACGTTGATCTGCCGGTCGAAGAGTTCGCTGGCAAACTGACGGCTTCCGGTCTGGAAGTTGACACCGTTGACCCCGTTGCTGCGCCGTTTTCAGATGTCGTTGTGGCTGAGATTATTAGCTGCGAAGCACACCCTGATGCCGACAAGCTAAGAGTTTGTAGGATCGACTTCGGCGCCGCTGAGCCCGCTCAGGTGGTTTGCGGTGCGCCGAATGCACGTGCCGGAATCAAGGTTCCACTGGCAAAGGTTGGCGCGACCATCGGTGAAGACTTCAAGATCCGCAAGGCAAAGTTGCGTGGCGTTGAATCCTTTGGCATGGCCTGCTCTGCAAAAGAACTCGGCTTGTCGGACGATCATTCAGGCTTGATGGAATTGCCGGGTGATGCGCCTCCGGGCATGGATTTGCGAGATTTTCTTGAACTGGATGACCACGCCATCGAAGTAGAGCTTACCCCAAACCGGGCCGACTGCCTGAGCATCCGCGGTATGGCGCAGGATGTGGCAGCCAGTTGCAGGGCACAGCTGACCGCTCCTTCTATCAACCCGGTGCCGGCGGTCGTTGCGGACACCATCGAAGTGAGCCTTGAAGCTGCTGAAGACTGCCCGCGTTATGTCG
>CALBDB010000076.1 GCA_937927755.1 uncultured Lysobacterales bacterium
AGACGTGTTCGACTACATCGAGTGTTTTTACAACCGAAAACGCCGTCACGGCTATCTTGGTAATATAAGTCCCGTCGCCTTCGAAAAACTGGGCGGCGGACAGTCACAACCTGTCCATTAAACCGATGCAAAACCATTACAACCAGAAGCGGACATTCGTAACCGACAATCGCGTATGGTTGCTAACGGCCTATTCTGTTGAAAAACTCCAAATTTCAGAAATGTCGATTTTCTGCTAAACGCCAATCATCTGGAAAATTCAATATATTTCGTTTACCTGGCTGCGCCAGTTGCTTCACAGCGAGCTTTCGAGACAAATTCATACCCCCTGGTATCAAGATAAATTTAATTTGCCGGAGGGGCCAGGATTTTTTTGTCGGCTGAGAAAACAGAGTTTTTCAACAGAATAGGCCAGGAGCGGCCGTTGAGTATTTGAATGTATAAGTCTCTAGAAACCAAGATTACTCTGACCCTGGAATTTAAATCGCCGCTGGCAACGAAGAACTTTCCCTTGGATTATTAGTGCCTCTCATTATCGGGTTCCGACTTTTGCTGGCTTTCAAACATTTCCCAGGCGTGTTCGGCAAAACCAAGGCCGGCTTCACTGTAAAAGTTGAAGGCCGCGTGGACACCGGCTGCGCGCAGCGCCTCAACCTGGTCGTCGAAATGGGCAACCGCAGCGATCTGCCCGTGAAAATCAATATCGGCCAGGTGTCTCACTGCCGCCATGTTTGCCCGGTGTTTCGGCATGGTCAGAATTGCCATCATGCGGGATTGCCGGTTCAGGTGCTGGATGCGTTGCCAGAAGTCAGGATCGGTGGGGTCACCGAACAGGACGCGGCGCCCTGCAGCATTGTGTTTCTCGACCCTCTTGGTACTGAAGTCGAAACCGATGACAGTTTCGCCATACTTTTCCCGCATGAAATCGTAAACCCTGGTCCCGATTCGGCCCATACCGAAAACACCGACGATTGCCCCGGCCGGGTCGATCGGCTGATCATCGGGGTGACGGGTATTGGTCTCAAACCTGCAGAGTCTCTCACGATAGCGGATATAGATAGCATCAGCCATGGTGTTCAGCGGCGCAGCGATGACAAAGGTCGCCGACAACGCCAAGGCGATAATCACCAGCCACTCTTGGCTGAGCCAGCCATTCGATACTCCCACGGCGGCAATAATCAAACCGAATTCGCTGTAGTTGGCCAGGTTCAATGAGCCTAACAAAGATGACCGGGCGCGCAGTCTGAAACGGGTCAGCAGCACGTAAAACAGGCCGGCCTTTAACGGCATCGCAGCCACCAGCAGTGCCGCGATACCAACCGCCTCCAGGTCAGGCACCCCGGATAAACCAATAGTCAGGAAGAAGCCGACCAGCAGCAGGTCCTTCAATCCCAATAGGGTCTTCGATAACTCCGAACTCTTGGCATGTCCAGCTAGTACAACACCGAGCACCAGTGCACCGAGACCGGCCTTCAGACCAACGAGATTGAAGCCCCCGGCGCCGGCCACCAAGGCTGCGAAGAGCCCGAACAACAGTAGCAGTTCACCGTGTCCGCTACGGTCCATGAGACGGTACAAAACCGGCTTCAACACCCACAGCGCGACCGGCACCAGCAGCGCCCAGGGAGATGGCAGCTTGCCAACCGAAAAGGTCAGAAACAAAACGGCGAAAATATCTTGCATGATCAGAATACCTATGGAGGCCCGGCCATGCATCGACGCCATTTCACCCTTTTCTTCAAGAATTTTGACGGCGAATACAGTACTGGAGAAGCTCAGCGCAAAAGCGACCAGCGTGGCCTGGGCTATACCCAGGCCGGCGAACAACGACAAGCCGGCCACGCCGAGCCCGAACACCACTATTCCGAAAACCGCCACCGTAATGGCCATGTGCAGCGAGGCGCCGCCCCAGACCTCCGGCCTGACGAGGCTTTTCAGATCAAGCTTGAGACCGATCGAGAATAACAGCAGGGTTACGCCTAAATCAGCAACCAACTGCAATGTCTCGCCGCCCTCAAAATCAAGCGCGTTCAATACAAATCCGGCTGCCAGGAAACCAACCAGCGGCGGCAAACCGACCTGGCGCACCAGGAAGCCGAGGATAAATGCAACCGAGATCAGCAGAGGGTCCATCTCACTCCATGAAACCGCTAGTCCAGGGCCCACATCTTGCGTGAAGCTTTTTTCTGGCTATGGAGGTCACCTCCGGCCACACGATCCCAAAAGCGGCCGCCGACTTTTTGTTCCGCATCATAGGTCACAACCAGGTAATCCTCCAGGTTGCCGGTGAGTTTTTTGTTTGGCATTTCAAAAGTCCAGAGTTTCAGGCGACCACGGTTATCTTCCGCCAGCACGCTTTTCACAAAAGCGTGGGGAACCGGCACATCAATGCCGTATTTCTCCGTGTCGCTCCCGATGGTTTCTATTTTCTGGTCAAAATAGAAGACTGGAGAAGTCAGCACATAGGTTTCGAGAATATTCTTCTGATCATTCAGTTTGCGTATGGCCATTTCAAGGTCACGCCACATACGCCGATTAAGATCCGGCTTTTGCGGTGACATATTGGACAGAAGAAAAGTCTCACTGTTTTGGATATCCAACTCATCATGATTCGCACTGGCGACAAGGTGACCACGGTCATAGCCACTGCCGATATACGCCTTCAAACCTGCACGAAACCTGCGTGGAATGCGAATGTCTGCGCGGAAGTTATCCATTCGTTCGACTTCCCATTCAAAATGTGAATTTGGGTTAATAATCTCCAATGCCCATTTTGCCTGCCTGAAATACCATGAATAGCCGATGGTAAAGTATCGGCCTGTCAAAATTTCGTCGCACACAGGTGCGCCGTAACGAAGTTCACGTTGTATCTGGAAAGGGTCGCTCATATGTCTACTCTCCTGTTATGCAAATTCTGCCTTCGGCCAGTTGCTATCGCGCTTGTGATTAAGTTCAAACCCAGCCTAGTTGTTGCATGCTGACAGAGCCATTCCAGATTGCCAAGTGTAATCCCAGACCCTAAAAAGACAAACCCCGGTTAAAAAACCGGGGTTTGCCATCAATCTAACGGCCCCGAAGGACCGTTTTTCTCGATAATCAAAGCACAGGCTAGTCGATGCGGAACACTGCCCTGGCGTACCAGAACCGCCCTGGGATCGGGTAAAGCGTACCGTCAAAGCTGTTCAGGTCGCATGAAGCACAGAACGGGATGGTTTCTTCGAACAAATTGTCGACGCCGACCATGAAGGTCCATTGACCCTCATTACCAATGCCGGGTGACCAGGAGGCACTCATATTGGTAAACAACGTGCTGTCAATGTCGTTGCCTTCCTGTCCACGGGTGCAAAAATCATCCCAGAGCTCGAACCCGGCAACCATTCCACCGCATTCTTCCTCCAGACCGTCATAGTATTGGAAGCCAAGTCTTACACTCCAGTCTCCCAAGAACCAATCAGTATTGAAAGTGGACTTATACTTCACGAACGCCCGCTCGGGTGAGCCAAGTTCAGTGCCTTCCCGGTCTATCTTGACGGCACCGTCCGGACCCGGCACGGTTTCTGTGTAATCAAACAGGTGGGTGTTAAGCCACTGGAAGCGGAATTGGCCGAAACCACTCTGCGCGGTCATTAACTCAACTTTCCAGTCAATGCCTGAAGTGTCAATACCACCGATATTCTGCAATATACCATCGACACGAAGAACAGCACCGTTTACCGACCTGGCCACATTGTCACAGAAGAAAGGATCCAGCGTGTCAACGCATTGGATCAGAACATCCTGCGCATCTGGCGGCTGAATGGCGTTGTCAATTTTAATGTCGTAATAGTTCAACTCAACCAGCAAACCATCAATACTGTCCCAATTGTCTGAGAATGGAGCATCCCAGGTAAACCCTGTGGTGAAGGTCTCCGAGGTTTCAGGTGTCAGACCCGTGTTGCCTCCGGTCGTCACGCTGATCTGTGGATTTGCTTGCACATAATCCGGGGGCACACCGAGCGATGCGCAGTTAGCCTGGACATCAGGCTGTGCATTTGAGCAAGGATCATTGATGCTGGCATCGAAGCGGGACCCGGTATTGAACAGTTCGCCAATATTCGGTGCTCTGAAGCCCTCAGCGTAGTTAGCACGTAAAGTCAGGTTATCTGTTGGAGCCCAATTGGCACCGAAGGCGAACACTGTATCACTGTCAAACAGGTCGTAATTGGAGTAGCGGGCTGATGCATTGATATCGAATCTTGTCTGGTTTTCACCCCGCCACAACGGAACAATAACTTCAGCATAAACTTCATCAACATCAAAACCGCCTGCCGTGGGTTGCGCAGGAACACCAGCTGTAAAGCCCTTGGAAACGATTGAGTCAGGAGTGAAACTGCCATCTTCTTCGCGGTGCTCGAAACCGGCTGCCCAGCCAATCGCCCCTGCATTCCTGAATCCGCCGAACTGGCCGGTCAGGTTAAAAGTAAAATCAAACAACTCCTGATTACTGACATCTTTCTGGACGTATGTTACGAAATCCAGCATTTCCTGGGTCATGCTTCCCGGGCCTACCCAGTCGAATGGTACGCACCCTGGTGTCGCGGCACACGCATCTGCCGGACCAAGCGCAATGGATATATTCTGAGCATTGAATGCACCATGCTTAATCTGGGTGGCGTCATTCTCAGAGAATATCGCCGTTGCATCCCAGTAGATGGTGTTGTCAGCCATTGCAAATGAGCCATCGACACCCGCCGAAATGTAATATGTCTCTACACTTTGCTCGAATATACGCGGACCGGCTTCGATCGGTCGGCGACCGGTGAATATCAGGGAATCCGGACCCATGTCTATGCCAAAGGGATTGGTCGGATGATCCGCTGGCCACAGCAGATTGTCCAAAATAAAGCCGGAACCTGCATCAGGCCCGAAAAATAACGGTTCCGGCGCAGCCTGGCTGGTGGATTCTCGCTTGTTGAAACTGGCTGTGAGCCTGAACGTCGTAGTGTCCGTAATATCGTACTCGGCCTTGGCGAACATACTGACGCGCTTATTAGGGGTAAGCAGGTAATTGTAAGGTTGCCAGTTAAAACGGTCATCCAAAGTAAAGCCCTGAAAATCATCACAACCTGGCGTTGATGTTCCAGTCGCCCAACAGCTCGGATCATAGACCGGGTTCGTTGAGTAGGTGGTGATGCTAAGCGTCTGCCCGATGCGTGGATCCGTGAAAACCAGGCGTCCTTCCGGTGTGCCAGAGCTCAAACCGTAAGGGAATCCCTGGATGGCGTATTCCGATATCTCCCGGTCACCTGCAAAAACCGGCTTCTGGTCTGTCCAGCTTACATCCAGGAACAACCTGGAGCGGTCACCTTCCGCACCCCAGCTTACATCCACTTCAGCGGATTCGCCGTCGCCCTCTTCGTAGGAACCATAATAGACCGAGGATTTGAAACCATCGTAGTTATCCTGCGTGATAATGTTTACCACACCTGCAATAGCGTCAGAACCATACACGGTGGATGCACCATCCATCGAAATTTCTATCGATTTGACGGCGTTGTTGGGAATGGTATTGATATCAACCGCACCGGAAACACCAGAGGCAGATGAGCCACGGATCCAGCGTCGACCATCGACCAGTACCAATGTACGTTTTGAGCCAAGGTTGCGCAGATCAATTTCAGACGCACCTGCACCGATACCTGCACCATCTGGGGGAAAACCCAGGTTACCGGATGAATTATTCAGCCGATTAATTGCTGAACCGGTAATAGGTAATTGTTGGAGATAATCAGCGGCTGAAAGCGAACTGGTCAAATCCATATCTTCTTCGCTGTGAAACTGCACTGGTGTGCGTGAATCCAGCGGATTCTGGCGAATGCGCGAACCTGTAACTATTACCTCTTCAAGCGCACCCTCCGCCTCCTCATTTTCATCAGCCTCCTGCGCCAGCGAGGGAGTACCGATTAACATTGCTGCAAACAGTAGTGAATACTTGGGCCATTTTGACCTTGTCATTTTTGTCTCCTCGTTAACGTGTTTTTAACAAACACGAACGTAGACTAGGTGACAAAACAACCCTCGTCAATAACCGATAGTCATGGGCCGGGTGTAAAAAAGATAATACGACGTGCATAACTGGCGAATTGAATTGAAATATTAACCGCCAGAAGGTAACCGCCATCCGCGCAAAACCCCCGGTGGGGCATTCAGCGATGATCGTGTCGTCATTTACCGCGCATATGAAAAGTGCCATTTTGATTATTTATTGCAGCTTTTCTTGCTGGTTTTTTAACCACACATGGAAAAGCCTGTAAAATTCTAGATGAATTTCTGAACTTCGTACCTTGTCAAGGGACTCTCTCATGCTTAGAACACTTACAATCATCACCCTCGGACTTTGTTTTTTTTCCGCTGGAGTCATGGCGGCCGATCAGGAACTACGGCCCGTCACCCATGAGGATGTGTGGCTGATGCAGCGAATTGGAAGCCCAGTTGCAAGTCCGGATGGAAGCCGGGCAGTGGTCAGTGTCACCCAGCCGTCGTACGAAAAGGACGACACCAGCAGTGATTTATGGCTGCTCAGGGTTGATGGATCAGAAGAAGCCCTGCGCCTGACGGCGACCCCTGAGTCGGAGTCCAGCGTGACCTGGAGCCCGGACGGCAATAAGATTGCATTTACCACCAAGCGTGGCAAAGATGAGGTTAGCCAGGTCTACGTGCTGAACATGGATGGACCCGGTGAAGCGGTTCCGGTCACCAATATCTCTACCGGCGCCAAGAACCCGCAGTGGAGCCCTGATGGGCAATATATCGCCTTTGAAAGCCGTGTTTACCCCAATGCTGCTGATGATGAAGCCAACCAGGCGGAAAAGAAGGCGCGCAAGGATCTCAAGATCAATGTATCCGTTTACGAGATATTCCCGGTCCGCAAGTGGGATAAATGGCGCGATGATATGCAAACACATTTGTTTGTGCAGGAAGCACGCAGCGGCGCACCGGCCAAAGACCTGTTGGCCGGCACGAAACTGGTAGATATGATTGGTTTTTCCGGCACGCCGACACGCTCCAGCGACACCCTGAAACCGGCCTGGTCGCCGGATGGCAAATTCCTGGTCTTCAATGCGACCACCAACCTGGATGAAGCAGCGCACGCCAGGGTTATATTCCACCTGTACAAGATCGCAGCAGCGGGCGGTGAACCCGAGCAGATTACCAGCAGCAGTGACTGGAGTTGTACCGGCCCGGTTTTTTCCGATGATGGCAAAAGCCTCTACTGTGATTACGAAGCCGAGAACAGCCAAGTCTACAACCTGTCGGGAATCGGACGGTTTGACTGGTCCGATAAAGGTATAAGCGGTGAGCCGGAATTGGTTACAGCCGGATTTGACCGATCAGTTACAGGCATGGAAATCAGTCCTGACAGCGAGACCATCTACCTGACAGCAAGGGATGCAGGACGGGCACGTGTCTACTCAGTTCCCGCAAAAGGCGGTACGGTCAAAGCGCTCAACAAGAACAGCCGGGGCGTATACGCCAATGTAGTGGTTGCCGGCAACTACCTGGTAGCACGCTGGGAAAGTTCCGCCGTACCCGCCGAGATTGTCCGTATCGACCCCGCTGACGGCAGCCACGCTCCGATTAGCCGTTTTAATACCGAAGCAGCGGCCGGGCTCGACATGCCGGAATTCCTCGAGTTCTGGTTTGAGAGCAGCAAGGGCCGCAAGATTCACAGCTGGCTGGCCTTGCCTGCTGGTTTCGACAAAAACAGGAAATATCCACTCGTGCTACAAATGCATGGCGGCCCTTTCAGTTCGTCCATGGACGCAGGTCATGTCCGTTGGAGTGCGACTTTGATGGCTGCTCCCGGTTACGTAGTGCTGATGACAGACTACACCGGCTCGGTCGGTTATGGAGAAGCATTCTCCAGGAGCATCCAGAATGACCCCCTCAAAACGCCAACTGAAGACGTACTCGAAGCAGCCAATGAGGCTATCAAGCGCTATCCGTTTATTGACGGCAGCCGACAGGTGGCCACCGGCGCAAGCTATGGCGGCCATATGGTGAACTGGTTACAGGCCACGACCAGCCATTTCAAAGCCCTGATCGGGCACGCCGGCCTGGTAGACCTCGAAGGACAATACTCATCCAGCGACACGGTCTACAACCGTGAAATCATGAATGGCGGCCCCGCATGGGGTGACAGCCCGGTATGGCGCGAACAAAGCCCGTCCACCTATGCCGACAAATTCTCGACGCCCATATTGCTGACCATCGGTGAAAAGGATTTCAGGGTTCCGGTAAATCAGACCATCGCGGCCTGGACCTATGTCCAGCGCCAGCAGGTGCCGGGCAAATTATTGGTTTTTCATGACGCCAACCACTGGGTTATGAAAGGTGAGGAAGCGCGTTATTACTGGCAGGAAGTCCACGCGTGGCTGGCAAAGTACCTGGCGGCTGAGTGACAGGCCGTCACCCTTAATTTTCGCTGGGCTCTGCCAGTGTGAAACTGGTTGCAGCATCACCAAAATAGAGTGCGCCAGCCGCCGAGGCCACCAGGCGAAGGCGGTGGGTTTCAGGATCAGGGCGTGCCAGCTCCAGCGACCAGTTCAGGCCGTCGCTACTGGTCGCACGCATTTCGACCGGGGTTTGCTCGTCGCTGTCGTTCCCGGTCATTGCAAGCAGCACACCATCGAGCGGATGCACTGACTCGAGATTTAATAACATCCGCGCGGTACCACGCATCTCAAACGTAAGGGTCAGTTCAAACTCGCCGTTCTTTAAACCACACATACCACTGCTGTAACGACAGTTTGGTTTTTCAACCAGTTCGTAGCTTTCCCCAGGTGCCGCGGCTTGAGGTGTTTCTCCCACCAGGTAACTGGCGCCGAAATAGGCGATCAGAGCCAGTACCGGCGCCATCAGGGTGGCGATCACCACGTGTTTGTTACTCCAGACGCTCACAGTCTCACCCTCGCAATCGAACCCTAATCAATGACGGTTCCCAGGCGCTAGCATCAGCCACCGGTCAGTGAAGGTCAAGCTGCACAAGCTTAATATTGTTCTCAACCGGGTCGTTGCTTATCTTGAAGTTCAGCCTGGTCATCAAGTCGAGCATCCTGAAATTATTACTCAGCACCTGTCCTTCCATCATTTCAAGACCCCTGTCACGGGCAACCTCGATCAGGTTTCGCATCAACAGACGCGCGATACCCTTGCCTTGCCATTGATCTGAAACAACCAGCGCAAATTCGCAGGTCTTCTTGTCCGCGTTTGTCATGTAACGGACCACGCCAATCTCTTCCTCGCCATCCTCGCTCGGGTAGACCGCAATCAGGGCCATCTCGTTGTGATAATCAATCTGCGTGAAACGAACCAGCATTTCCAGGCTCAGTTCTTCGATTGAGTTCATAAAGCGGAAATATCTCGACTCGGGAGAAAGATTGCGGATAAATTCCTGTTCAATTTCCGCATCCTCAGGCCTGATGGGTCGGATGATAATGCTTGTTCCATCGCTTAACTGAACATCGCTCACGAGATGAGCCGGGTACGGATGTATAGCGAGGTGGTTGTACGGGTCTGTCGACGGTTTCGGGTAATCAACGCGGATGCGTGCATCCACCGCCACGGCGCCATTGTCATCAACCATCAGGGGGTTGATGTCCATCTCCTGGATCCAGGGCAATTCGCAAGCCATGTTGGATACGCGCAGCAATATATCAACCAGCAGTTCCATGTTGGCGGCCGGCATATTGCGGAATGCGGCCAGCATTTTTGCAGCTTTTGTTCGACCGATAAGATCCTTGGCCAATCGACGGTTCAATGGCGGCAAGGAAATGGCCGAATCTTTCATTATTTCAACGTTGGTACCACCACTGCCAAAGCTGATGACCGGGCCAAATACCGGGTCACGGATGATACCGATCATCAATTCGCGGGCATTTGAACTGCGGTACATTTTCTCTACGGTTACACCCCCGATGTGTGCGTTGGGAAGCTTCCTCTCTACATGCTCGATCAAATCGCGGTACACACCCCTCACTTCGTGGGCAGAGTTGATATTCAACCTGACTCCACCAGCGTCCGATTTATGCGAAATATCGGTGGACAGCACTTTCATGGCCACCGGAAAACCAATGGATTCCGCTATGATCAGCGCTTCGTTGGCCGAATGGGCCACAGCGTTTTGTGCTGCGGGAATCTGAAAGGCCTTTAAAATGGCCATTGATTCCGGTTCAGTCAGCACCTTGCGCCGCTCTGTCAGGACGCCTTCAATAATGAGCCGGGCGCCATCCCTGTCCGGCGGCAGTTGGCCGGAATTCAATTTTGCCGGTGTTTGCATCAGCAAACGCTGGTTTCTGTTGTAGGTGCCAAGAAATGAAAACGCATCAACTGCGCTTTCCGCCATTTTGAAGACGGGGATCCCGGCTTCTTTGAGTATTTGCCGCGCCTCTTCAACCTGTTTGCCGCCCATCCAACTGGCCAGGATAGGTTTTTTGCTTTTTTCGGCAGATTTAATTAACTCTTCGGCCACCAGGGTTGGTGCTGTCATTGCCTGCGGAGTAAGGATGACGATGCCGCCATCAATGCCGGGGTCTTCAAGGCAGATATCAACGGCTGCCCGGTAACGCTCCGGTGGTGCATCACCGATGATATCCACCGGGTTGCTGTGCGACCAGACATCCGGCAGTACGCCGTTCAGCGCAGTAATGGTTTCCTCGCTCAGCGTGCTCAGCTCGATACCGAGGTCGGTTGCCCGGTCTGCAGCCAACACACCGGGGCCGCCGCCATTGGTAATGATTACAAGACGTTCGGAAGCCTCACGATAGTGTGATGAGGAAAGTGCCTTTGCGGCGGTAAATAACTGCGCAACGCTTTCAACACGCAGCACACCTGAACGTGAAAGAGCGGATGAGAAGGTCTCGTCACTACCTACCAGCGCGCCGGTGTGTGACATCGACGCTTCCGCACCTGCAGCGTGACGGCCAACCTTCAGGGCAATGACGGGTTTGACACGCGCCGCCGCACGCAGGCTGCTCATAAACCGGCGGGAGTCCTTGATGCCCTCGATATATAACAGGATGCTTTTTGTTTTCGGGTCTGCAGCCAGGTAGTCGAGATAATCACCAAAATCCAGGTCGGAAGAAATACCAGTCGAAACAACTGCCGAAAAACCGATATCATTTTTTTCCGCCCAATCGAGAATAGCTGTACAGATGGCACCGGACTGCGACACGAATGCCACGTTTCCAGGCTTTGCAACCGTATGGCCAAAAGTGATATTGAGACTCTTGTCCGGCCGGATTATGCCGAGACAGTTGGGGCCCATCATGCGAATCCTGTAGCGCTGCACGAGATCGGTTACCTTCTCTTCGAGGCGCAGACCTTCCTCGCCGATCTCGCGGAAACCGGCCGACAGGATCAGCATCATCTTGATGCCCTTCTCCCCACAGGCCTCCACGATTCCCGGAATGGTTACGGATGGTGTGGCCACAACGGCCAGATCAATTGTTTCAGTGATCTCATCCAGGGACTTGTAGGCTTTTACACCCTGAACGGTATCGTGCTTCGGATTAATTGCGAAAATTTCGCCCTTGTAGTCCGAAGAAAGCAGGTTTTTGAATACCACTCCGCCAACCGAATTTTCCCGGTCACTGGCCCCGAACAGGGCCACTTTGCGTGGGGTGAAAAGCGATGTTAAATAATGTGTGTCCATGTGCGGACGATAGCCGAATTTGATGCTAAAGTCTTGCGTGAATGAACTAAAATATCGTCTTTTTCAGGGAATGACACTGCCCGTGAGCACAGCCTATATCAGCCATCCGGATTGCCATGACCACGACACCGGTGAGGGTCACCCGGAATGTGCTCAGCGATTGTCTGCAATTGAGGACAAATTCATTGCAACCAGCCTCTGGGACTTCCTCAGAGGTGTCGATGCACCCGAAGCGACAGACGCCCAGCTATTGCGGGTACACACCGCCAGGCACCTGGAAAACATGCAGAAAATGATGCCGCAAAAGGGTTTGATGCGTCTTGACCAGGATACGGTGATAAGCCCGGACTCCATGAAAGCCGCCAGGCGAGCAGCAGGTTCAGTTGTTGCCGCTGTCGATCTTTTGATGAGTGGCAACATGAAGAATGCCTTTTGCGGCGTAAGACCCCCCGGTCATCATGCAGAGAGTGCGCGCGCATTGGGTTTTTGCCTGTTCAATAACATAGCCGTCGGCGCCGCCCATGCGATGGAAGAGTATGGTCTTGAGAAAATTGCTGTGCTGGATTTTGACGTTCACCAGGGCAACGGCACCGAAGACATTTTCATTGAAGACGAGCGAGTGCTTTATTGCTCAATCTTTCAACACCCGTTTTACCCCTTCACCACCCCACCGAAAAACAACGAACACGTAGTCTCAATCCCTCTTGATGCGACGGCCAAAAGCGAAGAGTTTCGCGCTGCGATAACTGACCACTGGTTACCGGCCTTGAAACGTTTTCAGCCAAAGATGATTTTTGTCTCGGCGGGTTTTGATGCGCACCGCGATGACGAGATGTCTTATGTAAGCCTGACCGATGCAGATTTTCGCTGGGTGGCGGAGCAAATCGTCGAGATGGCGGAGGTTTCTGCGCAGGGACGGGTGGTGTCGGTATTGGAAGGTGGGTACGAATTGCATAGTTTGGCGCGGTGCGTTGAAACTCATATGCGGGTTTTGATGGGGCTTTAGCTTGTTTTAGAGCGCTAATGGTGTAGGGTGCTGAGGTTTGAGGGTTTGACGTGGTGCGCTTAGGGTGTGGAGTGCTGAGCCGGGGGTTACTCTCAGGACACGCCGTGAACCCATCCATGGGGGCTCGGTCGCGACATCCTTGTCGCTCACGGTCCCAGGAGTAATCCCCCGACCCATCACTGAATACCCCCGTACATAAGCACATAGTCAATCAAAGGTTTGCAGATTTGCACGGCACTCGCCTAGCCAAGGGAGTGTGGCACCTTCCTTCAGGACCTTATAAAACAGGGATGTTTTAGAAGAGCCCCCATGGAGGCTTCGCGCCGCACATCCATATGCTCTATCGCGAAGTACCGTTCATCCTGAACATAACGGCGTGTCCTGAAAAGAGGTACTGCGCCCCCTTGGCCGGGCACGGCGCTAAGATCATTACTTTACATACCCATCTACTTCAAAAACAAAACCCTCCTTTAGCGCCACTGATTTAAGCGTTTTGCGCTCCCGAAGCATCGAATAATTGAAACCGGCTGTAACCAAGTCAGGAAAAGTCGCGTCTTTTATTGCAAGGATCAGGGGCATTGAAAGTGAAAATAGCTGACACATCCGCACAAGATGTAACTGTAGAGGCAAGGCCAAAAACCCGCCAGAGGGTGTTGATTGGTGTTGCTGTATTGGCCGCTATTCTAATGGCGGTGATGGTCGTTCCATCGCTGCAACGCTGGGCGGGTTCGAGCATTTCTGTTCCAAGGGATCGTTTACGCCTCGCCGTTGTAGAGCGTGCTGACCTGGTACGTGATGTATCGGTACAGGGGCGCGTTGTGGCCGCTGTCAGCCCATCGTTGTTTGCACCGGCTGCCGGAACAATAACGTTAATGGTGGATGCTGGCGCCAGGGTTACAGAAGGCCAGACACTTGCCCTGCTTGATAGCCCCGAATTGCAAAACCGGCTCCAGCAGGAGCAATCCGCCCTCGACAGATTAAGCGTGGAACTGGACCGGCAACGTATCGAAACCAAGCAAAAGGCTCTCGATAACCTGAAAAACATCGATCTCACCAGGGTTACGCTAATTGCATCTGAACGTGAGCGCCGCCGTGCCGAATCGGGTTACAAGATCGAAGCCATCTCCGAAATTGATTTTGAAAAGACCAAGGATGACCTCGAAACTGCGAGGCTAGCGCACGAACACGCTGTAGCGGATGCAAAACTCGATGACGAGCGTCTTGCTTTCGAACTACAGACCCGGGAGCTTCAGGTCGAGCGCCAGGATTTCCTGGTAAAGCATCTGCTGCGCCAGGTTGATGAATTGAATATGCGCTCTCCGGTCAACGGCATCGTCGGTAACCTGATGGTTGACCAGAAAGCAGCCGTCGCCCGCAACCAGGTGGTCATGGCGGTTGTCGACCTGTCAGCATTTGAGATCGAGGCACAGGTGCCCGAGAGCTATGCTGACGACCTCGGTCTGGGCATGGATGCCGAAGTCCTGGTTGGCAACCAGAGATACCCCGCTTCGCTGGTTTCAGTATCACCCGAGATTATCCAGAACCAGGTCACCACGCGGATTCGGTTTGCAGGCGGAATGCCGCCCGGCTTACGGCAGAACCAGCGTTTGACCACTCGCATCCTGATGGAAGAAAAGAATGACGTTTTAACTCTGCAACGAGGACAGTTTCTCGACAGTGGCGGTAGCCGCATTGCCTATGTTCTGGATGACGACAGCGTCGCCCACCGCCGTTCAATTGAGATCGGCGCACGCAGCCTGGCAGCGGTGGAAGTAGTAAACGGGCTGAATGAAGGCGAGGTTGTTGTGATTTCCAGCATCGACCAGTTTCACAGTGCGGACACCGTACTGGTAACCAATTAATTAGAAATAACCGGGAGTAATCATATGCTCAGCATGCAAAACATATCCATGGTCTATCGCGCGGGACTGGTTGAAACCCATGCCCTTCGGAATTTTTCACTTGAGGTCGAGGAAGGTGATTTTGTTTCTGTAACCGGTCCTTCCGGTTCAGGCAAAACAACTTTTTTAAACATCGCCGGATTGTTGGAACGATTCACAGATGGGCGCTATGAACTGGATGGCCGGGATGTTTCCAGCCTCTCAGACAAGGAATCTTCGGCAGTGCGCAATGAAAAGATTGGATTTGTATTTCAGAGCTTCAACCTGATTCCCGATCTCAACCTGTTTGACAACGTCGATGTCCCTTTGCGTTATCGCGGCTTCAATGCCAACGAGCGTAAGAAACGCATTGAAACAGTCCTCGAAACAGTAGGCCTGGCCTCCCGCATGAAACATCTGCCATCACAGTTATCCGGTGGTCAACAGCAACGTGTCGCAATAGCCCGCGCGCTGGCCGGAAAGCCACGCCTGATGTTAGCGGATGAACCCACCGGTAACCTGGATTCCAAAATGGCATTGGGTGTCATGGAACTGATCTCCGAGATCAACCGCAACGGCACAACGATAATCATGGTTACCCATGATCCTGAGTTGGCAAAAATGGCCAACCGTAACGTGCACATCCTGGATGGCCGCGTCAGCAACGGTGACATCGAAGTTCCACTGAGCAAGGTCGCAACCGCCTAGGGAGAAGGATATGTTTTCTTACTATCTGAAACTCGGTCTGCTCAGCATACGCCGCAACCCCCTGATGACCACCCTGATGATCGCAGCGATCGCCGTGGGTATCGGGGCGAGCATGAGCATTATCACGGTCAATTACGTGATGTCCGGCAATCCAATACCCCAGAAATCCGACCAGCTTTTTCATGTGCAACTTGATAGCTGGGATCCCAATAACCCAAACGATGACGGTAGTTTTGATCCCCCCGATCAGATGACCTATACCGACGCCATGGCGCTGATGAAGGCCGGCAAGGCCTACAGGCAAATCGCCAGCAACAAATCCAGCATGGTGCTGGTACCACAGGGTGATGACGAGCGACCGTTTTCGATATTGTCCCGTAACACCTGGGCCGACTTTTTCCCGATGTTTGACCTGCAATTTATCTACGGCAGTGGTTGGGACGACGCGGCAGACTACAACATGGAACGCGTTACCGTGTTAAGCAAGGAGACCAACGAACGTGTGTTTGGCGGTGAAAACTCCGTTGGCCGCACAGTGCGATTGGCGGGCATGGATTTCCAGGTTGTAGGTGTGCTGGACGAGTTTCACCCTGTGCCCAAGTTCTACGATGTGACCAACGGGGCATTCAACGAACCGGAAGAAGTTTACATCCCGTTTAATGTAGGGATTGAATACGAAATTCCGCGGGCCGGCAATACCAATTGCTGGAAACCGATTGATGGTGAAGGTTTCGAGGCGTTTCTGAACTCAGAGTGCGCATTTATCCAGTTCTGGGCGGAGCTAAGGAGCGATGAAGAAGAGCAGGAATACATGGACTTTCTCAATGCCTACGCTGAACAGCAGAAGGAATTTGGTAGATTTCCACGGCCACTGAATAACCGCCTGAATGACGTGATGGAGTGGATGGAAGACCAGGAAGTCGTGGAGGATGATGCCAGGGTCATGCTTGGACTTTCTCTGCTGTTCCTGGTTGTCTGCCTGCTCAATACGATTGGCCTGTTGCTGGCGAAATACCTTGGAAAATCCAGCGAGATATCTTTACGCCGGGCACTTGGCGCCTCGCGCTCTGCCCTGTTTGTTCAGCACATGATCGAATCCGGATTGATCGGGTTGGGTGGTGGAATATTCGGGCTGGCCCTGGCCTGGCTGGGACTACGGGGAATCGAAATGTTATTTGGTGACATGGTTGAGAACCTGGTTGGAATGGACTGGGTGATGGTATTAACCGCTATCGGCCTGGCTATCCTGTCCGCCCTGCTGGCAGGACTTTATCCCACCTGGCGCGCTTGCAGTATCTCAACTGCCAAGCAATTGAAGCTTCAATAGGAGAGAACGCATGGAAATCGGACCTATCTGGCGCGCGATGATGCGTAACAAAACCGGCGCGATCCTGATTGCGCTGCAAATAGCTGTAACCATGGCCATCATGGTAAATGCCATATCAATCATGCAGGAAAAATCCCGCATGATGTCACGACCAAGCGGGCTTGATGAACACAACCTGTTTACCATCCAAAGCGTCGGTTTTGCCGATGATTTCAACGAACGTGTGACCATTGAAGAAGACCTGGCTGCATTGCGTGCCATGCCGGGTGTTGTAAATGCCTTCCAGACCAATGCGATACCACTCTCGGGCAGTGGCTGGAGTATGGGCTTACAAACCGAACCCGGCGCAGAGATCGACGGTACCGGGGTTGGCTTGTATTTCGTGGATGAACACGCACTCGATACTTACGGTGTCAATCTGATTGCCGGCGAAAATTTCAGCCCCACAGACATAACCTGGCGTGAACTCGTCACCAATGTCTGGCCAGGCAAGACGATCCTTACCGTTGCGATGGCGGAAACCCTGTTCCCGGATGATGCGATGAGCGCATTGGGCAAAACCGTCTACATAAACGACACGCAACCGATTACCGTCACCGGCATCATCGAGAAAATGCAGGGATCCTGGCCCAGTTGGGATGGGTTTGAACGTGTCATGCTGGTTCCCCATCTTCTCCCCTGGGAAGATACTCAGTATCTCATCCGCACCGAGCCCGGCATGCGTGACGAGTTGATGCCGCAGGTTGAAGAGATGCTGGCCGAAACCAACAAGGGCCGTATTGTACGCAGAATGCGCAGCATGGATGAAATCCGCGAGAGGGCTTACCGTGATGAATCTTCCATGATCAAGATTCTGACTTTCACCATCGCACTGCTGGTTGCAGTTACGTCACTTGGTATCGTCGGCCTCGCCAGTTTCAGTGTTAACCGAAGAACCAAGCAGATAGGCACCAGGCGGGCCCTGGGTGCCACCAGGGTGGCAATACTGCGTTACTTCATGACCGAAAATTTTATTATCAGCCTGCTCGGTGTATCACTTGGGGCGGCGCTGACCATCGGCCTGAACATCCTGATGATCGAAACTTTTGCCTTGACGAGGATAGCCTGGTACCTGGTGCCCGCGGCCATGCTGATACTGCTTGGGATCGGGCAGGCCGCAGTGCTCGGACCGGCAAGAAGAGCTTCATCGGTACCACCGGCAGTGGCAACAAGGACCGTCTAGACAACGATACTTCTCACGGGCGTTGCATAACGGCAAAGGGGCTCCATTCGGGGCCCTTTTTTATGGAACAGGTGGAATAATCGCGTACTTCTTTTACACTAAGCACTTGTCCATTTTAGCAACTTCCTGAGAGTGCTCATGATCCGATGGTTAAAAGACCCGTTGTTCCATTTCCTTTTGATCGGTGCCGGTATATTCATGCTTTACGGCTGGCAGGCTGACGACGATGATTTGCGGCCAGACCAGATTGTCTTCAGTGATGCCAAGATCGATCAATTTATCAACCTGTGGGAACGCAAATGGCAACGCCTGCCAACCCAGCGCGAGTTACAGGGGCTGATTGAACAGCAGGTCCGTGAAGAAGTTTTCTACCGCGAAGCGCTGGCCATGGGCCTCGACAAGGATGACATGATGGTGCGCCGGCGCATGGCCCAGAAAATGGAGTTTATTTCCAATGACCTGGCTTCACTGGCGGAGCCTGATGATACGCAGCTGCAAACCTACCTGGATGAGCATTCAGAAAAGTTCGTCATTCCCGGCCGGATAAGTTACTCGCAGGTTTACCTGAATGCCAGCGAACGCGGCGAGCGTGTTTACAGCAATGCCGAAGCATTACTTTCCGAGCTGTCACAGTCAACCGTAGATGTCGATGTCAGCATGGAAGGAGATTCTTTTATGGGCGGTTACCGCTTCACCGATGAAACCGACTTTGCTGTCAGCCGGATTTTTGGCGAAGCATTTGCCCAACGCCTGTTCGAGTTGCCCGTCGGCGAATGGACCGGGCCGGTTGAATCAGGTTACGGCCTGCACCTGGTAAGGATCGACTCACGCACAGACCCGCAGACGCCGTCATTGGAACAGGTACGTGACAAGGTGCGTATCGAGTGGGTTGCAGAACAACAACGCAAGACCAATGACCTGCTTTATGCAGAATTGCGCAAGCGTTACGAGATCACCATCGGAGACAGCGCCAGCGCGTCTTCCAGCGCGGGCAGCAGCGAATAAGCATGCGCAACATTTTACTTGCAATGATATTGTTTTTCTCAGTGGCCGGTGTTGCCGGCGCGGACGAAATTCGTCCGGGTTACCTAGAACTGAACACCACCGACGGCGATAGCTACTCGGTCAAGTGGAAGGTGCCCATGAAAGGTGACATGGTGCTGAGCCTGGACCCGGTTCTGCCCGATGTATGCAGCGAACGGACGCCACCCAGCAAGATGCAAAGCGGTGGCGCCATGATCACACGCTGGTCGCTGAGCTGCCCCGGCGGAATCTTTGGCAAAACCATACGCATCGACGGTCTGGAAAACACGATGACGGATGTGCTGGTCAGGCTTGTTCATCAAAACGGCTTTACACAGATGATGCGCCTGACACCGGGCGAAACCGGCTTCGTAATTGCGGCCGAGCCATCCAACCTTGATGTCATTACGGTCTACACGGCGCTGGGCATCGAACATATCCTGATTGGCGTCGATCACCTGCTGTTCGTGTTTGCATTACTATTGATCGTAACTGGAATACGGCGGCTAATCGGCACCATCACGGCCTTCACACTCGCCCACAGCATCACGTTAGCCGCGGCGACCTTGGGTTACGTTCATGTGCCGCAGGCCCCGGTCGAGGCAGTCATTGCCCTCAGTATCCTTTTCCTGGCCACGGAGATAGTCCACAACTTGCAAGGACGCCCCGGACTGGCTAAACGTTTTCCGTGGCTGGTGGCATTTATCTTCGGTCTGTTGCATGGTTTTGGTTTTGCCGGGGCGCTGGCCGAGATCGGTCTGCCGGAACAATCCATTCCTCTGGCCTTGTTGTTCTTCAATGTCGGTGTTGAACTGGGTCAGTTGATGTTTGTTGCTGCTGTTGTTGGTGCAGGCTGGGCACTTAAAAAAGTGGTCTGGCAGAGGGCATTAAACGGTGGTGAGGCCGTTGCGAGTTACATCATCGGCGGCATTGCAGCATTCTGGGTAATCGAACGAACCTACAGTTTTCTGTAATGGTAAAGCTGGCACAGCAAAGTAAATTACAATATCAATGGCCAAACAATTAACGGGCGACCAAATAATGAAACGACAATTAATCACGCTAATGGCGCTCATACTGATGCTGGCTGGCACATCGGCCTACGCCGCCGCCAGCGCGGAGAAATGCCGGTCAACAATGGACAAGTTCAAACAACTTGGAAACGTTCCCGAGTTATTGGCCCAATCCTATGGTTATGCTGTCTTGCCCACTATTGGCAAAGGCGGTATCGGGATCGGCGGTGCCGGCGGGACCGGTTGTGTCTTTGCTGGTGGCAAGCACACCGGCAACGTCTCTATGGGGCAGATCACCATCGGCTGGCAGTTGGGCGGGCAATCCTACAGTCAACTGATCCTGTTCAAAAACTCCGACGTTTACAACGACTTCACCAAGGGACAGTTTGAATTTGGTGCTGACGCCACCGCGGTGGCATTGACCTATGGCGCACAGGCAGGTGCATCAACCAAGGGTGCATCAGCCAGTGCCGGAGATACCAAGGGTATCGCAGCGTGGAAGCGCGGAATGGCGGTGTACACGCTGATCAAGGGCGGTTTGATGTACGAAGCATCTATCGGTGGCCAGAAATTCAACTTCAAGCCGTTGGTAAAATAAGCTCGAGTTTCCATATACCGCGACCTTGAGTCGACATAGGCAATA
>CALBDB010000077.1 GCA_937927755.1 uncultured Lysobacterales bacterium
ACGAAAAGTATAGTTTTCATCATTGTCTTCCTTGATTCCGTTGTCAGGCTAGAAGCTGTGTGCGCCATGGGCGCCGATGCTGAAAATGTATTGCAGCCCCACTTGATTATCATCCTCAAGCCCTGCCTGGTCGAGTGTGTATTGCAGCCTTAACCGGCTGAATTCACTGTTGGACCAGTCGCTCATGATGCTGTAGCGCCGCGGGTCATTTCCGGTTGGCATCAGCGGGGTGTCAATAAAGTCATCTCCCGGGGAATCCATGGATAACTGATCATAGCGAACGCCAAACCGCCAGCGCGGAAAAGGTTGATACACTGCTTGCATATACCAGCCTTGCTGATCAGTGTTGTAGGGCAGGTCACCGTCGTGTTCCGTGTAATATTCACCATCCTCGTTTCGCCACATATACTCGGCCTGGAAAACAAAATTTTGCTGCTTCCAGTTGCCATTGGGCGCCCATTTCCAGACGAATTCAGTCATCACCAGGTCCGACTGCCCGGTAAACATGAACGATTCTTCACCATGGTCGGCATCTTCATGGCCTGAGTCCTCATGGCCATGGCCTGTTGTTCGTTCGTCAGCATCGGCATGCAGGTAGGAAATACCGGCCTGCCAGCTGTGGCTGTAGCCCACATCTCCACCAAAGAGTGCGTGTAGTGTATAAGAGCCGATACCAGAGCTGCCGTGATTGCCGGCCGGGTAACGTCCACCGCGCGTGATTTCGCCTCCAAGTTCAAAGTACATGTCCGTAGGCGCAAGCCAGCGGAACTGCAGCCCATCATCGATATACTGGTTTCCAAGAAAGACCTGGTACGGCAGTGGTTGATCTGCGAAATCCCAGCTGTGCGCGTGCTTGGTATTGAGATAGCCTATGTTGGAGAAAAACCGTCCCATTCGCAGGGAAAATCCGGCCGGCAACGACAGGGTTTCAATCCATGCTTCTTCAACTTCAATTGCGACCTCGCCATCTTCAACGTGAATGGGTGTTGTTAACCAGGCAGTAAACTTGTCGTCGACATTGGCCGAGATATTGATTTCAGTTTCGCCAATTGACATTCCCTCGGGTGCGGGGCCTGCCTCACCGCCCAGGGGGAAGCCTGGAATGAAGTACTCGTCGGGGTCGTTGTCATAGGCCCATGCCCTTCCCATAAAAATCACCCCCAGGTCCGGGTTGGAAAGACCGGTACGGTTGCTTGCTGTCTGCGTGGGAGCAGTATCAGGCAGCCATGGGTCGGGCTGTGCGGTTGTTTGGGAGGCTGCCTGGGTTTGCTGTCGCTCTGCCACTTTACGTTCCGCAGCGTCCAGCCGCTCCTCCAGTTGGGCAATACGTGATTCATAGTCCGCCCGCATTTGTGCCAGTTCTGCCCGAAGGGCATCCAATTCAGATTCAGTTTGCGCCAGTGCAGGGGCAACAGTGCATAAAAGGCATGCCCAAAAAATGACGAAGAGTAGTGTGCGCATTTGGTGTCTCCATGAAAACTATTTTGAGAACATCCGTCGATAAACTGACGACGGACATAAAGACGTTAATTCATGCGACTACAGGAGGTGCCCGGCTCTGGTGGTGTTGAAATGGGGCAGGGGGGAGCAGGGTGGAAGTGTAATCCCCGCTCTTTATGTGAGTGGCCAATACGACAATAAATGTACCGGATTCAGGGCAAATGGCGTCTTCAAATCCCCCCGCGTGTATACACAGGGAACACATCCCGGAGTCCACGGGTGCATGGCTGGGTGCATGGCCGCTGAAGGCCATGCTGCTGCTTGTCAGCATCAGTACCAGCAATACACTGAGTATTTTATTTGTGTTGCTCATTTATAAATTAATTCTCAATGCACCATTTATACGACTGTAAGGCCATGAATACAAACCCGCGCATCGTCACTGTGAAAATAATAATCCACCAGTTTACCGCTTTCCTTCTCGATGCACACGATGGTTGCAGGAGAAAACCCGGCGAAAATAAAATCACCGTGTAGTGCAAGGCCGCGCAAATACAGGGGTCTGGCGGTAGCCTTGCGGTGGCTGCCAAAAAAAGAAACCCCCATTTCCCGCAGAGCCCGTACCGCGCTTCTGAAAACCAGTTGCTTGATACCGCGCATTTTTTTGATGTCGATGGCGCGGATTTGTTGCCCGCTGGCGAGATCATATACACGCACAACCGTGCGGTGCGTGTCATTGATATATACCACGCCGGGTTCTTCAATAATCAGGTTGTGTGCGTGCTTCAGCTTCTCATCCTGGATGGCGATGGTGCCGCGGCTAAGATTGGCCACCACGCACTTGGAATGAAACAGGGCATAGACTTCGCCGCGAAACTCGCAGACTGCATTAAGGTGCAGGTGTGAGGGGCCTCTGAAAGACGCGTTGTCGAGAAAGGTCGCACGGTTGTCGATGCTCTTGTCGACCGGCAATGGCTCCACATCCAGTATTTCCTGGAACTCTCGAGTCTCGCGCGGCCAGAACTCGGTTTCCTTTGAACCATCTTCCAACCGGTACTTCAGCACGGCATCCAGCGTGGTCGATGTCACCCATACGGAAGGGTCATCCGGCGGTCCGGCGATATCGATTTCGTGCAGACCGGCCATCAGGTAGTGTGACATTCTGCGTTTGAGATTCAGTTCCCGGTCGAAAAAGTTCAGCGTG
The DNA here is from genome assembly GCA_937927755.1 of uncultured Lysobacterales bacterium. Classification (GTDB taxonomy): domain Bacteria; phylum Pseudomonadota; class Gammaproteobacteria; order Xanthomonadales; family SZUA-36; genus SZUA-36. Next base: position 2,645 of record CALBDB010000077.1, read on the forward strand.
TGGTAATCGGCGGCTATAACATTATCGCCGACCACCCTGATGCCCCGGCAGCCACGGACATTGCCTCGTGCATTGGGGTCGTGGTCCAGGGCCGGCTCCGCCGGAATGATGGGGACTTCGCGGGCTATGGTCTTTTTGTCCCAGTTCAGCTTGAACAGGCTGCCGCCTTCGCTGACGCGCGCTGCCCTGACGATGGTTCCAAAATATATGTCCACACGAAGTTCCCAGGATTCGAAGGCACCCATTTTAGCCCAAAGTTGCCTCGTTGGCGGAGTGGCTTACATGTTAATATTGAGTGCCGTGCATGGGCCATAGGGGCAAGGTATTCAGCTATGAAACACAAAATCAATAATCTTGGTGAGCAGGACTCGGTATTCAACCAGTTCATGGCGGAAATTAGGGATGCCGGGGTGCAGACAGACAGCCTGCGTTTTCGGCGCAACCTTGAACGTGTCGGCGAATTGATAGCCTATGAGATCAGCAAGGTGCTCGGCTATGAGAGGCAGGCGATCACCACGCCACTGGGTGTGTCGGAATGCCGTGTGCTTGCCGGGCAACCGGTGCTGGCAACCATACTGCGTGCCGGTTTGCCGTTCCACGCCGGCTTTCTGAACTACTTTGACCAGGCTGAAAACACGTTCATCTCAGCCTATCGCATTCACCATAACGACGAAGATGATTTCGATGTGGAGATCGAGTATTTGTCCAGCCCGGACCTTGAAGGCAAGACGGTTATCCTGTGTGATCCAATGCTGGCCACTGGCTCGTCCATGGTGCTTGCTTACCGGGCCTTGCTTGCGCGCGGAAAGCCAAGGCATTTACACATTGCGACCGTCATTGCATCGGCTCAGGGTATTGGTTTTTTGAAAAAGCATTTGCCCTCTGAGACAACCATCTGGACTGGCGCCATAGACGCTGAATTAACCCCGAGATCCTATATTGTGCCTGGTCTTGGTGACGCCGGTGACCTGGCCTATGGCAGTAAGAAATAGGCCACTTGATATACTGTTTTTGAATCGGCATATTGGCATTGTTACGGTTGGGTTTCCACATCATCCAAGCGGGCATGGAGAGAGTAGCAATGAGATTGTTCCAGCGAGATTCGTTTTTGAGATTGCCGCTGATATTTTGGGCCGTTTTTAACACTGCGTTATCCGGTGATTCCCTGGCGGAGGGCTCTGATTCACTGGAGAAATCCGTAGCCAGCTTTGAACCCGCAGCCATCGAGAGGGTGTTTGATGGTGCCGTGGAAGCAGTCCACCAGGCGACCGTTTCAGCACAGACCGGTGGCCGCATTGCCGAGCTGAATTATGATGTGGACGACTTTGTCGAAGCGGGCGCCGTACTGGTTCGTTTTACCGACGAGGAACAAAAGGCAGCCCTGCGCCAGGCCGAGGCACAACTTGTCGAAGCCCGGGCGAGAAACACCGAGGCCGGGGAAGATTACCGGCGAGCCTTGAACCTGCAGCAAAGGGGGCTGGGTTCACAGCGGGACCTGGACCGGGCCCTGGCGGCGCAGAAATCGGCAGAAGCCCGGGTAACCGCGAGTGAATCCGCTGTTGAAGCAGCGCGGCAGAAACTGGATTACACCACCGTCAAAGCACCTTATGCCGGCATCGTTATCGAACGCCACGTGGAGCTGGGTGAAACGATATCTCCCGGGCAGCCCCTGCTGTCGGGTTTGTCACTGGAGCGCCTGCGGGTGGTCGTTGATCTGCCGCAATCTGTGGCGATGGAAGTGCGTAAGAACCCGGTGGCCGCAGTTATTACATCCGAAGGCCGGGTGGAGACGGGTAACATCACCCTGTTTCCTGTAGCAGACCCTGTCACCAATACCTTCCGGGTCCGGCTTGACCTGCCGGAAGGCCAGTTCGGGCTCTACCCCGGAATGTTTGTAAAGGTCGTATTTGCAATTGGCGAGGCCGAACGCCTGCTGGTGCCTTCCGAAGCGGTACTGCACCGCAGTGAAGTTACCGCACTGTACGTGGTAAGCCCCGAGGGCGTCCGTCTCAGGCAGGTTCGTGTCGGGCAAAGCTTCGGTGACCGTGTGGAGATACTGTCGGGACTTAACGAGGGTGAGGCGGTGGCACTGGATCCGGTGCGTGCCGGCATAGTGACAAAGGGCGGGCCGGGTAGCAGCCATGACTGAGCACCTTGGGTTCTCCGGGCGTATTGCCCGCAGTTTTCAGGATAACCAGCTGACACAGTTAATTGCGCTGACCACGGTACTGCTCGGTCTGTTTGCCGTCCTGGTTACCCCGCGTGAGGAAGAGCCGCAGATAGATGTAACCTTTGCTAACGTGTTTGTTCCTTTCCCCGGCGCGGGCTCGGTTGAAGTAGAGAACCTGGTTTCAATTCCAATGGAGCAGGTTCTGGCCGAAATCGAAGACGTGGAACACGTATTCTCGGTATCAAAACCAGGTATGTCGGTGCTGACGGTGCAATTTGAGGTTGGAGAGGGCCGTACGGAGTCCCTGGTAAAACTGTATAACGCCATCTACTCAAACCAGGATTGGCGTCCCGCCAATCTTGGCATCGGCGTGCCAATGGTCAAGCCCAAGGGTATTGATGATGTTCCGATCATTGCGGTGACCTTGTGGACCAACGATGAGCAACGCGGCGGGCATGAACTGCTCAAAGTGGCCCATGCGCTTGAGGCCGAACTCAAGCGCGTTCAGGGCACCCGTAACGTCTATTCTATTGGTGGTGCAAAGGACATCGTTCACGTCGAACTTGACCCCGAGCGCGTGGCGGGTTTTGGCCTGACGCTGGACGATTTAAGTATGGCCTTGAAAGCCGGCAATGATGTCCGGCAGGCGGGAGCACTGGTGTCACGGGGGGAAGAAATTCCCGTACAGAGCGGTTTATTCATGTCAGGCCCGGAGGATATTGCTGAACTCGTGGTGGGTGTATTTGACGGGCGCCCCGTGTTCCTGGGTGATATCGGCAATGTGAGTCACGGCAGCGACCAGCCCGAATCTTACGCGTGGTTCGCAAGTGGTCCGGCACATGACGACGCAGGACACGAAAAGGTCGCGTTTTCGCCGGCAGTTACCCTGGCAGTGTCCAAGAAACCCGGAACCAATGCGGCCAGGATCGCCGATTCCGTCATTGAAAGGCTCGAGCAACTTCGCTCAACCCATATCCCGGATGGTGTTGAAACCACGATTACCCGCAATTACGGAAAAACAGCCAACGACAAGGCAGTGAAACTGATCAGCAAGCTGGCTTTCGCAACAGCCTCGGTCGTTTTGCTGGTGCTTTTAACCATAGGCTGGCGCGAGGCGCTGATAGTCGGCACTGCGGTGGTTGTCACGTTGATGGTGACGCTGTTTGCCTCCTGGGCCTGGGGATTCACCATTAACCGGGTGTCACTGTTTGCACTGATATTCTCAATAGGAATATTGGTAGATGATGCGATTGTGGTGGTAGAAAATATTCACCGTCACAGGTCTTTGAAGCCGGGTCCCCTGGGGGCCCTGATCCCCGGTGCGGTTGACGAGGTGGGCGGACCTACGATCCTGGCCACCTTCACCGTCATAGCCGCACTGTTGCCAATGGCTTTCGTCACCGGCCTGATGGGCCCGTATATGAGCCCGATACCGATAAATGCATCACTGGGCATGCTGTTTTCGCTTGCCATTGCTCTGGTGCTCACGCCCTGGTTGAGCGCCCGCATGCTCGGAAACCAACAGGTGCACGCAATTGACGGCCCCTCGGTTGGCTCCCTGCACAAGTATGTCACGCGGTTAATGACACCATTTTTAGGGCGGGAAGGCGGACGCAAGGCGCGCAGCCTTCTTTACGGGGGCTTACTCGGCCTGATCGCGATTGCGATGGCTCTGGTGCTGACACAGTCGGTGGTTTTAAAAATGCTGCCGTTTGACAACAAGTCGGAGTTCCAGGTGATCCTGGACATGCCAGAGGGAACGGCGGTGGAAAATACCGCCGCGGTGCTCGACGAGCTTGCAGCCATCATCGAGACCGTTCCGGAAGTAGTCAATTACCAGGTCTATGCCGGTACCGCAGCGCCCATCAACTTCAACGGCCTGGTGCGCCAGTACTATCTGCGTCAGGCCGGCAATATGGGCGATATCCAGGTCAATTTGCAGGACAAGCAACATCGTGACCGGGCCAGCCACGAGATTGCATCCGGCGTTCGCGAAGCACTGGCTGCGACAGCAGCCAGGTACGGTGCGTCGGTCAAGGTGGTCGAAGTCCCGCCTGGCCCGCCGGTTATGTCACCCATAGTCGCAGAGGTTTACGGGCCGGACTACAAGTCCCAGAAACAGCTCGGCAGGAAACTCGAACAGATATTCCACGAGACCCCGGACATCACAGATATAGACAGCAGTGTCGAATCGGATGCAAAACGATATGTGATCGAGGTCGACCGCCAGCGGGCAGCACTGCTGGGCGTGTCCCAGAGCCAGGTCAGCAATTCAGTGGCGATGGCCCTGGGGGGCGATGATGTGACCCATATACACCAGGGCCGTGAGAAAGAACCGATCCCTGTGCGCCTGGAGGTCGCAGTATCTGACAAGGCGGACATCAATGGCTTGCTGGCGTTGAAGGTGCGGAACCGGGATGGTGTGCCGGTGTCGATATCCGAGTTTGTCCGCGTGGTGGAGGCACCGTGGGATGACGCGATCATCCACAAGGACCTGCTGCCGGTTGTCTTTGTGACCGGTGACATGTCCGGTGATCTGGACAGCCCCCTGTACGGGATGTTCGATCTCGGTGATGCGATCGGCGAAACAGAATTCGGCGGGCAGGGCATTGAACAACGGTATATCAGCCAGCCCGATAATCCCTACTATTTTTCAATGAAGTGGGACGGTGAATGGCAGGTTACCTACGAGACCTTCCGCGACATGGGCATTGCCTATGCCGTCGGGCTGATACTGATTTACCTGCTGGTCGTCGCGCAGTTCCGGTCCTATCTGTTGCCGTTGGTCATCATGGCGCCAATTCCGATGACCGTCATCGGAGTTATGCCGGGGCATGCGCTGCTTGGAGCCCAGTTTACCGCTACCTCGATGATCGGCATGATCGCGCTGGCCGGTATCATCGTGCGTAATTCGATTCTGCTGGTAGACTTCATCCAGCAGGAACGGGCTGCCGGTACAAGTCTAGAAGATGCAGTCATAGCAGCGACCGCAGTACGCGCCAAACCCATCCTGTTAACTGCGCTGGCGGCGATGATGGGTGCTTTCTTTATCCTGGATGACCCGATTTTCAATGGGCTGGCGATAGCGCTGATATTCGGTATCCTGGTGTCTACGCTGTTGACGCTGCTGGTTATCCCGGTGTTGTTTTACGGCTCGAAGCAAACAAGAAAACCGGCGGCCAATTAGCCGCAGAATAATGGTGATAAGCGGCATTGCCAATGGTGAAGTGTGTAGACTGGGTACAGGCCGGTGTTTCGATTTGATTGGAGGCTTTTGTTGATGCATCACCCAAGGCGGTTATCGCTCCTGTTCATAGCCTTGAGCGGGTTCTTGTGCAGTGATATATCCGTTGCCACCAATGGTTACTTCCCACATGGAGTAGGCGCGAAAAACAAGGCCATGGCAGGAGCCGGCACGGCGATGCCGGAAGATGCGATATCGGTCGTCAATAACCCGGCCGTGGCTGCGTTCCTCGATGACAGGATGGATGTTGGTGTTTCGGTTTTTATGCCGAGAAGAAACTACAGTACGTTCTATGGCGGCTATAACGGCCGGTACAATACCTTCAGCTTCGGTGAAGTGGATATCGACAGCGATGACGATTTTTTTATACTGCCGGAAATTGCCGGTACGCACCGCTTGGAAAACGACTCTGCCTTCGCCTGGGCGTTCTATACGAGGGGCGGGGCCGGTGGCACTTACCGGGGCGGGTCTGCGACTTTTGACCCGGACGCCGACGGGCCGCTGGGTATCTCTACGTTTCCCGGTACCTATGGTGATGGCACGGCTTCACTGGAGCTGACACAGGCGCTGCTGGATATCACCTGGGCCAGGAGGCTGGGTGAGCGGACATCATTCGGTGTATCCGCAGTGCTGGCCGCACAAAGCCTGGAGGTCGAAGGTATCGGCGGCTTTTCCAAGTACACGGAAACATTTGCGTCCAGCAACGGCTCTGAACTGCCGGAGAACTTGAGTGGCAATGGCAGGGATGTCAATTATGGCGTCGGCCTGAAGCTGGGAATGCACAGGTTGTTGGGGGAGCACTTCAGTTTTGGCCTGATGTACGCGACTGAGATAAATATTGGCTCGTCTTCAGATTACGCAGACCTGCTGGCCGATGGCGGTGACCTCGACATACCGGCCTGGTTCAAAATGGGCCTGACCTGGCGGCCGAGTGAAAGATTTTCATTCAGTGTCGATGTTCAGAAGATCTGGTATGCATCAATAGACGCATGGGGTAACTCATTTGCCAATGTGTATGACTGCCCGACAGCCGGCAGGGGAGGCACGGATATGAAGAAATGCCTGGGCTGCAATATTGCCCCCGGTTTTGGCTGGAATAACGTGCCTGTATACAGTTTTGGCAGCAGTTGGAAAGTAAGTGACAAATGGACCCTGCGGGCCGGCATGAGCATAGGGGACCAGCCGGTGCTGTTCTATGAAAACACCTTCAATATCCCGATCTTCAACCTTACCGAGGCGCACTATACCCTGGGTGTCAGCCACAGGTTGAGAAATGGCGGCGAGCTGACACTGGCCCTGATGTACTCGGAAGAGGAGTCTCTAGAGACGGTAAACCAACTGGATCCTTCACAGGTTATCCGGATGACGACCGACCAGTTTGATGTACAACTGAGCTATAGCTGGGGGCTTTGAGGCCGGCCCGGTTGTGCCTAGTCAGGTGTGTTCCTGGCTGTGTAAGGAATACGGATACAGATAGTCAAACCATGTGGCTCGGTCTGGCTTAGCCTGATCGAGTGCTCGGAGCCATAAATGGTTGCAAGCCGTTCACGGGTGTTACTGAGGCCCACCCCATTCGACTCGGGCACCTGCCCATCTACAAGGTCGCAGCCCGGACCATCGTCACTCAACTCCAGCAGCAGATCACCGGCAAATACCTTGGCCGAGATAACCAGGTGCCCACCGCCCTCGGCCCTGGCGATACCATACTTGATCGCGTTTTCAATCAGTGGTTGAAGCAGCAGGCTGGGAATCAGGGCGTCCTTTGCAGGCTCTTCAATGTCCAGATTTAGGGACAGGCGTTCTTCAAATCGTACCTTCTCGATATCAAGGTAGAGCTGTAATGCCTTGAGTTCCTGTTGCAGCGTAATTTTTTGCATGGGGTCGTTATCCAGCGAATAACGTAAAAAACTGGACAACTTGGTGACCATGCGGTTAGCCAGTTCGGTATTTTGTTCCAGTATCAGTGTGGAGATGGCATTGAGGGTGTTGAACAGGAAATGCGGGTTCAACTGGTAGCGCAGCATTTTCAACTGTGCCTCGTGGGCCATGGCTGCCGACTTCAGGGCGCTTTCACGGACTTCCTGGAATATGCGGTAATACTTGATTGCAAAGTACAGCACGCTCCAGGCAAGCATCCAGGCTATGGGGCTGGCGTTACTTTCAACAATTGAAACCTTTTGGTAGATCTCGGCGATCTCCTTGCCCACTTCTGCAATCCATGCATCCATGTCCTTGGAGGTTTCAAACCAACCATAAAAGATATAACCTCGCGCCTTTATCCACAGCCAACCGGCAAGAGCGCTGCCACCAATGAAACCGATAGCCTGAAGCCAGATGGCACGGTCCCATACAAAGTGGTACAGGTAACGCAAGCACAGTGCGAGCAGCATACCGATGGTTGTGACGATCGCTACATAGACAGCATAGTTGGGAATGCTGCCATCCAAAATTCTGGTCGTATAAAAATACTTAAAGAATCCCCACAACGCCCAAACTCCCAGGTGGAAAGCCCAGAAAAGGTTTGGTTGGTCTTTGATGATGGTTTTTAATTTCACGGGTGCGATTCTACACGTTTGTTTGACATTAGTAGCGCATCTTAACTTTCCCCTGTAGCGCTTTATCTCAAAATGGGAACGCTGCGGTCGGCAAAGGTTGCGACGAAACGAATTTAATGTCATTTATGGCTTTTGACAGTGTCGCAAGCGGGGGCTACATTGAAGGTCGCCAACAACACCGGATTTACCATGCGGCATTGTTTTAAAGCGTGCGTTTTTATCTCCAGGAGAACCCTGCTGGGCGTCTGCCTGGTACTCAGCGCGCCTTCGACAAGCAGTCAGATGTTTGGCCATGTGCCGGTCAATATTTTTGGTGACGGTAACCCGGATAATGGGTTTGAGGATAACCGTGAGCAGGTCATGGGTGGCCGGCAAGGCGTTGGAACACGGTCGAATCAGCACTTGAATGCCGGCACTGTAGTGTGTGATGAAAAAACACGCGGTACGGCGATGGTTGTCGACACACGCGAGTATGCCCCGGGTCTCGAAGGTGTCATACTTTTAACCGCAGCACACGTGATCTATGACCTCGATAAAAACAGGCGTTTCAGAAAGTGTGCGTTTCACTTCATGGCCCTGAGTGAATTGCCCGGATACAAGGCAAGGATTGACCTTGGGTTGGTGAAGCAGGGCGACTTTGATCCCAGGGAAGAAATCACAGGTACAGGCTTTGGTGAGGGCGATTGGGTCTTTCTGTATGTGCCGAAACCCTGGAAAAATTTCAGCCCGGACCAGGCTATCGCCCTTCGGGAGTTTTCTTTTCTACAAACGGAATCATTTCAGCAGTCTGGCGGTGAATTCGGTCTGCTTGCATTTTCCTCGGCCGATGGTGCGATCAGCCTGAGCAGAAACTGCATGGTTATCGAAAGCCGCGACGACGATCTCGGCGGTGGTGAATGGGAAGGGCAACTGCTGGATGATTGTGATTCTGCTGGTGGCGCTTCCGGAGGCGGAATAATAGCGGTCTTGGATGGTCGCCAGTATTTGATTGGAATACGCAGTGGGTCGCATTGGGATGGACAGGTTTTTCCCGTCACTGAATATCCCGAAGGTCCTCCGGATGGTTCGCTTTGGAACCGTCACTCCAATACCAACTTTGGGCGGGCAATCGACGCACGCATGATCCGTGATTTGATCGGCTTCGTGCACGGTTTGAAAGACGGCGGCACGGCATCGTAAGTGTGCCGGATGGTTCACATTAGAGCCAGTTTGAACGCACGAAGAAAATTGCATATGTTCTGCTATACTTAAAGTGCAGTTTGGCTGTTTAGGTTAAAAGACTTAAAAGTCTGTGCATTTTTTTGGCAGCTAAACAAAGAAACGCTCGGCTCGGACTGGATGTCCGGAGCAACACAGTAAGCTATCTGATGGCAATTCCTGTCGTCGAGCGAGATTTAAGGACAGGAAAAGCACACGTCAGACTGTGACCGGTTGTTTCCGATTGCCCCGGAGTTTTATTCAACCCGCGCCAGCTTGCAAGATAGGCGTTTTATTGAGTGCGTGCCAGGATTGTCGTTGTTAACGGCGCCGGTCGCGAGGAGAAATATCAGTGCTTTTTTACGCATCCTTGTTTGTTGCAAGTTTGATCGTGGCACTGATCATCCTTTGGCTATATCACGCGATCGTCGATGTTGGTAAGCAGGTTTACAGGTCCATACTCCCAAGTGCGAAAAACAGCCCGGTAGATCATCTCCAGGATGTACGGATTCACACCGCTATCAATGACGCCAGAACTCCATGGGGGTGGAAAAGTCACGAGACACCTGCAAACGTTGCTAAAACCCACGTTGCAAAACCTTCCGAGCCAACACCCTGGGGTTGGCCGGGCAATGGCAACAAGATACGTGAACACGGCCCAGCTAGTGCATATCCAAATGGTTCGAAGACCGAAAGCGAGTTGTCGGGCTATGGTGAAAAGTCTGAATCCAAGGCAAAGCAGAAAGTTGGCTGGCCCTACCGTGAAGATGAATTTGAGTTTGCAGGTAAAGCCTACAAGGTAACCCGCAAGAGGAAAGTAAAGAAAACAAACCTCAGAAAAACCGGAAAACCCTGGGGCTGGTGATATTGCGCCGGCCGTATATCAACTTAACTGCGGTCAAGACAATCCGGAAGTTCTATTTTCTCATTCCCGGGTATTTTGACGCCCATTGGTACTTGTTCGATCCCCATGCTTTCCTCCGGAAATGGCCGAAGTAATTCCAGTGCTTCCTGTTTTGGCGCTCCAAGCCAGCGTCCGGCATCAACCGGGGTTCTGAGGATGGCGGGCGAGCGGTGGTGACCCACGGATTTCAGGACTTCGTTTGGCTCGACGGTGATAATGCTGATGCTCAGATTTCTTGAGCCATCCGCAGATCGAAACCAACTCCCCAATCCGCACAACATCCAGAACGGTGCGTGCAGGGGGAAAACCGCATAGGGAATCTGGGGACGCACCCGGCTGCTAAATTCGTAAAACCACGACACTGGCACCAGCACCCTCATGTCCTTTGACCACGCGCTCAAATATGACGGCGCAAAGGGCCGTCCGTCATGACGCAACCTGGCGTTTGCAGTGGAGAGTAGTTTTCCCTCCTTGTTTCGCGGCAACTGCCCCTGGGACCAATGGGGCAGAAATGGCCAGATGGCTTCTGTGGGCTGATCGGAATCACCGTTGGCGTAGATAGCAGGCAAAGTCTCCCATACCATCGAATCAGGTTCCGATACGCGCCGCAGGCGGGAAGGGGAGATGTTGATCCTGTTGGCGGGGTTTTCTGGCAGTTCTTCGGGCGGCGTCAGGCTTGCGGCCCAGGCGTAGATGTCTTTCCAAGACAGGTTGGAGACTGCTGCTTTTCCGCACATAAGGAAGTTTTACCAGTTTTCAGTCAATGCTCTAAGTGCCGCCTGTTTTTAGCGTTTGTTCATCCTCGCAATGATATCTTTGGGTGTGGACCCGTCCAGCGCCTTGTAAAGTTTTTCCTTGTCATTACGAAGGCTCAAGTCGTAAAACAATACATATTGCATTGCGCTGTTAAGCGTTTTATAGGCCTTTTCACCTTCCTGATCCTTGACTTTCTGCAAAGATATTTCCACATTTTCAGGCGTTGAAAAGTCGACCGGTTGATCCATTATCGAGATGTCCTGTGAGCTCGTACTGCCGGTAGTATCGGATGCGGACATTGGTGTTTCTCCGCTATTGTCGGCACAAGCATTCAACAGGGCGAGGGCCATTGATCCGGCGATTACTGAAGAGAGTAATATTTTCCGCATTTTGTATTCCTTTTTTGATGCAACTGGTTTAAGTTCAAACGCTTCGACCTTCCCATCAAGGGATAATTCCATGTTAATTATTTATTCGCCAAAAGAACCTTGTAATTATTATTGGTAGCCAGTTCGCTAAAGTGTTTGAATCTCTGCGACAACCAATTCTCATAGGGCAAATGCACGTTTGCGACCATTAGCAATCTGCCGCCCGGGTTAAGGTGGTCATGCACCGAATCGAGTAAACGCATGCTGAGACGGCTATCTGTTTTCACACCTGCGTGTATCGGCGGATTGCTGACAATCAGGTCAAAGCTTCCACTGAGTTCAGACAGACCATCCGAGGCCAGTACGAAACCTTCCAACCGGTTGCTTGCCAGCGTATCTTCAACGGCCTTCAGTGCCAGTGCACTGGTATCCAGCAGGGTTACCCTGGCATGTTCATGGCCGGCGGCGATACAGGTTCCTATAAGTCCTGCACCGCAAGCGAAGTCCAGCACCTCTCCTTCGATTGGCATGTCAGTAAGGACATCGAGCAACAGGGCCGTGCCAGCGTCTACTCTCCCGTGTGCAAAGACACCCGGATAGGAAGCTACCCTGATTGGGGTGGGTTGACAGTCCAAGAGCCATTCTTCACGGTAGGAAGCCGGATCGAATGTTTGCCCGGCCAACGGTTCGCTGGCTTCAAACAAGGTGCAATGACGGGCACTGTCCAGTTTCCTGACCCGGCCGAAATACTTTTTCAGGCGCCTGTCGGCGGATTTTATCCCTGCCTTGTTCTCGCCCGCCAGCCACAGTAACCCGTCTTCAGCCAGCAGGGATGCGGCGCACTCAAGCATCATTTCCAGCAGGGCTTTTTGCCGTGGCAGGTTCAGGATGATCCACTGGTTTTTTGTGTCACCAGCCTCTGGGAAAGCAGAAAATTCAATCTCAGCAGACGATCGTTTCAGGTAGTCAGTGACGCCGTAGTCCTGGCTGAGTAACTTCAGTGAAGGGCAGATTGATTCCACCTCGCGCCAACAATCGTCTTTCTCGGGGTTGATCCACAAAGCCTGGTTACAGGCCTCTTTGCGATGCAGGTTTCTCGCGATGATTTGGCTGACGGCAAACATACGGGGGAAGGCTGATCAGTCGGCAAGCCGGCCATCGAGGTCGTGTTCGTCGGCACCGGTTATATGAACATTGACGATTTCACCGGCCTGCAGATGCTGGCCGTCCTCAATATAAACCAGGCCGTCGATTTCCGGCGCGTCGGCGTGACTGCGCGCGATGGCATATTGATCGTCCGCCCCGTCCACGATCACCTGTTGCACGCTTCCCACTTTGGCCTGCAGCCGCGCCTGGCTGATTTCCGCCTGCAGCTGCATAAATGCCTGTTCCCGTTCGGCCATGACATCGGCGGGCACGTGATCGGGAAGATCATTGGCGCGGGCGCCGGCGACCGCCGAATACCGGAAACAGCCGACACGGTCGAGTTGTGCTTCAGTGATGAAATCCAGCAGTTCATTGAAATCAGCATCCGTTTCGCCCGGAAAACCCACGATGAACGTGCTACGCAAGGTGATATCAGGACAGATTTCACGCCACTTCCTGATACGCTCGAGCGCATTTTCCGCGGCTGCCGGGCGTTTCATCATCCTCAGTATTCGCGGGCTGCCGTGTTGTAAGGGTATATCGAGATAGGGAAGAACCAGCCCTTCGGCCATCAGCGGCACCAGTTCATCAACGTGCGGGTAGGGATAAACATAATGCAGCCTGACCCATGCGCCGAGTTTGCCCAGTTCACGGCAGAGCTCGGTCAGACGGGTCTTTACCGGTTTTCCGCCCCAGAAATCATGCCGGTACCTGAGATCAACACCATAGGCAGACGTATCCTGGGAGATCACCAGCAGTTCCCTGACACCCGCGCCGACCAGTCTTTCGGCTTCTGCGAGCACATCCCCGGCTGCTCTGCTGACAAGTTTTCCACGCATTGAAGGTATAATGCAGAATGTGCAGTTATGGTTACAACCTTCTGATATCTTTAGATATGCATAGTGTCTTGGTGTCAGTTTTATGCCTTGGGGAGGCACAATGTCAACAAACGGATCATGGTCTTTTTCAAATGGAGCATACTGGCGGACCGCACCGACGACCTGCTCATATTGTTGCGGGCCGCTGACCGACAGCACAGAGGGGTGAAGCTCACGTATTTCTTTTTCATCCACACCCATGCAACCGGTTACTATGACCCGGCCGTTTTCATTCAGGGCCTCACCGATGGCATCCAGGGATTCAGCGCGGGCACTGTCAATAAAACCACAGGTATTGACCACAACGACGTCCGCGCCGTCATAGCTGGGTGATATTTCGTACCCGTCGGTGCGCAGCTGGGTCAATATCCGTTCTGAATCGACCAGTGCCTTGGGGCAGCCAAGGCTTACAAATCCAATCTTGGGGCTAGTCACAGGCTTTATTCATCCATATTGTCCGGTTCGAAGAACAGCCACATTACCATCGGAAAGGTGGTGCGAAACTCGCTTTCAATCAGGTTGATGGCGTCCAAAAGCCCGCTTTCAGATCCCGTCGGGTGCATTTTAACCTTGACGGCCACCATGACGTCCGCACCCATCTGCAAGCTCAAAAAATTGTACAACTGCTCGACCTCGGGCCGTTCTGTCAAAAAACTCTCCATCTGCTCACGCAGGTGTTTCTCCACACCCTGGCCGATGAGAAGGTGCTTAACCTCCACGGCCAGCAGGAAGGCGATGATGACCAGCAAGGCACCGATGACCATCGTTCCAATGGCATCGTAAACCGGGTTGCCGGTTATCGCTGCGGCCAATACCGCCACGAGGGCTATTACCAGGCCCAACAAAGCGGCGACATCCTCGCCAAATACAACGATCAGTTCACTGCTCCGGCTTTCGCGGAACCATAGCGGTAAGGCCCGGCTCCTGCGTTCCTTGTTGACGGCCTGCATACAACCCCACAATGAAACGGATTCGGCAATGATCGCAAAAACAAGCACGCCGATGGCAATCATGGGTTTGGTCAGTGGTTCCGGGTGCGTGAATTTGTGTACACCTTCGTAAATCGAGAACATCCCACCAAGACTGAACAGGATTACAGCTACAAGGAAAGACCAGAAGTAGATGCTTTTGCCATAACCCAGCGGATAATCAAGGTCAGGCGGACGCCTTGATTGCTTCATCCCGAACAGCAGCAAAAGCTGGTTGCAGCTATCGGCCAGCGAGTGAATCGCTTCGGCCAGCATTGCGCCGGACCCCGTCCAAAAGGCAGCAGCACCTTTGGCCACGGCGATTGACAGATTCGCAAAAAATGCGTAAAGAATGGATTTTATGGAATCGGGTTTCGCAGACATGGCCGGTAATTTTCTGCCTGCTCAGTTCTTTGAGTGCAGGTAGATACGGTTGCCTTCAGTATCATCGATGGTAGCAACATACCCAATCTCGGGGGAGACATGGGTTTTATCCTCTACAATTGTGCCGCCAGCTTTGCCAACCCGGCCAAGCACGACATTTAAATCATCGCCTGCATACAGGTATATTTTTGTGCCAACAATCGAGGGGGCATAGCCTTCACCGCTAACCACGGCGCCTCCTATACCTACACCATGTTGGTGTTGAAAAAAACCCATCCTGACATCGCCCTTGTCTATTATGGGCATATCAAAAGAGTAGATTTCACTATAAAAACGAACAGCGCGTTCAAAATCCATTGCCGGAATTTCAAACCAGGTGATTGCGGTTTTAACTTTTTCCATGGGTCTGCTCGCACTTGAATCAAAACAAGAAGGGAGCAGGGATTATGATGCTTGGCCAGTAATCGCTCAAGTGTATAAAAAAACCAACCCCGTGTGGACGGGGTTGGTTTCTGTGCCAGCAGTTTGTATCAATCGGTATCGTGGCTGAAATGTACGCTGCGCGCCGTGCTGAATCCGGGGGCAAGAAAGCCAATACGTCTTTCCGGCATTACGGCACTCAGTGTCTTGTCCTTGCGATTGCGTTTGATCTCGATGCTCAATTCCTGGCCCGCTTCAAATTCACGCAAGCTGCGAACGAACTCCGCCGGCGAATTAACCTCTGTATTACCAACCTGCAAAATCACGTCACCGGATTCCAGTTGCAGATCGTTGTCGGCCCTGGCTTTCAATACCAGCACACCGCGATCAGTTTTAAAGTACTCACCCAGTCCGGGGTCAATTTCTGCCAGCTTCAATCCCTGTGTCATTGGCAGGCCAAACCACACGTTTGCATCGTGCAGCGCAATGTCACCCATTTCTGACAAATCGTGAAATTCAAATTCATATTCCCAGGCATGTTCGAGTGCTTCATTTGCTGCCTTCAGTAACTCACGCTCGTCGATATTGATCCTGATCTGCTCGATCTGTTCGGCCAGTTGCTCGGTGTCAATTTCAGGTACTACGATGCGCTCAATACGAATTGCCTCACCGGGTGCAGAAGGTTTTGCAGGTGCAGTTGGAAAACGTGTGACCGTTTGCCAGCCGAGGGGCTCCCGTATCTCGGGTACCACGGTCAAATCCAGCGTCTGGTCACCGCGTTCCACAGAGACGATGACCGGTTCATCGGCCTTGATGTCCTCCAACGCAATACTTATACCCTTCCTTACATCACCTGATTCATCGGCTGTCGCCAGTACACGGCCGCCAACGGCAATAATGACATCGTCCTTCCGAATGCCGGCGCGTTCAGAAGGGCCATCCGGAGAAACTCCGATAACCTCGATACCTATATCGTTTGCATCGCCAAGTATGACCCCAAGCACGGGGCGGCCGGATGTTCTGTGGACATAACTGGAAGGTTCGCTGCGGATCCTTTCACGGGTGACTTCGCGGCTGACCCGGGCTATCTCTCTCGAAGTTTCCCTTAGCTCCCTGCGCGCCTGGCTAAGCTCCTGCTGCATCCTGGCCATTTCGGCTGCCTGGGCTTCACGGGCCTGGCTGGCTTCTGCGCTTTCCCCGGCTAATTTTTTCCTTTGTTCGGAAACTTCGCGAAGATGTTCGTGGGCTCTTTCCAGCGTGGCCTCTGCTTCAAGCTGTTGTCTCTCGGCTTCAGCCAGTGCTTTCTGGTGTTCGGCTTCAAGCCGTGACTGCTGTGCCGCCATGGCGGCACGTTCAGCTGCCTGTGCGGTAGTTTCGTCTCTACCAGCTGCCTTTGCCATGGAGCCTGAACCAATCAGCAGGGCAGTAAGAAGTACAATTAACGGGTCGCGGTATTTCATATATATTCGCCTCGTAAATAATTCAAAGTGACGCCATTCGGCCGTAGTCAATTTCCCATTGCTGCTGGTAAATCTGGGCCAGGTCCAGCATCAGGTTGACGCGTTGCCCCCACAGGTCAATCGAACCGGGTGTCAAGCTCAGTTCGCTATCCACCTGTGCGATCAGGTCTTCGAGTTCGGCCACGTAAATGGCCGATTCGGCCGGCATGGAGCCTGTTTCCTGTCGCAAATTTTTCACCTGTTCTTCCATTTTCTGGGACAAACCAATCAGCGCATCAATATTGTCTTGCACTGATACTGACGCGAGATTTGTTTCCGGCGTCGCAAACTCCGGAGTTGGGGTGCCACCCGGCATCTCATCGTTGGTGTTGCGCAAGCTGATACTGACAACCAGGACCAGGCTTGCGACAATCACCAACCAGCTGGCCAAACGTTTTCTGTTGCTTTTGCTTTCCTTGTGGGCCTGCAATGCG
>CALBDB010000078.1 GCA_937927755.1 uncultured Lysobacterales bacterium
AAGCCCATCGTGACCGCTGCCGACAGCAGCAGCAGGATCAGGGCGATCGGCAGGAGCCGTTTCATGCCATCCTGGCCCCTTCCTGCAACCATGTTTGCAGTTCCCGGGTGACCAGTCCGATTTCAAATTCCCGCTCGTCGATCGCGGTGACAGGAACAATACCCCTGACAGAATTGCAAATGAACACCTCGTCGGCTTCCTGGAACATATCCACGAGCAGGCGGCGTTGTTCACAGCGTGCTGCGAAACCGGCCAGGATCGCAGCGCGGACCACGCCGCGGACACCGCAGCGGTCAAGTCTCGGTGTAAGTAAACGATTTTCCACAACGAGAAAAATGTTCGCGGAAACGGCGCTGATGATATGGTCTTCCGGGTCGAGCAAGATACCTTCTTCGGCACCCTTGTCACGTAGTTCGGCGCTCGCCATTACCTGCTCAAGACGGCTCAGGTGTTTGATGCCGCCCAGCGCCGGCTGTATGGCGAGCCGCAGATCACAAATACGGGTCCGCACACCGTTGTGGGCAAATTCAGCCGCACCCACGGGAAAAAGATGGGCGCTGACTATCCGCGTACTGGTGCTGTCTTTCTCTGGCATGTAGCCGCGTTCCCGCCCGTCCCTGGTAAGGATAATTTTTACCACCGCGTCCGCCAGGCCCGTGCTGACTGTTTGTACTTCGCGCAACAGCACTGCCTGTGGCGGCATGCTCATACCGAGGCGTTCACAGCCTGCACCTAGCCTGTCCATATGGGCTTGCCAGCGGAGTGGACGGCCATTGCGGATTACCAGGGTCTCAAAAAGACCGTCGGCGTAGTTAAGGCCACGGTTAGTAGCCGCCAGGAAGTTTGAAATTTCGCCGTTTACAAGGCATTCAAGCATGATTTTATCCTCGAAGGGGCGCTGGCACTGCCGATTTCAGGGCCTTCAGCAGGCCGCGCGCCTTGTCCTCGGTTTCCGACACCTCGCTGTCAGGATTGGAGTCTGCGACAATTCCGGCCCCGGTACGAAAGCTGATGTGGCGGTCATGTACCAACATGGAGCGTATCAGGATATTCAAATCCATACTGCCGTCAAGCCCTAGGTAACCGAAGGATCCGGTGTAAAAACTACGGCCTTGCTGCTCCAGTTCGGCAATAATTTCCATGCAACGGACCTTCGGACAACCGGTGATCGTGCCACCTGGAAAAACAGCCCGTATCACGTCCACCGGCGTGACCCCGCTGCGCAGACGCCCGCATACATTCGACACGATATGATGAACATGTTTATAGGTCTCGACAACCATCAGTTCATCTACCTCTACACTTCCGGTCTCACACACCCTGCCCAGGTCGTTGCGTTCGAGGTCGATCAGCATGATATGTTCAGCACGTTCCTTGGGATGTGCCAGCAGTTCACGGCTCAGATCCTGATCGGACTGCAGATCCGTTCCACGTGGCCGGGTGCCAGCTATGGGCCTGGACTGGACTTTGTTGCCATTGACATGGACCAGCCGTTCCGGTGATGAACTCATCAATGTGTAATCTTTCCATCGCACCAGGCCGGCAAACGGCGCCGGGTTGCTGCTGCACAGCGAACGGTAAAGCGCCATGTGATCGATGGCATCGTCAAATTCACCCTGCCAGCCCCTGGACAGGTTGACCTGGAATACATCACCATCGAGGATGTACTCGTGAATCCGTGAAACGGCCTGTTTGAACCTGTTTGGCGGGTCTGCCTGCAGTTCCTTCAGTTGCGGAAAATCAGGCCTTTGCGTGGTACGCATCCCTCTGAGCTCTTCACGCATCTCGTTGAGCAATGCAGATGTCTCAGCAACCAGGTTCAGAGTCCCGGGCTTGTCCGGACAGGCATAAATCGCAGCCGGGCAGCGGCTTGCGAAGGCGATTGGAAAACCATCGGAGGCAACGGGAAAATGGACCACCGGCTCGATGCCGGCCGCCAGTTCGTAACCCAGGTAAAGAAACCAGCCGCCGACAAACGGCCCGCCGTCAGAGTTGTCCCGCGTGCGTTTCTCCTTGTGGTACCAGTCATCGAGCCGGGACAGGAATTCGTCCGCTTCACCAGGGCTTGTGACCGAATGATCAGCCTGTAGACACAACTGCTCACCGCTGCTTCGCAATAACAGGCTGTATTGCCCGAGCGGACCCGGGGCGGAACTGTCAAGCAGGTAGGGGTAGCGTTCGGGCAACGCAACCGAAATGGCATGCAGGTCGTGCGCAGACGCTATCGAACAGCTGTGCAAAGCCTTTGTCAGTCTGTCAGTTTACGAAAAACAAGACTGCCGTTGGTACCACCAAAACCAAAGGAATTGGATATCGACACGCGTACGTTTGATTCCCGCGCCACGTTGGCGACGTAGTCCAGGTCGCAACCCTCACCCGGTTTATCGAGGTTTATGGTTGGCGGTATGATGCCATCCCTGATGCTGAGAATGCTGAATATGCCTTCAACACCACCTGCTGCCCCCAATAAATGCCCTGTCATGGATTTTGTTGAACTGACGGCGAGCTTGTAAGCATGGTCACCGAAAACAGTCTTGGTAGCAATTGTCTCTGCAACGTCACCCAGCGGTGTGGATGTTCCGTGGGCGTTAATGTAATCCACTTCCTGTGGATTCATGCCGGCGTCCCTGATCGCCGCGTTCATGCAACGTGCGGCGCCTTCACCGTCATCCGGTGGAGCTGTCATGTGAAAAGCGTCGCCACTCAGGCCAAAACCGATGACCTCGGCATATATGTTTGCGCCGCGATTTTTTGCATGGTCCAATTCTTCAAGGACGACCACGCCTGCCCCATTGGAAAGCACAAACCCATCGCGGTCCTGGTCCCACGGACGGCTGGCCCTTTCAGGTTCATCGTTGCGGGTCGTCATGGCTCTTGCGGAAACAAAGCCGCTTATTGATGTCGGCGTCGTGGCAAATTCGGCACCGCCTGCAACCATGACATCGGCGTCCCCGTACTGGATCATGCGCATTGCGGCGCCCATGTTGTGGGTTGCCGTGCTGCAGGCAGTAACGATCGCTATATTGGGGCCTTTCAGATTGTAATTGATGGATAAAAAACCGCCGATCATGTTGATGATCGAGCCCGGAATGAAGAACGGGCTGACCTTGCGTGGCCCGCCCTTCAGGTAGGCCTCGGTGGTGTCCTCTATGGTCTTGAGTCCACCGATGCCCGATGCAAGCGCACAGCCGATTCGTTCGGGGTCGTGCGCTGAGTCTTCCCGAAGCAGTCCGGAGTCTTCCAGCGCATCAACGGCAGCTGCGTATCCATAGTGGATAAACTCATCCAGCCGTTTGGACTCGCGCGGTTTCAGGTAATTGGAAACATCGAAGTCGATCACCTCACCGGCGATACGGGTCTTCATGTGTTCCGCGTCAAAGGAGGCGATTGGCCTGATACCGCTACGGCCGTTGCATATTGCATCCCAGGCGGTATCGATGGTACTGCCAACCGGCGATACAATACCCATACCGGTTACTACAACACGACGTTGCGACATTTAGTGGACCTCAAAATTGAATATCTATAACGAACGACGGCCGGCAAAATGCCGACCGCCAACGTTTTTTACATGCTTTCAGTGTCAGCTGATAGTGGAGTTAACGTAATCAATAGCCTGCTGAACACTGGTGATCTTTTCCGCGTCTTCGTCGGGGATTTCACACTCAAACTCTTCTTCCAGCGCCATCACGAGTTCGACGGTATCCAGAGAGTCCGCGCCCAGGTCGTCTACGAAAGATGCATTGGCGGTAACTTCCTCTTCCTTAACACCAAGTTGCTCTACAACAATCTTTTTAACGCGTTCTTCAATGCTGCTCATTTTTTTAATGGATCCTTAAAGTGTGAGACAAGAGACGCAATTTTAAAGAAACTGCGACGATTCTGCCAGTGTTGTAGCTTACAAATTTAACCTTAGCAAAGTAACGTTACGATGCGCCACCGTATGTATCACCGGTGACACGCTTTTTTTAAAAAAATGTACCCTTTCCTGCAAACCGCTTCAGCTTACATACATTCCACCATTCACGTGAATGGTCTGACCGGTAATATAAGCCGCTGATTCTGAAGCAAGGAAGGTAACAGCAGCCGCTATATCATCGGCCTCGCCAAGGCGGTTTAAAGGGATATCTTTCAACATCGATTCACGCTGTGCTTCACCCAGTTCGCGAGTCATGTCGGTATCGATAAATCCGGGTGCAACCACGTTAACAGTTATACCCCTGGAACCGACCTCACGGGCCAGTGAGCGTGAAAATCCCATCATGCCGGCCTTTGCTGCGGCGTAATTTGCCTGGCCGGCGTTGCCCATTGAGCCAATTACCGAAGCTATACTGATAATTCTGCCTTTACGGGCCTTCATCATGCCGCGTAAACAAGCCTTTGAAAGACGGTATACAGACCGTAAGTTCGTGTCTAGCACTGTTTCCCAGTCTTCTTCACTCATACGCATCAATAACTGGTCACGTGTAACGCCGGCATTATTCACCAGGATTGTCGGGGCCGATGCCTGTTCTGCAATTGCACTCAAAACCGAACTGATGCCATCGACATCATTGACATCCAGACTCAGGCCGGTCAAACCTTCAATGCCCCGCTCGTTGATGGCTTTAGCGCCTGCTTCCGATGTCGCTGTACCAAAAACCCTGGCGCCCTCGGCCGCCAGCATATTTGCAATAGCTGCACCGATACCCCGGCTGGCACCGGTTACCAGTGCTACCTGATCTTGCAAGCCACTATTCATCGTCATTCTCCGCTAACATACTTTGTTCAATTCTGAATTTAGTACTTTATCAGGGCGGAAGCCCAGGTGAAGCCACCGCCAAACGCTTCCAGCAACAGCATATCCCCGCGCTTGATCTTTCCGGACTGTGCTGCCGCGTCAAGAGCCAGGGGCACAGAGGCTGCGGATGTGTTGCCGTGCTTGTCCACGGTGACCACGACCTGGTCCATGGTCATACCCAGTTTCTTGGCGGTAGCTGATATGATCCGGTGATTGGCCTGGTGTGGTATCAGCCAGTCCAGGTCAGATTTATTCATATTATTGTGCGCAAGGGTCTCGTCCACGATCCGGCCCAGGGTCCTGACGGCGACCTTAAAGACTTCATTGCCTTTCATTTTTATGCAAACACCACCATGTTCTTCTGCTTTGAAACCCTTTCCTACGCCGACATCGGCATAAAGCAGGTCACTGTGTCTTCCGGCAGAATGGATATGGGTAGAGAGGATGCCCGGTTCATCAGAGACTTCTATGACCACCGCCCCCGCGCCATCGCCAAACAATACTGCTGTACCGCGGTCGTTCCAGTCCAGCATTGCGGTCAGTTTATCAACACCGATGACCAGCGCCTTTTTTACATCGCCGCAGCGCACGTACTTATCTGCAACAGACAGTGCATATATAAATCCGGAACAGGCGGCATTTACATCCATCGCACCACAATCAGGCAGACCTAAGCGCGCCTGGATCAAACAGGCTGTGCTCGGAAAGACCAGGTCGGGCGTCGTCGTTCCTACCACCAACAGACCTATCTCCTCCGCCTCGACACCTGCTGCCTCCAATGCCCGTTGCGCAGCAACTACAGCCATGTCTCCACTGGTCTCGTCTTCACGGGAAACACGCCGCTCGCAAATCCCCGTCCGTTCCCTAATCCACTGGTCGGAGGTGTCCAGTATTTTTTCCAGGTCGGCATTGGTGACGATTTTTTCCGGCAGATAACTGCCGGTACCTATTATTTTTGAATATTTCACCTGTGCTCCTTCAATATGAAAATTGCGGATTCAGCGCTCCCGTGGGGTTTAAACGCCACGTTGCAAACACTAACTTTCCTCAATGGAGTAATCATTAATCATAGTTTCAATACGTTGTGGAACCAGGCGCTCAGCTTCCGTTACCGCTTCAAGAATTGCATGCCCGAGCGCCTCGCGATTCGCATTGCCATGGCTCTTAACGACAACGCCCCGCAACCCCAACAATGGGGCACCATTATGCTTGGATGGTTCAAATCGCGCCAGCATGGGTTTAAGCGCCCTTCCCGCGAGCATGGCACCAAGCCTTGCAAACACGCCTTTTTTCATTGCCAGATCGAATTGCCGGACAAACATCCTCGCCAGACCTTCCCCGGATTTAAGAATCAGGTTGCCGGAGAACCCGTCACATACGGCCACATCCGCATTTCCGGAAAATATGTCGTGCCCTTCAATAAACCCAGTGTAATTGATGGGCAGTTCCTTCAACATTGCATGGGCTTCCTTGATCACTGCATCGCCTTTGCTGTCCTCGTGACCCACATTTAACAGGGCCACCTTCGGCTGTCCGGTTTGCGCGTCTGCCTGGTAGACAACCGACCCCATGATGGCAAACTGTACCAATTGGTTGGCAGTCACGTTCAGGTTTGCACCCAGGTCCAACAGGCTCGTCTGCCCGGTGGCTGACGGAATGCTCGACATCAGCGCCGGTCGTTCGATACCTGGCAGCATGCCAAGCAATTTCACACCCAGGGCAAGCATCGCAGCGGTGCTGCCGGCACTGACGCACGCGTCCGCCTTGCCATTGGCAACCTGTTCAAGTGCGAGCCACAGGCTGCTGCCCTTTCCACGTCTCAATGCAGCAACCGGACGGGCATCAGAAGCCAGCGCGTGGCTTGCTTCAATCGTATGCAGTCTGTCGAAACAATGAGTATGTGCATGTCCGGCACGACAGCTTGCGAGCACCGGCGACATGTCAGCCTGGATGCCGCACAGCAAAATCTCAAGACCCGGTTGGGCTCTAAGTACATCAAGGGCCGCTGGGACGGTTACGGTAGGGCCAAAATCGCCACCGTGCGCATCCAGTGCCAGCACGGCTTTTCCGCTGGAAACTTTGACCTGATTATTTCTGCCTGGTTTATCCATCAAACTTTATGCCGGAAACAAAACCGCCGGCTAAGCGCCGGCGGTTGGTACCATTTCCTGGTTCCGTGGTTGGAAACAGCTTATTCTTCGTCGTCTTCGAACTCCACAACTTTGGTGTCGATTACCTTACGGCCCTTGTAGTAACCTTCCGGGCTGACATTGTGACGCAGGTGCGTCTCGCCAGTCGTCGGATCAACAGACAAGGTCGGTGCTTTCAGTGCGTCGTGTGAACGCCGCATTCCGCGTCTGGATGGTGTTTTTCGGCTCTTTTGTACAGCCATGATGATCTACTCCCAATAAATAATAATCTTAAAAAAATACAAATTCAAAAAAATAACATTAATCCGGCTTGTCCCGCTTCAGCATATCCTGCAAAACAGCAAATGGGTTTTTCTTTACCCCTGTTGGTGCCCCGCCGTCTTCTGACACTCCATCTTCGAACCCACTGTCTTCGAATGATTGACCGCTGGTAGAATACCGGACCTTTTGCAAACCCGGTTTACGCGGTATCTGCGGCAAGGCAAGCAACAATTCGTCTTCTACCAGGACGGCTACTGCCAACCTGCCGTGTTCAGTCAGTACCGGTTCGTAATTGTCCGGCAATTCCTCCTGCTCGTTCTCGTACTCTATGACAGCCAGTTCACTACGGCGATTTACCTGCTCGTCATAAACTTCCAGGCTGGCCTGGCAAATCAGCGGCAATGCCGCTTCTACCTGCAGGTCTACGATGACCCGTTTGTCCAGGTCAGTCTTGAAGGACGCGGTGAATGTGGCTTCACCCTCGGCATTAACCAGCAGACCTGCCAGCCGCTTCATGCGCGACAATGGAATGGTCCCACTAAACGTGCGTTTGCCTTCGGCGGCACGAGCCGGTGAAATCCAGTCTGGATATTCCCGCGACATAGCCTCACAATCCCCAAATAATCCAGACCCAAATAACCCGAACCCGAACATTAAATACGAACAACGAGCCAACGTAACCGCTTATTTTACTATACAAATGAATAACGAGTCACTACCTGTCGAATTAATTCTTGCTTCTTCAAGCAAATACCGCAAATCGTTACTACAACGCCTTGGTCTCCCGTTTGCTTGCCATTCGCCTGAGATAGATGAATCGGCTTTGCTCTCAGAATTACCCGATGACCACGTGGTGCGGCTTGCCATGCAGAAAGCTGCGGTCATTGGCACGAAATACCCGGGCGCGGTTGTTATAGGCTCAGACCAGCTTGCGCTATTCAACGGACGAATTGTCGGCAAACCCGGCACGCCTGAAAAGGCGTTCGCGCAACTGCGCTCCTTCAGCGGGCAAGCCGTGGAGTTTCTGACTGCTATCGCCGTGCAGTGCCTGGACAGCGGGTTCACCGAGCACCATACAGATCAAACCGTGGTGAAGTTTCGCAGACTCGAGGATGTGGAGATCGAACGTTACCTGAAAAAAGAAAATCCGCTTGATTGTGCAGGTTCGTTCAAGGCCGAGTCGCTGGGCATCACTCTATTTGAAAGCATCGATAGCAAAGATCCAACCGCACTGGTCGGCTTGCCGTTGATAAAAACTGCGGCCATGCTGCGCCGCGCTGGATTGTGGCTACCGTAGACTGCACCTCCCGTGAGCGTATAATTAACCACCTGGATTTATCCCCTGATCAGAATACCGGAACACAGATGACTGAAACGCCACTAAAAGACAGCAAATTTAACAACTGGAAGTTCTCAACCGATCTGGATAACGTGCTTTGGCTCAGTATTGACCGGGCCGGCGAAAGCGCCAACAGCCTGTCCATGGAAGTGCTCAGCGAACTCTCCACGATTCTCGACGTGCTGGAGGCAGATGCACCCGCAGGGCTGGTACTACAGTCCGGAAAACCGGGCTCGTTCATAGTTGGTGCAGACGTACGTGAATTTGACGGCTATGACGACGCTGAAGCCGCCAGCGACGGCATTACCCAGGTGCACCGCTTGTTCAATCGCGTAGAGGCCCTGCCCTTTCCCAAGGTCGTGATAATCGATGGCTATTGCCTGGGCGGTGGGTTGGAACTGTCGCTTTGTTTTGATTACCGCATTGCAAGAAACGTTGAACACACACGCCTTGGCTTTCCCGAAATCAAGCTGGGAATTTACCCGGGCTTTGGCGGCAGTGCACGCAGCATACAGCAGGCGGGCGCTTCCAGTGCGATGCAATTGATGCTCAGTACACGCAACCTGCGTCCCGGTGCAGCCCGGGCGATGGGTCTCGTTGATGAACTCGTCGATGCGCATGGTTCGTTGCGCTGGGCGGCAAGACGGGCGATCAAACAGGGCCGCAAGAGCCGGCCGCCCGGCCAATTGACCCGGTTGCAGAATTTTGCACCAGTGCGCCGCCTGATGGCACGGATGATGCGCAAGCAGGTGTCGGCAAAGGCCAACCCCGATCACTACCCTGCCCCGTTTGAACTTATCGAGGCCTGGGAACGCTACGGTGATGACCCTCAGCGCATGATGGTGGAAGAAGCGGAGCGTGTCGGTAGATTGATCACCGGCGATGTGTCAAAAAACTTGCGCCGCGTGTTCTTCCTGATGGAAAGGCTGAAGGGCTTTGCCAAGAAGTCAGACATCAAGGTGCGGCGGGTACACGTTATTGGCGCGGGGGTCATGGGCGGCGACATTGCAGCCTGGTGCGTGCTGCAGGGACTGGATGTGACCTTGCAGGACCGCGAATTGAAATATATCGAACCAGCCTTGAAACGCGCAAAGTCCCTATTTAAAAAGAAGCTGCGTGACAATGCCAGGGTCGCTGGCGCTGTCAGCAGGCTGATAGCCGATGTTGATGGCAAGGGAGTTGCAAAAGCCGATGTCATTATCGAGGCGATTTTTGAAGATGTGGAGGTAAAACGTAAATTGTTTGCGGATATTGAGCCACGCATGAAGAGCGGCGCTGTACTGGCCACCAATACGTCGGCCATACCGTTAGCGGACATCGCATCGGTGCTTAAGAATCCCGGGCAACTGATCGGCATCCATTTCTTTAACCCGGTCGCGAAGATGCCGCTGGTGGAAATTGTCTACGATGAGGACACCGATGCCGGACAGGTAGCGAAAGGCGCCGCATTTTGCGGGCAAATTAACCGTTTCCCGCTTCCGGTCAAAAGCAGTCCCGGCTTCCTGGTAAACCGGGTGCTGGCCGGTTACATGGCCAGGGCGATGAGCATGCACCTGGACCGGGAAATCCCGATTGAAGTCCTGGACAAGGCAGCCAAATCATTTGGTATGCCGATGGGTCCGGTTGAACTGGCGGACACGGTCGGCCTCGACGTGTGTCTGAAGGTCGTAACGCTGTTGGGCGGAGAATCAGCCAAACGAGAAGCAGACCTGCTGCAAAAGAAAGTCAATGACGGTGAACTGGGCCGCAAAACGGGCAAAGGTTTTTACACCTGGGAAAAAGGCAAACCCAAACGGGCGGATGCAGATTTCAGCCAGTACGCCATCGAGGAAATCACCGATTCGTTGCTGCAACCTTATTTTGAGGCCTGTGAGGCAGCGCTGGCCGATGGCATTGTTGAAGACGCCGATGTGCTGGATGCCGGTATGATATTCGGCACCGGCTTCGCGCCATTCCGCGGTGGTCCATTGCACTATCTGAAGCAAAGAGGAGCAGAACAATGAGCCAATCATTACGCAGGGTAGCCATTGTTGGCTGTAGCCGTATTCCTTTCTGCCGTTCCAATTCCATGTACGCGGACAAGAGCAACCTGGACATGCTCTCGGCAGCCATCGACGGGGTCGTCCAGCGCTTTGGCATTGGAGGTGAGCAACTTGATGAGGTGATGGCAGGCGCTGTCATAACACACTCGAAGGACTTTAACCTGGCCCGCGAGGCGGTTCTGTCCAGCAAGCTTTCACCGTTAACCCCCGGAATTACGCTGCAACAGGCCTGCGGGACCAGTCTGCAGGCTGCACTGAACCTGGCTGCAAAGATTTCAAGCGGGCAAATCGAAAGTGGCATCGCGGCCGGCTCAGATACGACGTCTGACGCCCCGATCGTGTTTGGCAAGAAGTTTGCCAACCGCCTGATAAAGGTCAGCCAGGCCAGGACGATGAAGCAACGCCTGAATGCGTTCAAGGGTTTTGGGCCGGGGGAACTGAAACCAGTCACGCCAACCAATGGTGAAGTGCGCACCGGCCTGTCCATGGGGCAACACTGCGAACGGATGGCCAGGGAGTGGCAAATCAAGCGTGAGGACCAGGATCAGCTGGCATATGAAAGTCATCAGAAAGCAGCCGCAGCCTACGACGCGGGCTTTTATGATGACCTCGTTACACCGTGGAGTGGCGTCAGCCGGGACAACAACCTGCGCCCGGATACAAGCATTGAGAAACTCGCAACCTTGAGGACCGTATTCGACAAGGGACCCGAAGCGACACTGAGCGCGGGGAACAGCACCTCCCTGACCGATGGCGCGGCTGCGGTGCTGCTGTGCTCTGAAGAATGGGCGAAAGATCATGGACTGCAGGTGCAGGCCTACCTGGTGACCGGTCGTTCCGCCGCCGTCGATTTTGTCAACGATGAAGGTTTGTTGATGGCGCCGACTGTCGCCGTTGCTGAAATGTTGCAGCGCACCGGCCTGGCCTTGCAGGATTTTGATTATTACGAGATTCACGAGGCATTTGCCGCCCAGGTCCTTTGCACGCTCAAGGCATGGGAATCTGTAGACTACTGCCGTGACCGCCTCGGCCTGGAACAGCCGCTGGGTAGCATAGACAGGGAGAAATTGAACGTGAATGGCAGCAGCCTGGCCCTTGGACACCCGTTTGCGGCAACCGGTGCACGAATCCTTTCCACGCTTGCACAACTGCTAGAGGATAAGGGTTCAGGCCGCGGCCTGATCTCCGTTTGTACTGCCGGTGGAATGGGCGTGTGCTCGATCCTGGAGCGGCCCTGATAAATAAACCCTTGTTAATCCTGTGATTTTTTAGGGTCCACGATATGGATTCCGGCTGCCTCGGCGGTGTTTTGCATTAATGTCGCACGCGTGATCGGGCCGACCCCGCCCGGCACGGGCGTAATCCAAGCGGCTTTCCTGGCAGCCAATTCAAAATCCATATCACCCACCAGCTTGCCACTATCCAGCCGATTGATACCCACGTCGATGACAATGGCGCCATCGGCCACCCATTCGGCGTTAACGATCCCCGGCTGACCAACGGCGACAACCAGGATTTCAGCCTGCCGGACAAAGGCTTCCAGGTCAGTTGTGAAGCGGTGGCAGGTCGTTACGGTCGCACCGGCGTGAAGCAGTTCCAAGCCCATTGGACGACCGACAATATTGGATGCGCCAACGATTACGCAGTGTTTGCCCTTGGAGTCAATCCCGTAATAATTCAGCAGGGTCACGATCCCGCGTGCTGTACAAGGCCGCAAGCCGGGTTGGCGCAGGGCCAGGCGTCCGACATTGAATGCATGAAAACCATCGACATCCTTGTCGGATTTGATTGAATTGGTTATCGCCGTTTCCTCGATATGAGGCGGTAACGGTAACTGCACCAGGATTCCCTGGATATCATCGTCGTGATTGAGCTGGTCGATCAAGTCAAGCAGATCCTGCTGACTGGTATCCGCCGGCAAGTCAATATCCCGTGCCGTTATCCCAGCTTTCATACAATCCTTGCGCTTTGCCCGCACGTAAATCGCGGAAGCCGGATCGGTACCCACCAGAACAACTGCCAAACCCGGACGGCGTCCACCTGAGGCGACATACTTGTCGGTGGCGTCGCGAACGGAGTCCAGTATCGCTCCACTGACTTCTATGCCATCAAGCACGGCAGCATGTCCAGGTTTCAGATTTTTGTCCAATGTGACATTCCAGGTTTGAGGTTATTTGTGTATTGTAGCGGATAGCTGGCGAGAAGTTGGTTCATAAACTATGCTAATTATGTGTTCAATGCGGGGTGAGACATGAACGTTTTTGAATTTGTATTTGTATCCATAGGCGGCGCCAGGATGCCGTTGTCAAATTACCAGGGGCAACCCTTGCTGATAGTCAACACTGCCTCCGAGTGCGAGTACACACCCCAGTACTCAGCGTTGCAGCGGATCTGGATGGATTACAAGCAGAGCGGCCTGGTTGTGATAGGTATTCCTTGCGATGACTTTGGTCACAAGGAACCCGGTGATGAGGGTGCCATCGCCGAATTTTGCGAGGAGAACTACCACATCGACTTTCCCATGACAGGCAAATACAACCTGATGGGTGTATCGGCCCACCCGATCGTCCACGCCTTACGCGAAGAATTTGGTGATGACGCCACTCCGCGCTGGAATTTCCATAAATACCTGTTCGACCGCACCGGGCAGATGATAGGTCACTGGCCGTCGGCCGTGCCCCCGGAAGATACTGCTATAACCCACCAGATTGAGTGCAATCTGCAATCCTGGGTATTGTAGGGAGACTTATTTCCGGGATTTGCGCGCGGTAAATTTCTTCAGGCGTTTACGCTTTGCGATTTGCCGTTGGGTCAGCTTGTTCTTTTTATCCTTGAACGGATTATCACCGCTTCTGAAATCAATCATCAACGGTGTGCCGCGCAATTTGAAGTGCCGGATAAAGACGTTCTCCAGGTACCGCTTGTACGAAGCCGGGATGGCATCGGTGCGGTTACCATGAATAATGATCCTCGGCGGCAGACTGCCGCCAGAGTGGGCAAAACGCAGTCGTGAACTGCGACCCTGGCTCATGGGCGGTTGATGCGCCTCCCAGGCCTTTTGCAACACGCGGGTCAGTTCCGGTGTCGGCATATCTTTTGTCGCGCTCCGCCAAGCTTCCCTCACAGCCCTGATCAACTCTTTCAGCCCTGAGCCGTGTAGTGCAGAAAGGCGGATTTGCCTGGCCCAGGGCACGAACTGCAAGCGACGGTCCATCTCCGAGAGAACCTGTTTGCGGTCATCTTCAGCCATGCCGTCCCACTTGTTGAGCGCGATCACCAGTGCCCTGCCCTGTTGCAGAATATGACCTAGCAAGGTGGTGTCCTGGTCGGTAATGCCTTCGCTGGCATCCAGCATCAGGACTACCACATGGGCACGGTCTATGGCCTGTAGCGCCTTGATGATACTGAACTTCTCAACCACGTCGGAAACCCTCGAACGCCGCCGCACACCGGCGGTGTCAATCAGTTCGTACTTGACGCCATCCTGTTCCATGAAAGCGCTGATACTGTCACGCGTGGTGCCGGGAAGGTCATAGGCCATCACGCGTTCCTCTCCCAGCATGCGATTGACCAGGGTCGATTTGCCGACATTCGGCCGCCCCACGATTGCCAGGCGCAAACGGTCCCTGTCCTCTTCAGCACCTGCTTCTTCTTCCAGCGGAGGCGGCAGTAAGGCGGCAGCCTCATCCATAAGGGCCGATACGCCCCGCCGGTGTGATGCTGCTACCGGTATCGCCGGACCCATGCCCAGGGCCGCAAATTCTGCAAGGGAAAGATCCGGGTCGGTACCATCGGTTTTATTGCCGACCAGCAATACGGTCCGGTCGTGCTGACGTAACAGCTGACTGATTTCCTCGTCTTCGCTGGTCAGACCCTCTTTCGCGCTGACCACGAACAGGACCAATTGGGATTCTTCAATTGCCTGGTGAACCTGGCGCGCCGTCAGGTAGTCAATGCCCTCTGCCTGACCGACAAGTCCGCCGGTATCGATCAGAACACAGGGTGTTTCACCGACGTCACTGATACCGTACTGGCGGTCACGGGTAACCCCCGGCATATCGGCTACCAGCGCATCGCGGGTACGCGTCAGGGCATTAAAAAGCGTTGATTTTCCGACATTTGGACGACCGACGATGGCTACTACGGGTAACATGTCCGGGGCTCTTCAGGGCTTCAGGTATTGCTGCATGATACATGCATGGACGGGGTCGGAAAACCGCCGTCCATATTAATTCAGTGCTGCACCTGCACGGTATGCCAACAACTTGCCTTTCTTTGTCATGGCATACAGCGTATTGCCCACCACCAACGGCGGCCCGGCAAAACCGTCACCCCCGACTTTTTCACGCGCTGCGAACTGGCCGTCACTAACATTGACCCAGTGCAGGTATCCCTCCAGGTCACCGACGACAACAAAGCTGCCAAAGAAAACCGGACGCGTCAGGTCTCTTCGCAGCAGTTGATCCTGCTTCCAGGATTCAGCACCATTGCGCCGGTCCAGCATCCACAGGTTGCCTTCCTTGTCAGTTAATGCGAGGTTGATACGGTTGACCGCAACACCGGTGGCCGATGATATGTCCTTGAACCACAACAGGCGGCCGGAATCAGCAGCCAACGAGGCGAGGCGATTCTTGTAACTTGATACCAACAGGTCAGAGGCGATGAAAACAATTTGTCCGTCGATATCTGAAAGGCGCTCCAGTTCGGTTCTGCCTTCTGTTGTGACCAGTGTCTGTTCCCACATCAGGGTGCCGTCTTCAAGGTCAAGGGCAACGACCTGGCCGCCGTCATACCCAACATAGACTACCCCGGCACGTAACAGCGGCGGCGAATTACCCCTAAGGGTCAGTAGCGGGACACTGTGGTCATAAATCCATAAGCGCTGACCGGTATCGGGATCCAGGCCGAAAACGCGACCGTCGATGCAACGAACCACGACAATGCCATCGGCCTCAGACGGCGCCGCCAGCACCTCGGAGGTTACTGTCGCTGACCATAACTGGGTGCCGGTCGATGCATCAAACGCAAATACCTCACCGTTTTCCGTACCCATCATCAACAGGTTCCCGGATATGCCGGGACCACCGGTAAATGGCAGGTCGGTCTTGATTTCCCACCTCTTGTTGCCGTTATCCGCATCAATTGCCAACAGCAAGCCCTTGTAATCAGCAGCGTAGATTGTACCGGAATTGTAGGCGGGTCTAAGTTGCCTGCCGGCTTTGTCGAGACCTTTGCCGACTCCGGAGGACCAGACCTTGCCTACTTCCAGGGTTGGTTCAAACTCCACAAGTTTTGCAGGTTCACTCAGGTCGTCATCATCACCCCAGCTTTTTATCCAGCTGCATCCATTGAGCAGCAAAAGTGCCGCCAAAGCAGGGACAAGCCAATTTCTCACATGCCACCCCGGGAAACACCGTCTTCGGCGCCGGAGCCGTCATCGGCAACAACCCCCAGTGCTTCCAGCTTGATCGTGAGGAGTTCGCGGTTTCCAACGCCTTCTTCCAGGGCGTCAAGTGATTCCCGGTAGCTCTGGATTGCCAGTTGGGTTTCACCTTTTGCGAGGTGGATATCACCGCGTATCTCGGCAAACTGCGCTTCAAACCCCACGTTGGAGGGTGCGCTATCGAGCAACTCCTGCGCTGCATCAGTATCGCCCTGGCTGAGCCTTACGCGCGCAAGTCTTTCCCTTGCAATAATCCGCAGAGCTTCAGGCTGGGCATTTTCCATCGCATGAATCAGGGCGGTGGCTGCCAACTCGTCCTGGCCGGCCTGCAAACGCGCCTTGGCCATCATCAATGAAGCCATCGGGGTATAAGCGGATTTTGGAAATTCGGATTTCAGTACCTCGTAATTCGGCACCGCTGCATCCATGTTCTGAGCTTCTATAAAACTGGCCATCACCTGGTATTCAGCGGAAGCCTGTTGACGTTTACTGGTTTCCCAGGCCTGCCACTGCTTGAAACCGAACATCAAACCAAAGGCCAGCACGAGGCCCATGATCATGGCGCTGCCATTCTCCCTTAACCAGCTTTTTACGCGTTCACCCTGTTCATGGGTGTCATATAATTCCGACATTGCTCTTTACATTCCGTCTGTTTAAATTGCACCGGGATAACACCCGGCGGATACTACATGGAGTCGATATAGTTCCGAATCCAGTCCCCGGCCTCACTCTGACCGATAGTTAATTGATCTTCCCTGCTACGCAGAAATTTGACCGCGACCTGACCTTTACGGATTTCGTCCTCACCCAGCACC